>DCHJ01000084.1:20481-32716 GCA_002314805.1 Lachnospiraceae bacterium UBA1755 | reverse complement strand
CGTTACCGCCGTTACCGCCTGCTCCTCCGGAACCGCCTGTACCGCCGCTTCCGCCGTCACCACCGATTCCACCGTTACCGCCGACTCCACCGGTTCCGCCGCTTCCGCCGTCGCCACCGATTCCGCCGTTACCGCCTTTTACAGAAATTTTGATCTCATCCGGTGTATCCTCTTCATCGAGTCCTTTTACCAAAGAAGAATCATACGTATTGGTAGTGCCGATCAGCTTTCCCATGTTAACACTCTGGTTCGCAACTCTGGCCTCCTCTTTGGCTATTTCAAACTGAATGTCACCGCTCTGCAGTGTAGTCGGCTTTGTAGTCTTAAGACTCATTGAATCAGACAGTACCTTGGCATTGCCCGCTGTATCCATAACCACATACGCATAATTTCTGGTGTTCATAGAATTATCAGTATCGGTTATCTGGGGACCTGTCAGGATGTATTTCCTGTCACCGAGCTTATACAGACTGGATTCTGTAAAATCATTGAACTGCATATCGTCAGACAGCTCCTCGATGATCCCGTCGTCTCCGACACGATATCCGCCTCCGATAAACTGTATTCCGTCTCCGGAATATGCCATTGTGTGCGTCCCAAGTGCGTACTCCTGCGTTCCGTCATCCAGGTAGTACTCTCCAAGCTTGCCCTTTCTGATCACAGCATCTGCAGTCAGCTCGATCGGGGTATATGTATTGTCATATACCACCGTACCTGCCTTTACCACAATATCATCCGGTTCACTTATCATAGTCTTTCCAACCATGATGCCCATGATACCGAAGAGTATTCCGGAGACCGCCGCGACTGCTGCAAAAACTATTTTCGTTTTTGTAGAAAGCTTTCTCAACTTATTCATGGTAATAACCTCCGTCAATCCTTAAAGGTCAACTTGTCCGTAGTGTAACTCCACGTATAATCTGCCGCTACTGAAGAAGCATCGATATATGCCTGAACTGTCACGTCATAATTTGTATCGTCTTCCAGTTTCTCACTCTCAACATCCGGATCCAGCACGAGTTCATAATAGAACTTTCCGTTTGCCAGCACCGGCTTTCCGCCCTCGGTCACATATACATAGTGGAACATTGAGCTGCTAGTTCCGTCTGAAGCAACTTCGTCGGTTCCGTAGAAGACCTTCTTGGTAGTCTTATTGGTAATCGTCCAGACTATCTTGCTGAAGCCCTGAAGCTCACGTCCGCTGCTTGTATCAGTCTTTACAACACCTATGGAATCCTTCAGATCCATACGGATCAGCTTGCGATTATTTGTATTGATCGTCCAGTCTGCCAGCGGGTATTCGTACTGTTCATTGATCGGGATATAGATACCGCCAGCAGGAGCTGTCTGCAAGGTCTGATAACCCATCAGGAAGCCTGCCTCTATACCATCCATTGCCGCGGAATCAAGATAATTTCCTGATTCTTCATCCTTTTCGTCCGTCCAGAAGGAATTGATAAAGGCATTAAACTCATCAGCCCTGTATCTTGTCACTTCTTCTTCCGTCTCAACAGTTACTCTGTTGATGCCATTTTTATCCTTGCCGAAGAACTGATCCCATGTATACGTTGTGCCAATGTCATCGACCTTATTGGACAGTCCGTCCAGATCATCATCCCTCACGCCGTATACGCACAGTCTGTACTGCTGCTCCGGCGCGAGATCTTCAAGCGCGAATTTGTATCTGATGTCATCATTGTCAAGCCTGTATACATAATTGTCATATTCCGTTTCTATACGGTTTCCTGCCAGATCAGTAAATCTTACGGCATACAATGCTTTATTATTGATCGGAGCATATTCATCCGGCACTGTATCTGCCACAGTTTCTCCAACGAACCTGTATCCCATTACCTTATTCTGCGCGTTATCAACTGTTGCCTCAAATACGATCCTGACATCTGTCCTTTCTGAGGCTTCGATTACTGTAGATGCATTGGTCGGTCTGATCCTGAACGTGAATACCGTATGTCCGACTTCCGCTGTTGAGCCTTTCTCAACGGCAGTCGCCCTCACATAATATGTCGTATTTGGCGAAAGTGTTGTCAGCCCCTTTTCGTGCAGAATATACGGAGAAAGATCACACATAAGAAGATTCTGGTTAATGTCCGTCTGATACTGTCCTTCGGTCGGTCTGCTGATCCAAAGCTCCGCCTCGGTTCCGCTGTTGAGCTGTATTATCGGTACAGCCGGATCGGTTGCTGTCTCTCCTTCCTCGGGCTTCATACCTCTTTCGGCCTCATCCTTTGTTGCGTAAATCTCATATTCCATTCCGACGTCATATGACCTTGAAAGTCCGACACGGAAAGTAAGGTACTTATTGAAATAATTTGCGTTGGAATATGCTACTGCAGCTGTAGTGATCGACACCCTTGTTGCAGTACTTGCGTAATACACGGCTCTGGTATCCGTCTCTCCCTGTTCCTGCTTATCCTGTCCGTTAATGATCTTCTGCACGGTACTGCCTGATTCACTTACGAAATCCATGTAGAAGGAAAGGTAATAGTTCTTTTCTCCCTCCAGTCCTTCGATCTTTGGCAGACCTTCGGAAAGCTCTTCAGTCTTTCCGGGGACATACCTGATCACATTGCCGCTGTCATCCTTGTAGCCGTAAATCGTACCGTCCGACTTCATGAGTATAGTCAGTGTCTTAAGGTATCCCTTTTCAGCCTTTCCGATGTTGCCGAGGTCGTATGCCCAGTCCTTGCTCCAGCCATCAGCATCAGTACAGAATACAGCACACATGAGCTCATGAGCGATCTCTTCCTCTTCATAGCCGGATGCTGCTTTTGCCTCTGTAATTGCCTTTACCGTAAATGCCTTAAGTGTAATATTAGTTGACGCCGACTGATACTTCTGATAATCGATCGACGGGAGAATATACTCAATATCAACCGCGCCGCCGTTTTCGACTTCCGCCATGGCTACACTCGATCCTCTCGGCACAACGATACTCTTTGCCGGTGTGAGGTCACCTACTTCAGCCGATGCACCTGAATCATCAATTCCGAACATAGTAGGATACAGGAATTTTGAATATGACTTATCGTTGGTCCTGTAATTAAAGGTAGGCTTGACCCTCTTTGCTTTGCCG
The DNA here is from genome assembly GCA_002314805.1 of Lachnospiraceae bacterium UBA1755. Taxonomy (GTDB): domain Bacteria; phylum Bacillota; class Clostridia; order Lachnospirales; family Lachnospiraceae; genus Darwinimomas. The sequence continues at coordinate 29,622 of DCHJ01000084.1, read as the reverse complement.
ACGGTATCCTCCAGTGTCTGGCAGTAATCCTGTGTCCTGTGTACGAAAAGTCCTCCGGAAGGTATAAGCTTACCTTCATTACCCGCTACAAGATAATTCTGCCAGGTAAAGGAGACTGAATCCGTGCTGTTTCTGCTCAAGTATCTTAGACCAAAGCCTTCGGGAGACATATCATCAGCCAGCGCAACCCAGCCCTGATCTCCGTTGTCATAAATGATCTCTGCATCAAAGGTCAGCTTCTGACGTCTGTAATCCGAAAGTTCAGTAACAGGAAGCTTTCCAACGTAGTAATTATCACTGGTCGGTGAGAGAACCAGCAGGAATGATATGTCCTGCCCGTCCTTGCGCAGCCTCTCTCCGTCCTTCTTGGGATATACTCTCAGTGCATAAGATCTGCTGCAGAAAAACTGGCTGTTAGCATTGTTCTTGAAGACGAACTTAATATAATTGTCACCTTCCTTCTCTACCGAGCATACAGGCTTAAGACCATTCATAGCCACATAATAGTCCCAGTCCCAGTCGGCCCATACAGCACCCAGATTCATATAGCTCTCATCGGTCTTGTTCTCATCCCAGTAATAGTGCAGCATGGGAGAATAATCAGGTATATAGACCGAGTAATCGATAAGCGGTGTTATCAGCCTTCCGTTAGTGCCGACTATGTAATTAAGCATAACCGAATTCCACGTATCCGCCTCACCTACTGTATCCGTTGCCGGAGTCTCGCTGCCATCGCCATAGTATGATATCCTGGCATTAGTCTTGATCGTATTATCCGGATCAGTATAGTAATACCTGAGCTCAGCACTGCCGGACGAATCAGAAAGATCTGCACTGTACTTTCCGTTCTTGTCCTTTTGAAGCTGCGGCTTACATTCCTTCAGATAAGTATGGATCGTCGGATCCGTAAGCGGAGCCTCCATTATCCCTGAATTGAGCACATACGCATAGGTCACAAACTGCGGACTTCCGTTAACATAGCCGATACCGTAGCTGTCCCTGTACAGATCATAGTCTGAATGGTCATACGGGAATATCTGAGTGTCTCCGGCCTGACCGGTGGTATTATATTCCACTGTAAACGCAAATACATACCTGTAGCCTCTGCTCATGCCGCCCTTGACGCCTCCGGTCTTCCCTTCCGGACTGCCAGCATGATATACATAATAACCCTTGGAGGTACGTGTCACAGAAGCATCCTTAACCGTTTCAGTCCTCGTACCATCGAATAGAATTGCAACCTTAGGTACTGAGGTACTGTCACTCTGCATGGTCCTTGTTACCGTCATCAGCTTTTCCGCACCGGAATAATTCTCACGGTAGTTTCCGATAGGATCGCAGAGTTTCTTATCAAATGTATCCGGGTCTTGCTTATACCGCGCTGAATTGTTCTTAATGTAGTTAAAGAATGTATTATACTCAAGGGCATAATATGTTATGCTCTCACCAAGTCTGGCTGTATTGTCATACTTTGATTCGACCGTATATCCGATTATCGCATCTGCAGCGAGCTTAGTATCAACAGCCTCACCGTACTCACCTGCTTCCGAGTTGAGAATAGGCGTAACCTTCACTGCAGCCTGCGGTGCAAGAAACAGTGATGGCGGCTTAGCCGCTGCCGCAAGTACCTTAGTCGTTGCAAGAAGCGGATAGAAATTGGTATATGTGAGTGTCTTCTGCCCCTGAACAGTAGCCGTATGCATTCCGTAGGTCTCATCGGCTGCCGTTGATACCTTGATGGTGTAATCACCCTGTGCAAGCGGGACTTCGCCATATCCGAATCTTGAAGCAAGTATCAGGAGTCCCGGAGAATCAGGGTCATCCTCGTATGTGATATCATGCGTCTGAGGATTCTCTACCTTCTTCTTCTTGAGGAGCTTGAGCATATCCTCTTCCTGACATATCTCGGCGTAGCCCCTCTGTGTACCTTCTGTACTCTGACCCGCATAAAGCTGCAGTACGACCTTGCCCTTGATAAGCTCCTCTTCGTCATATCTGCCCTGAGCGGTCTTAACTTCCTTATCGCCATCCTTCTCAGTAGATGATGTCTGCAATGCCAGATTTATCGCAATAGCACTCTTCTTAACTTCAGCATCAGCCTTCTGCGCATCAGTAAGTGCATTCCACTGACATGTCATGGAATTGGTAGTCCTTGTCTGGAATCTGACTGTACCTACATCTCTCAAAAGGCTCCCGTTCCCGTCGCCGAGATTCATGTAACCCTTGATATCAATGCTGTAATCTGTATTCTGATACAGGTCACATAGGCTTAGATCAAATGTAAGAGTATTGGTAAACGGCTGCTCATAGGACGCCGGGAATTTTGATATCGAGTATCCGTATGCACCCACTGCCTTTTCCTCAGTCGTATTTGTATAAAGCGTGATAGTGTTGTCATATACACCGTCGGCATAAATATTCAGCTGCAGAGGATGAGTAGGATTGATCGTCAATGAGGATGATGCATCCAGGTTGATGATGATCTCGCCCTCCATGCTGTTGAAGGTATGTGTCTCCACAAAGTTTATGCCTGGCAGTGTGGAACCTACCGACCATATCGGATCACTCTCACCAAGATCGTAAAATACAGTCTTCTCATTATCGTTAAACTCTGCTGTTACAGAGAATTTATACTTATTCTCTGCTCCTGCAGACAGATAGAAGGAAACCGGATCAGATGCATCAGTTCCGACTGACTGGGTCTTGTAAAGCGCCCATGTACCATCCTCATTCTGTCTGTATGCAGTATATTCGTATCTCTGTATTCCGGAATCCTTATCCGTAACTATCGGTCTGTATACCTCAAAGGCTCCCGTGACACGGTTATACTGTGCCAGCGGCTTCTTGGTCTCATCCCAGGTCGGATAAGCCTTTAGAGTCGACAGCTCAAGCTCCTGCTTTGTCAGGCTCTTCTTTTCTCCGCTGAGAGCTTCCGAATTAACCAGCACTCTGGCGACATAATCTGTATCTGATGACAGCCCCGATACTGTAAGCAGATGCTCATACTCACCTTCCTCCAAGACGATCGGTGTCTCGCCGACTGCCGTGCTTTCACTGCCGGCTTCGCCGGTTATCAGATTGGACTCATAGTCAATAGAGTACTTGTATACATAGTCACCCGAGCCTGCAGCAGTCAGGTCAAAACCATCATTCTGCTCCGGGCTGAGCAGGAATACCACTACCGAGTGTACTGAGCTTCTGAACTCTTCAGCGATCATGCTGGATACCGTCACCGAATTAATGTCTTCCTTTTCCTTTGCAAGGAAAGCTCCCGCTGAATCGGTATAGAAATACCTGCTTATGAATTCTCTCGAGTAGATAGTATTGTCCGAACTCTCCTCAGTCCTGGACATATAGTACGCAGTCACGGATATCCTGTAGGCTGTATCCGGCTCCAGTGCTCCGCAGCCCAGTGCCTTGTATGCCTGATCATCGCTTGTCTGAAAAGCAAATTCAAACGATGTCATATCTCCTCTGCCATTTACCTGATTGAAGAAATTATTGGTTTCTGCAGATCCTGTTGCAGTAATACATGAGATCTCTTCTCCTGTTGCCTCATTATAGATCGTAACATGTGCAGGATAATTAGCCTGACCCAGATTCTTCATCTGACTGAGCATAAGGCTTGTATCCTTGACCTGTATGGTCCCCGACAGGGAATTGGCTCCCACATTCCATTTACTGAAGGTCATTACCGGGATCGCGGCATTAAGCGTGGATTTCTGCACTGCGTCAGCTCCGTTTGGACCTGTTCCTCCGTTAGAGCCCGCCTGTCCTTCCTCGCCTGAACTGCCGTCTGTCCCTTCTTTTCCTGTGTCTCCTTCAACACCGTTGCTGCCGGCATGACCTTCCTGACCTGTGCTGCCTCCGGTTCCGTTAGAACCGCCCTTTCCGTTGGTTCCTTCCTTGCCTTCGGTGCCGTTGGTTCCGTTCTCGCCGTCCTCTGCATCATTACCGTTGGTTCCGTTGGTTCCTTCCGCTCCCTTTACTCCGTTCTGACCTTTGTTGCCGTTGGTGCCGTCAGCGCCGTCTGTTCCGTCGGTTCCATCTTTTCCTGAATGCATTTCCTGCCATTCTTCTTCAGTACCGGAAAATGACCCTTCTTCTACAGCCTTCTGATAAGCAGTCCTTCCTGCAGTACCTTCGGTTCCTTTATCGCCGATTGCTCCTCCGCTTCCATTGGAGCCGTTGGTACCATTTGTACCCTGATTCCCGTTGCTTCCGGCTGTTCCGTTTTTACCCTCATCGCCTTTCGTACCCTCAGCGCCGGTTTCTCCAATATCTCCCAGCGTACCTTTTTTTCCATCATCGCCTTCGGTTCCGCCGGTTCCTTCACGGCCTTCTGCACCTGTTTCACCCTCTGAGCCGTCATCGCCATCGCTTCCCTTGAGAGTCTCGTACCATTCTTCTATGGTTCCCGTGAAGCCTTCGTCCTGAGCGACCTCGTATGCACTCCTTCCCTTTTTACCTTCAGTACCTTCATCTCCGGTCTGACCGGTCTTTCCTGTCTTACCGTTGAAGATCGCCTCCCACTCACTCTCGGTACCTACGAAGACACCCTTTTTGGTTATCATATCGTAGTCTTCGGTTATCTGGCTCTCGGTCTTATACTCCTGATACCACTGCTCGATAGGCTTCTCCTTGCTCCATTCTTCAAAGGTCGCAAACCCGGTCTTGCTCCACTCCTCAAGAGTAGGACGCTCTTCTTCAGACACATTTATCATCGCCTCATCATATGCAGCCTTTTTCGCCTTCTCATAGGCTTTCTTATATTCTTTTTCAGCCTGCTTCACATATGTGGAATAATTGCCGGTGCTTCCTGTGAATGCCTGATAATAGTCTGATTCATCGCCTATAAAATATCCTACTTCAGTTATCATTTCATAATCTGAATATCCGGTTGCTTCCTTGTATGCCTCATACCACTCTTCGGCCGTCAGATCTTCATAATCTGTGACATCATCGATAAGGATCCCTTCTGCCTCGGGGTCCTCAAGGAACTGGCGGTAAGCATCCATGGCTGTTGCCAGCGCTGACTCATATGCTGTAAGTCCGCTGTAACCGATACTGCCTGCTGCTCCGTTGGCACCGGTAGCGCCTGCCGCACCTGCTGCTGCAGAGGTTCCTGCCGATCCCTCCACACCTGAAGATCCCTGTGTGCCACTGATACCGGCTGTACCCTGAGAACCCGCACTTCCGGATGCTCCTGAATCACCGTTGGTTCCTGCCGTACCCTGAGCTCCGTCAACTCCGTCCTGTACATCCACGATAAACTTGGGTACTACCTGCTTTCTTGTCTGGTCCTGTGTGAGGATGACGTTGTCATCTGCTGCTACCGAGAGACCGGCCACAGAGAGCTTGTAGGTATCGTCTTCTATCTTCTGAGTGATCGGATATACCTTAACTCCGCTCTCCGTCTCGATATAACAATCCTCTGAGATCGTTGTCCACAGGTTTTCATCGGTAAGGAGGCATACGATCTTATCCTCCGTAACATTGACCTGGACAAAATTGGAGACCGGTCTGATATCATTCTCCGAAAATACCACCTTAAGTGACGGTGACTGTACCAGATACTTGTCATCGCTCACCTTGAATAAATTATCACCAAAGGTTATGGTGCCTCCGGTCGCATCAACAGAATACCCGTCCTCGGACCTGTTAAGTACCATACCCTCGGGGATATAATAATTATTGATGAAATTGCTCTTGAGGTCATTGAAGTCCAGAAGCACTGCTCCGGAGAATGACTTGGAGCTTCCGCTGTCAAAAACAGCAAAGCTGGAGGACGGTATCATACCCGTCTCTCCATCGGAAGTCATCAGCTTGACCCGATTGCTCTTGGTCAGCAGATATTTGCTGCCTTCCCCGAACTCCTTGTATTTTTCATCGTCTATGTCATTTCCCAGCAATACCCTGCCGCTCTCCTGCAAAGTGAGCTCAGCAGATCTGGTCCTGCTGATCGCAAATCCGGTAAATCCGGCTGCAACCGCTACTCCTGCAATTATTCCGATCAATGCACCTTTGTTCATCCTGTCACCTCAGAAATACATTTTTTATATCCCAAAACGCCTCTTTCCTTTGAAGAAGCGCCGCAAATCCTGATCCAAACGCCCCATCCGATATCGTTCATAACGAACCGCTGTCAAATGGGCACAATACTCATGATACTATTTGGACGGTATTATACCACTTCTTTTACAAAAAAACCATATTTTGTATAATATACAGTTTTTTTGTGTTTTTTAATCAAAATATAGTCCCTGATTGGAGTGTATCCGGTAATTAATACGTGCCGTTCTCCCGGGTATTTCATTGTTAATACATTCTTAACTGTAATCCATAATATTCTTAATATCTGCCCGCGATGCCCGCCTCATGGCGAGGCCGGACATCAGTTAAACGTGATCTCCATAGAGACTGTACGGTACTTCTCATTTCTGAGCATATTGCTGCTTATATTGGTCCGTCTTGAATTGACCCAGTCCTGATGCATATCACTCACCGTACTGACAAAGCCTGCAAAATCTCCGTATGACTCAAACTGCAGCATTATTGTATGATCTCCGTCTTCCATTGCAGCGTCCAGCGCGTCTGAGTAATGCTGCCAGCAGCTCTCCCCGGTCTTGAAAAACTCTCCGGCACAGGCATGATAGCTTCTGTCCATCGATACCGACCCGGGGATCACGAAATGATTACGATAGACTTCCTTGACCGGGAAATTATCGCGGATCCAGGTCCTGCTGACATTGAATGCAGGATACAGATTGTACACCGGCTTGCCCTCTCCCTGTACATCCAGCGTCACATCCACATCGTAAAACTCTCCGTCGATACCGATAATGTTCCACGCATGCCCGATCGGATCGCCGTTTTCCTGCCCTGCCAGGATCATGCACGGTATACCCATCTCCTCACAGACCCATTTCATTCCCAGGCTGATACCGTCACATTTTGCCTGATTTGAAACCAGCGCGCCGAAGGCATTCCCTGAATTGGGGGCCTGAATGTTGTAGTATATCCTTGAAGTCAGGTAGTCATATGCGTATTTTTCTCTGGCAAGGTCACTGCCGTCAGTCTCTTTTTCTGCGGTTGCGGCAATGGCTTCCGCCTCGCTCCGACACTGCTTGTACTGTGCCTGTGAGTCTTCCCTGCTCAACGCATAATTGAAATGCATCTCCTGATAAGCCGTCGAGGATCCGTGCTTCATATCCCACAGCTCCATGGTCGATCCCTGATAATGCAGCAGCTCCGGACATTCAAAGCTCAGCAGATACTGCATAACCTCCATACCTTCTTCATCCAGGCTGTGCGGGAGGATGCATGAATCATCGTACTCCGATACAGCAAGATAAAGTGCCAGGAAGTTCTCCTTCATTTCATCATCCAGATCGTGCAGGAAATACCTGAGCTCATAATGCGGGATCAGCTCTCTGAGATCCTCTGCCGAATATCCGAAAGCCGGTATCTCTGTCAGATCTGTCTCAGCCTTTCTTATCCCCCCTGCAGTTCCGCCGTTATCCGCCTCGCCTGCCAGTTCGACCTCCCCGGTCCGGATCACATCCTGAGCCTGCTCAGTCTCATCCTCAGCTGCCTCTCCGGCGGTCCTTATGCTATTGGCAAGAGCTGAATAATCGACCGCTGTGCAGCCTGTAAGCATGCAGGTCACAAGAAGCAGTACACCCGCCGTACGGGCTATCCGTCTCATTCCATGCATCCTGCTGCCGGTATCCCTTTTCTGCTTTCCTTCATTACTTAAATTCATAATACGTCCCCGGTTTTTTAATATAATCCATACCTGCCTGATCTATATCGGCGAGAAAGACCTTATTGTACCCTGCCTGATCATTCCAAGTCACATCGATCCACTTTGGTACTCCGTCAATGAAGACCACATTTCTTGAATGTTCACCTGTACCAACCTTCATACATCTCCTTCCGGTCATGGTACATAATGCGAAAAACGCTTTGCTGTAACCGTCACAGACTGCTCCGCTTCCGCACAGTGCGCTGTATACCGTATGTGCACCGGGAGTACCGTCATCGTGATAGGTGATCCTGTCACACAGCTGTCTGTTGAAATATCTGTATGCCTCAATATCATCCTCAGGGGCACCGGCTGCGATCTGCTTCAGGATGCTGTCCGCCTTATCATGTCTCTGCATTGCCTCCGGCGGAACCGTCTGCGGAAGCCATCCGGCCTTAATAGTATTGCTGCTCGTCCCTGAATATTTGTACTTGACCTTAAGCTGATTGTGGCTGAGCTCATATCCGTATATCCTGAGCTCGTATGCAGGACAGGTAGAAAAGATATATGCATCGGTGCCTCCGAAAAACATCTGGCTGAGTGCGTTATACTTTCCTGTGCAGTCATCCTCCGAAGCAAATCCGACCGTTGTATCATACATAGATGTCGCAACGTCGGTCCTTTCTCCGGTGTGCCTGCGCAGCGTATCTATCGTACTGCCGACCATGTCCATGTCTATATATCGATTGTCGATCACATACTCTTTACCCGGATAAGCGTAGCAGCGGCAGGCCGCACATATGATCATCAAAGCGCTTATTACAGCTATTTTTGTAAAAAGTCTTCTGTTACTCATACTTCTCCATCTGAAAAACATTACAGTATTTCGCATAACTCCCGGGGCTTCTCTGCTTGATGCTATAAGATTCCCCCTGATTTTTCTAAAAAAAACAGCCTGAAAAACCAAAAAGTTCTCAGACCGGTTGCACTACTCGCTCCGCGCTGCGAAAGTGCCCATATACTCGCAGTGCCTCATAGCATTCTGTTAATTTAATGAAATTTTAACTTAATTCATCTGATAATGCAATTATTTCTCTGTCTTTTCACAATTATTTCACAAAATGCGGGGGCTGTCGACGAATCGGACACCTCATAACATTGACCGAGCAATAAGCGTGAGCATCCAACCGACGCCACTCGCGGTCGAAAATGGCGCTTGCCCGTATCTTCCTCCGGGGGTGTATTAAGTAATCCTCACGCCATTCGCAGTCGATGTGGCTCTCCTGCACAAGTAATCAACGTAAATCGCAGCCGATAATACCGCTTGACTGTGATGTAATGTGACTTACAAGGTCTGCGTTTCGATAACAAGGTCTGCGTTTCGATAATAAGGT
>DCHJ01000084.1:7241-20412 GCA_002314805.1 Lachnospiraceae bacterium UBA1755 | reverse complement strand
AATAAGGTCTGCGTTTCGATAATAATTTAAATACTGCCCACGGCAGCCTGGCATGTAATATATCAGAGATCTGCGGATACACATGTCGGGTTTACACAAGAACCGTCCCCGATGTCAAAAGGACCCGTGCAAGTTTACTTGCAGACGGGTCCTTTTTTCTTGGCTTGGGATTACTTAAGTGTAACCTTTGCGCCAACGTCTTCGAGCTTCTTCTTGATCTCCTCAGCCTCGCCCTTAGCTGCTGCTTCTTTAACAACCTTCGGAGCGCTGTCAACGAGGTCCTTAGCTTCCTTAAGTCCGAGACCTGTAAGCTCACGAACGACCTTGATAACCTTAACCTTCTCTGATCCAACCTCTGTAAGCTCTACGTCGAACTCATCCTTCTCCTCTACAGGTGCTGCTGCAGGACCTGCCATCATAACGCCTGCTGCTGCAGATACGCCGAACTCTTCCTCACATGCCTTTACAAGGTCATTGAGCTCAAGAACTGATAATTCCTTAATAGCATCGATAAACTCAGCTGTTGTTAACTTTGCCATGATATATTCTCCTTTACTAAATTCAGATTGTTTTTGATTTGTTGTGTCCGCATCATGCTGCGGTGTGCATCGGCCTTGAATTATGCCTCTGCCGGAGCTTCTTCTGCTGCAGGTGCTGCTTCGCCGTCTTTTTCAGCGATCTGATTAAGCACACGTGCGAAGTTTGCGATCGGGCTCTTCATGCTGCCGAAGAGTCTGCCGAGGAGCTCTTCCCTTGAAGGGATGGTAGCGATAACCTGGATGGTATTCTCATCGTAATACTCACCGCCGATGATGCCGCCCTTAAGCTCAAGCTTATCTGTCTTTGCATCCTTGCCGAAGTTGTACAGAATACGTGCGGGAGCTGTCTCGTCTGTGGTTGATACAGCAAGTGCTGTAGGACCTTCAAGATGCGGATAAAGCTTCTCGTAATCTGTGCCCTGTGCTGCAAGCCTGATCATAGTGTTCTTGTAAACCTTGTATGATACGCCTGCTTCTCTTAAGTTCTTACGAAGCTTTGTGTCCTGTGCTACTGTAAGTCCGCGGGCGTCAACAAGAACTGCTCCCTTTGCGTCCTTAAGTACAGCTGCGATCTCTTCAACAACCGGCTTCTTAAGTTCAACTTTAGAATTCTTCATGCCTTCCTCCTTATTTTATTTTTTTTCGCAAAAGCCTGTAAGGCAGACTGCTGCGGGCCGGTGAACTGTACATCTGTGCACTGCTCACCATATTAAAGGCATTTACGCGAATAAAAACGCTGTCTCCCTTTCAGAAGACAGCGGTATAAAATCATAACGATTTTCATCCCTCGGCTGGCGCGCATACTGCGCATTGAACCCTCAGGTACCTGCTGTCTTCGGTAAATGCTCAATAACTATATCCTATTACGATCAGTTTGTCAACTTGGCTGTGTTAAGTCTGATACCGGGGCCCATTGTTGAAGTAAGGATAGCGCTCTTCATATATGTACCCTTGAGTGCTGCCGGTCTTGCCTTGTTGAGTGCATCAATGAGTGTCTGGAAGTTCTCAGCCAGATCTGCATCTGCGAATGATGCCTTGCCAACCGGTACATGGATGATGTTGCTCTTGTCAAGACGATACTCGACCTTACCTGCCTTGATATCGTTGATAGCCTTTGTAACATCCATAGTTACTGTTCCTGCCTTCGGGTTTGGCATAAGTCCCTTGGGACCGAGTACCTTACCGAGACGTCCTACAACGCCCATCATGTCAGGTGTTGCAACTACTACGTCGAAATCAAGCCAGCCTTCGTTCTGGATCTTGGGGATGAGCTCGTCGCCGCCTACATAATCAGCGCCTGCTGCTACAGCCTCGTCAACCTTTGCGCCCTTGGCGAATACAAGGATCTTGACTGTCTTGCCTGTACCGTGCGGAAGCACGATAGCGCCACGGATCTGCTGCTCTGCGTGACGTCCGTCACAGCCTGTACGTACATGCAGCTCGATCGTCTCATCAAACTTTGCGTTTGCTGTCTTCTTGAGAAGTGCGATAGCTTCGGGAGCATCATAGAAGTTAGCGCGGTCAATAAGCTTTGCAGCTTCGATATATCTCTTTCCGTGTTTCATATTCTATTCCCTCCTATTACTCTTCTACAGTAACGCCCATAGAACGTGCTGTGCCTGCGATCATGCTCATAGCTGCCTCGATGGAAGCTGCATTGAGGTCCTTCATCTTAAGCTCTGCTATCTTCTGGCAGTCTGCCTTGGAGAGCTTTGCAACCTTTGTCTTGTTGGGAACGCCCGAACCGCTCTTGATGTTGCAGGCCTTCTTGATAAGAACTGCTGCAGGCGGAGTCTTTGTGATGAAGCTGAAAGATCTGTCTGCGTAAACAGTGATGACTACGGGGATGATGGTATCGCCCTGATCAGCTGTCTTTGCATTGAACTGCTTTGTGAATTCAACGATGTTGACTCCGTGCTGTCCAAGAGCCGGTCCTACCGGAGGAGCCGGAGTTGCCTTGCCTGCAGGAATCTGTAACTTGATGAAACCAATTACTTTCTTTGCCATAATTTACCTCCTGTGGTATCTGGCGGACCCGTCAGAGAATTGCGGGGCCTCCCACGCTGTATATAACAGGGAATGCGGCTGTGAATACCTCAGCACTCTCCCCCCTGTTTACGCTGCATTGTGCATCACTCCGTCCTCCCCCGGCTCCCGGTCCGTGGGAATTCACTCCCGCATTCCCGAAGCATGCCCGATGGACTTATGCACCTCTACCCTGGCACCGGTCCTGTACATGGTACCCGGCCGCTGCCATAAATCTGTCACGCGGATCCGTTATCCGCCGCAGATCTGTCATTACATATGTCAGATCCTGCGCACATCGCTCAGTGACAGCTCGACCTTGGTCTCGCGTCCCATGAGCTCGACGTTCATGGAAACAGTCTTCTTCTTTTCGTTGATACCGGTGATTCTGCCGACCGTATCCTTCCATGCGCCTGAAATAACGCGTACCGTATCGCCCTCCGCAAAGTCGATCACGACCTTCTTCTCGTGAAGCACCGTGCCCTCCGGCACTCCAAAGCCGAGGCTCACCATCTCCTCCGGAGAAAGCGGAACCGGTTTTGATCCCGGACCGACGAAGCCGGTCACACCGCGTGTGTTCCTTATTACGTACCAGGTGTCATCATTCATGATCATGTTGACGAGCACGTAACCCGGGAACAGCTTTTTGTCAGAGGTCTTCTCTGCACCGTTCTTGATCTCGGTAACGGCCTGCATAGGGACGCAGACCTCGAAGATCTGATCCTCAAGATGTCTGTTCTCTATGGTCTTTTCGATATCGACCTTGACTTTATTCTCATAGCCCGAATATGTATGGGCTACATACCATTGACCTTCTGCCATACAATCACCTGAAATTATTTGATAACCAGACGCAGACCTGACTGGAACGCCCAGTCAAGAAGTGCGATCAGCAGACCCAGAACGATCGAGAAGAATATTACTGCTATAGTCTCGCGTGTCAGTCTGTCCTGCGAAGGCCACATGATCTTCCTGAATTCATTAGCTACGCCCTTGAAAAAAGCGGGCTTTTTAGCGGTTGTCTGATCAGCCATTATTTGGTCTCCTTATGCATTGTATGCTTCTTGCAGAATCTGCAGTACTTCTTGGTTTCCATACGATCCGGATGTGCCTTCTTATCCTTTGTCATATCGTAGTTCCTCTGCTTGCACTCTGTACATGCAAGTGTGATCTTTGTACGCATAGTCTTTCCTCCATAAATTTTAGACTGCGATGATTCTCTTATGTAACTGTCGGATTCCTTTTGTGGGATCCCCGTCGGGATTTTGCCGGAACACGCCCATGCTTCCTGTGCATCCGCATGTCAGTTCAGAGCCGGCATCCGAAACACCGCACATTCTTCCGGTACGGCGTATCCGACGTAAAGCCTGAAAACAATCTCAAAAACGCAAGCGCTTTCTCGCCTGTTTACAAAACCTGCCTGCCTCTGTACGGTCACAAATCAACACAAGAAAAAAAGACCGAAATCAGTCGCCATAGTATAGTAACACAAGGTATCAAGCCCGTCAAGCACCAAAAAGCGCAATGCGGACAAATTGATCGTGGCATTTTGGCTGTCTGCTTTTACCTGTCCGGTGCCTCTGCGCCGGCCGGCGCGGCAGCCTCAGTAATCACTTCCGATACAGGCACAAGCTGCATAGCTTTCAATGCCCTTCTGCCACAATATATAGGCACATGCCTCCATGGTAGCTCCTGTTGTATAGATATCATCCACTATGAGCACCCGCTTTATGCCGTCGGGGATATCTCCTGCTTCAATTGCATTTTTTATTTCCGTGAGCCTGTCTCCCGCCCCCAGCTCCTTCATCGCTTTAGTCTTTTTGCTTCTTATCAGGATATGCGGGTTCACAGGGAGAGATAATTCCTCTCCGAGTGCATCTGCGATAAGCTCCGCCTGATTATAACGTCTGTCTCTCCGGCGGCTCTCCGAGATCGGGACCGGGACAATGCAGTCGATATGCGCGCCCGCAAGCTCCTCTCTGTAACAGCATGCCATAAGACGGCCCAGAAAGGCGGCATGACCGCGCCTGTTACGGTACTTGAGGTCTGCTATTATCCTGCGTGCGGTGTCGTCATAATTGAGCGCCGGGAAATTGCGGATGAAATGGCGCGGACTGTGGGAACAGTCATAGCAGAGGCGCTGATGTCCTGTGATGATCTGTCTGCCGCAGCAGCTGCAGGCGGGAGCTCTGACAAAGCTGAGCCGGTCAAGGCAGTCCCGGTGTACGGCGCCTTCTCCTGATGCCAGCAGCCCTCCGCAGACGGGACAGACCGGCGGGAAGATATATCCTGCGACGATGCCTGCAGCAGCTGTAACTGCGGCCGCTGCCGTTCCTTTTGTGTTATTCAAATTCCAAAAGCCTTTCTCTCAATGATGAGTAACGATTCTGTTCGTGGGTGTTGGCTGCCATCCCGGCAAAGCACTCCGGTACTCCCACCAGGGTGACGCATTTACGGGCCCGTGTGACAGCCGTGTATATCAGGTTGCGTGTCATGAGCATGCGCGGACCCGAGTGCACCGGAATGATGACTGCGGGATATTCGCTGCCCTGTGATTTGTGGATCGTGATAGCATAGGCAAGCTCCAGCTGCTCGGTATCGCTGTAGCTGTATACCGCGATACGGTCATCATCGAATCTGACGCTTATCTCCTCCGCAAAGGTATTGATCTCACAGATGATACCGATGTCCCCGTTATATACGCCTTCGCCCCTGCGTACCGGACAGCCGGTGCTGTCGCGGACCTCCCATTCGAGCCTGTAGTTGTTTTTTATCTGCATGACCTTGTCGCCTTCACGCCAGATGGTACCGCCTATCTCCTTCTCGGTCTTTCCACGCGCAGCCGGATTGAGGTATTGCTGCAGGATGACATTGAGCCGCTCAACGCCAAGCGAACCCTTTTTCATGGGGCTCATGATCTGAATCTCCCCGATGTCGGCATTCACATATGCCGGAAGCTTGTCCCTGATCAGTGTGATCATGGCTGCGATGATCTGATCGGGCTCCTGACGCTTCACAAAGACGAAATCCCTGCTGGGTCTGCTCAGATCCACAGGTTCACCGTCTATCATCCTGTGAGCATTGATTATGATGTCGCTTTGCTCATCCTGCCTGTATATCTTGCTGAGCCTCAGGGTGTCGAAGCATCCGCTGGCGATGATATCCTTAAGTACATTGCCCGGTCCTACGCTGGGCAGCTGGTTGGTGTCGCCCACCAGGATAAGTCTTGTGCCGGGAGCTATGGCCTTTAGCAGGCTCCTCATAAGGTATGCATCCACCATGCTCATCTCGTCCACGATGACAACATCGTATTCCAGCGGATATTCCTCATTGCGCGCAAAGCGTGCGGCATTGTCCTCAGGACCCAGACTGTCACCTTCCTCCGGTCTGCCGCTGACCTCAAGGAGACGGTGTATCGTGCATGCCTCGTGGCCGGTGGCTTCCTCCATGCGCTTTGCCG
Source organism: Lachnospiraceae bacterium UBA1755 (assembly GCA_002314805.1). Lineage (GTDB taxonomy): Bacteria > Bacillota > Clostridia > Lachnospirales > Lachnospiraceae > Darwinimomas. The sequence goes on along the minus strand of DCHJ01000084.1, from coordinate 14,388 downwards.
CGCGGCCTGTGGGTGCGCAGCAGGCAACCTCAAGGTGAGCCTTCTCATATTTGTCGATCAGCCGCTTTATATTGGTAGTCTTACCCGTACCGGGGCCTCCGGTTATGATCTCTATCGGCTCTGCACCGTTGATGATATGCAGCAGCCTTGCAATATCGAGCTCCGTATAATAGGCCGTCGCGGCATATACCTTTTCATCTCTGACTATGATCTTTTTCTCTATACCAAGCTCGGTGAGCAGCGCACGGAACTGAGCGGTGCTGCCTGCTGTCTGATGACCGGTACCGGGAGCGGCAGGAACGCTGCCTCTCATACCGGTGCGCTCCTCGCCCTCATCACAGACTTCAGCCGTATGCATAGCGGAAAGCCCCAGCACCTCGCGTACAGCTGCAAAAAGCTCATCTTCCGGCAGATACATGTGTCCGTCTGACTGAGCCCTGCCGAGACAGTATACTATCGCTGACTTTATGCGGTATTCGCTGTCGGCGGAAAAGCCCACCCTGCGCGCTATCTCATCCGCGATCTTAAAGCCTATACCCGTCAGGTCATCTGCCAGCTGATATGGATTGTTCTGTATGATACCGTACACAGCAGAGCCGTAAAATCTGTAGATCTTAAGCCCCACATTCATACTTATACCGTATTTGGAGAGAAAGACCAGAGCCTCACGCATATCCCGCTTTCCCTCGACCTGAGCTGATATCTCCATTGCCATGCGTTCCGAGATACCCTTTACCTCGGCAAGGCGTTCCGGTTCCTCCTCCATGATGCGCATGGTATCCTCGCCGAACTTTTTGATTATCCGTCTGCTCAGTCCCTCACCTATACCCTTTATTGCGCCGGATGCAAGATATTTCTCTATGCCTGCGAGATCCTGAGGAGGCTTGATGGAAAAGGACCGTACCTTCATCTGTTCACCGTATACGGGATGGAGCACCATCTCGCCCTCGGCCTGTATATAATCGCCTTCGGCAACATAAGGAAATGTCCCCACAAGGATATAGGCATCTCCTTTTGAGGACACTTCAAGCACGCAGTACGCGTTGTCGTTATTCTTATAGATTATGTTCTCTACAAAGCCTTCTATCATTCCTAGCCGAACTGTCTGCTCCTGTCAGAAGAACCTTCGCCATGCTGATACTCGATGAATTTTCCGGTACCGACCGCTACTGCAGTAAGCGGGTCGTCTGCTATGATGGTATGAATACCGGTCTTCTCCTCAAGGAGAGAATCAAGCCCTGAAAGCAATGCTCCGCCTCCCGTGAGCACGATTCCGCGGTCATAGATATCCGCCGCCAGCTCAGGCGGTGTCTTCTCAAGGACCGCATGTACCGAATCCACTATCTGCACGCAGGTCTCGCTGAGAGCCTCAAGAGTCTCGTCGCTTGTCACTACGATGGTCTTAGGAAGTCCTGTGACAAGATTTCTTCCTCTTACCTCCATGGTAAGCAGCTCCGGGCGCTTGTATGCTGCGCCGATCTCTATCTTGATCTCCTCTGCGGTTCTGTCTCCGATGAGAAGATTGTGCTTCTTCCTCATGAATCTGACGATAGCCTCATCAAAATCATCGCCTGCCACCTTTAATGAGGTACTTACCACGGGGCCTCCCAGAGAAATAACTGCTATATCTGTGGTACCGCCTCCGATATCAACGATCATGTTGCCGCAGGGCTTGCCGATCTCGATGCCTGCGCCGATAGCTGCTGCCACAGGCTCCTCGATAATGCTTACTTCTCTTGCTCCTGCCTGATAGGTTGCATCCTCAACCGCCTTCTTCTCGACCTCCGTGGCTCCCGAGGGGATACATACCGCGATACGCGGCTTACGGAAGGTCTTGCGTCCGATGGCTTTGTTGATGAAATACTTTATCATCTTCTCTGTAGTAGTGTAATCCGAGATAACACCCTGCCGCAGAGGGCGTACTGCCACGATATTGCCGGGAGTCCTTCCGATCATGAGGCGGGCTTCTTCGCCTATGGCCATCACTCTGTCTGTATCCTTATCTATGGCAACTACGCTGGGCTCCTTGAGCACAACGCCTTTTCCCTTGATATATACGAGTATGCTGGCAGTCCCCAGGTCAATACCCATATCATATGAATTTAAACCAAACATTTATACCCCCTGCTGCGAAAACTACCGCAGTATTGAAAATTATACAGTATGGACCGGGATTTGGAAAGAAAAATATTGCTTATATGCTTTTTGTTATTTTTTCTTCACTTTTGTTTAGATTTATTTTATTTTGTCTCCACACTTTGGACACAACCGCCTGTTATTATGTATTCAGCATCAAGAGAAACAGAGCTCTTAGATGCAGTTCCATAACTAACCCCTTCCTATAACCGACCGGACCTATGGATGAAAGAAAGGTGCCGGCGGGAAGAAAGAGTCGTCTCGCAGCGGCTCTTTTTTCATGTCCGAAAGTCTGCCGGAACAGCTCCCCGGCAGCTTCCGTACAATGTCTTACAGGAACGGGATGTGTTCTTCCTTGAGTATCTCGATGAACTCCGCAAACAGTATGTTTTTGACTACTGACACGTCCTTCTGCTCACAGCGGGCTTTCACCTTATAGCTATAATAGCCGGATGCGTAGCCGGGTTTTTCTCCTATCTGTCCGGGCATTGGTCCTTCCTTTATCTCTCTGCAGAATCTGGTCCTGCGCCTTAAGCTGTTGACTACGAGTTCATTTACCCTGCTGACGGGTATATCATTGCTTATTGATACGTAGAAAAATACCGCCGTGTAATTGTCCGTAAGATTCATAACCGAACGGATATCACTGTTATTAATGATCTTCACATTGCCGTAGACGTTTTCGACCTTGGTCGTGCGCAGTCCTATCGCTCTTACCACTCCGGTGAAATCTTCTATAGTGACCCAGTTGCCAACCTGATACTCGTGTTCAAAGATAATGAAAAGACCGGCTAGGATATCTTGTATGAGGCTTTTGGCTCCAAAGCCAACCACCGCCGTCAGGATGCCGGCGCTGGTCACCAATGTGCCCATCTGCATTCCGAACAGGTGCATCGCATAGAATATGCAGGCTACGATGCTTCCATACTGTACCAGTGACAGAAGGAGCCTCAGCATTGTCTCCACTGCCGAATTGAACACAGGTGCCAGGAGATGTACAAATTCTCTTGCAATGGTAATTACCAGCAATACAAGAATGATAAGATGCACGAAATATGAGACTGAGAAGATATGGACACCCCTCTGCCATCTGACCGAGACCATATACTGCATAAACCTCAGCTGTCCGCTGCCGTTGAGTATCACGATCAGGCAAAGCACTGCCAGCAGCAGTACCAGCCCCGCAGCCGTAACGCCCTTTGTCCATTTAGACCCCACAGCATCGTTTTCTTCCAACTCATGATAACTGTCGGATCCGGCCACCTCCGCAGTCTCTTCTTCTATCGAATAAAGCCTGGTAAAATATGCGATAAGGGCTATTCCGACAAGAAGTACGGCTATCATAGATGCGATCACTATGTGCCATCTCCGGATCTGGATATCCGCTGTCTTCATCACCGTGATCATATTCATTTCACTCATACCTGACAGGCAGGATACCCCGACCAGCCTGTTAATATCGCCAAGATCAAGGAATTTATAGTTGTCAGTCAGGTAGTAGCTGTCGGGAATTGCCATCACGGTGAGGTCTTCGTCCCTGATGCCTTCTGTCCTCAGGGCTATCCTGCGGCCGTCATCAGTCTTTTCCGTGACGGCAAGCTCAACGTCCTGCGCTGCCCTCATACTGTTTAGCATCTCGCGCGGTATGCTTTCCATGCTAAGTCTTAAACCGGAAGTTGCAGAGGATGTCGCAACCAGCAGTCCGTACTCTGACCTGATGCTTCCGGTGATATCCTCACGGTACTCTTCGTAATTATGATAGATGCTGTTTCCCTTTCCGTCATCTGATATATATATTTCGTACGGAACCGCAATGATCTCATATCCGGTATTTTCGTCATCAATATAGCTGTAGAAATACTTCTGCTTTCTTTCAAGCACCGCATTAAGCTCTCCGTCAAAGCCGCTTTTTCCGTCATTGATATTGTAATACCAGTTGGCTGTGTTGGTGAATACGGTATTGCCCCGGCTGTTGATAATATAGAGCTCCTTATAGGCTTCATCCTCTGCAATTATCCCGAGCCCTAAATTATTGGCTGTTGACCTTGTCGCATTGCCGTTGACATCAGTGATATTTTTTGTATTGCCTTTCTCATCCCTGACACTGTAAGCATATATCTCAGGATCATCCCCATACGTCAGCTGATCCTTGTTATGCTCCAGATAAACAGCGATAGACTTAAGCACCGCAACCTTCTTTGCCTTATAAAACTCAGATATCCTGGCAGCATTATCCCTTCCTGACCGATAATAGCCGGCAAAGGCCTCCGCATTTACCTTGCTTTGTTCCATTGCCTGTGAAATGCTGGATATAGTGCTGAAATATGTACTCACAAGGCCTGCCAGGACTACGCATGTGATCACACATGCAGTATACTCCTTGATGAGGTACTTTCTTCTCTCTCCGGCCAGCTTGAAGCCGGTCCTGATGAGAATAGCTGTAATGATTATTACCAGCGCAATACACACAGCAGCAGCACTTCTGAGCGGTCCGTCGACCCGGATATCGGCTGCTGCCACAGCGTATCGGCCTACCACTCCTGCATCCGTGCATCTCACGTATATGTTTCTTGTCTGTCCATTGATATTGATCTTATGAAACTGACCATCGTCATATGCGGATATATCTCCTATACCCACGTCAGAAGCCAGCCTGCCCTTAAGCTCGCTGTCATACCGGCTGGCATATTCTATTATGCCGGTATCTGTATTTACGGCAAAAGCACTGAAGCCGTCATAATTGACTATCGTGTCAAAGTATGCACCGAGATCCGAATAGGCACGGGTGATCTCCTTTTCCAGCTCGCATCTGTCGGCTCCGACAGCATAATAGATCTCCTTCCGGTTCTTTCCATGCACTTTTACAGCATAGTACCTCACCTTATGCCCTTTGTAATATCCTGCCACCGGTTCAAATGATCGGTACGGCTTGCCTGCCTCATCATATCTTAACTTGTAGGTACCGTCACCCCCGTCCGCATTAAAGAAGGCAAGATCCGCGGCCGTGATTATCCCTTCGTCAACGATATTCTTAAGGAGCAGTGACTCGTCATCACAGATCCATATCTTTCCGTCTCCTCCGCATATGTACAGTGACTCCAGATTGGATTTCTCCAGTTTGCACATATTGGACGGGCTGTACTCCCTGCGCTCCCGGTCTGTCAGATGAGGAAAGTCCAGATCTTCATAGAGCCAGGTGATATTATAGATCAGATCATCACTTACAGTTTTATTGTATTCATCCAGCGCATTAAGGTCATGCTCACGGTTTTTTATCGAATCCGACACATTCTGTACAAATTTCACTGATTCTTTCTCAAAATCCGCCTTAACGCCTATGGTCTGCGCGCAGATGATGAGGATCGCTCCGATCACCAGTACTGCCGCAATGACTGACAGAAAGAGTATATTATTTTTTTTGAAAAATGTTTTATTCATCGCTCTTCCTTTCTGCCAGCCTTTCAAGCTCAGCACAGTTATTGAGTCCCGGATCCTTCATCACGCTGTCAAGCAGATACTCCAGCATCTCTCCCACTTTACGGCCCTTATATCCCATAGCCATGACAGCATATCCGTCAATATCAAGGTCACTTATCCTGTAGGGTTCACATCTGTCAAGTATCTCATGTCCGAGCCTGCGGGCCGCTTCTATTGCTTCATCGTCACAGGTATCACGTTTTAATTCCAGCAGGTCCTCAAAGAGCTCCGGTCCGATACGGTTAAGGCATTTTTTGATCTCATATGAGGTCTGCGGGAGTGAATGCCTGTATTCCGCTGTCACGAGAAGAGTATTGCGTATTGTATCATTATCACTCTTTAGCTCTCTTAAGATACTTCCTGCCTCCTCCGGGGCGATATTTCTCATAAGTCCTGCCCACGGTGCATATCTTAATAATACCGATGCCGCTGTCTCATATACCTGCAGCATACCGGATGCATCTCCTTCATCACCAAAGCAGCCATTGTTATCTGTATCTGCAGTCTCAGCTGTATCATCGGCACATCCTCTGTCTCCGGTCTCATCTGCATCACCGGCGCAGCACTTTGTATCCTGTCTGTCCTGCGCAGTATCGGACACAATTCGATGATCCCGTACAGCTTCTCCTGTGCGGGGTCTGCTATGCGCAGTACCTGTCACAAGCACTCCGCCTGCATCCTGTATTTTTGCAAAGCCGGGGCTTACATGGGCTGCAAGTCCAAGCTCCCACAGCAGCTGCAGCTTATACGGATCGGGAGAGATCAGTGTCTTATAGAGCTCGGTATATATCCTCTCGGCGCTCACATGCGAAAGCTCCGGCGCATGCCTTCTGATCGCTTCCATAGTATCCTGCGCGATATCAAAGCCAAGCTTTGCCGAAAAACGGACAGCCCTGAGCATGCGCAGTGCATCCTCTTCAAATCTTTCATCTGCTATGCCTACACAGCGGATGACCCTGTCCTTCAGATCCTGCTGCCCTCCGAATTCATCCACAAGACCCGCAGCATCATTGTATGCCATGGCATTGATAGTGAAATCCCTGCGTCTTAAGTCTTCGGTCAGGCTGTCGGAAAACTCCACCTTATCCGGCCGCCGGTGGTCGGAATAAGCTCCGTCTATACGGTATGTAGTCACCTCGTAATGCTCAAAGCCGCTGTCCTGACCTGCACTCATAAGTACCGTCACAGTTCCGTGCTCGATGCCTGTGTCTATGGTGCGCTTAAAGAGCCTCTTGACTTCTTCAGGACGTGCGCTGGTCGTGATATCCCAGTCGCCCGGCTCCTGACCCATAAGAGTATCGCGGACACAGCCTCCCACGACATAGGCGTCGTGGGAGTTATACTGCAGTATTTCGATTATTCTTTTTGCATTACGGGGTATTTTCATCGTTATGAATTCATTTCTGCGTGAAAGGATACGGGGCTTTCAGCACTGTTTGTACCGCGGAAGTCCATGAACCGGATACAATATGATTTTAATTGCGCTGTATTGATCGGTCTCACTTCGAGTGACGGCTCGCGCCTCCGTTTCCGA
>DCHJ01000084.1:0-7172 GCA_002314805.1 Lachnospiraceae bacterium UBA1755 | reverse complement strand
TTAAGTAACGACGTCTCCAAAGGCACTCTCAGCGAGACCGTTCAACACAGCCCTCCAATTAAAATCTTAGCCAGGATGCCGTACGCCACTCGAATTGAATCATCTGCCCGCAGGTTCAGCAATAAAATCAATATGCCCTGCCCCAGTAGACCATCTTCTTAGCCGGTCTTCCACAGCATACGCATACATCCGATATCTGCTCCTGCTCAAACGGCATGCAGCGTGAGGTTGCTGCCGTCATTTCCTTGATCCTGTCTTCACACTCCCTGCATCCGCACCACATAGCCTTGATAAATCCGGGCTTTGTGTTGACTGTCTCAACGAATTCGTCAAGGCTTACTGCCGTGTATGTATGCGCATCACGGTGCGCCTTTGCTGCTTCAAACATATCCTTCTGGATAGTATCCAGCATAGCAGCCGCTGCCGCTGCCGCACTATCGAGTGCAGCATCGCTCTTTTCATGAGTATCCCTGCGGACGAATAAGCACTTCCCGGCTTCGATATCTCTTGGCCCTATCTCTATACGGAGCGGTATGCCTCTCATCTCGCAGTCCGCAAACCTGAAGCCCGGAGACTTGTCGCTGTCGTCGAGTTCTGCGCGGATGCCTGCTTCCTTAAGCTTTGCAAGCAGGTCGCGGGCTGCCTCGAGGACGCCTTCCTTCTTCTGCATGATGGGGACGATCATTACCTGTGTCGGTGCCACGCGGGGAGGAAGCTTAAGTCCGGAATCATCACCGTGTACCATGATGATGGCTCCTATCATACGTGTTGTCATACCCCACGAGGTCTGGTGCACATACTTAAGCTGATTGTCCTTGTCTGCGAACTGGATACCAAAGGCATGGGCAAAGCCGTCACCGAAGTTGTGGCTGGTGCCTGACTGAAGTGCCTTGCCGTCGTGCATGAGTGATTCGATGGTATATGTGGCTTTCGCACCCGCAAATTTTTCCTTCTCTGTCTTCTGTCCCTTTACAACGGGGATAGCAAGGAAGTCCTGGCAGAAATCCGCATAGACATTGAGCATCTGGATCGTACGTTCCTCTGCCTCCTGCTCCGTTGCATGTGCTGTATGTCCTTCCTGCCATAAAAACTCACGGCTGCGCAGGAACGGGCGGGTAGTCTTCTCCCATCGTACTACCGATACCCACTGGTTGAGCACCTGAGGCAGATCACGATAGGAGTGTACGTTTCTCTGATAATAATCGCAGAACAGTGTCTCCGATGTGGGACGCACGCAGAGCTTCTCCTGCAGAGGCTCAAGACCTCCCTGTGTGACCCATGCAACCTCCGGCGCAAAGCCTTCTACGTGGTCGGCTTCCTTCTGAAGGAGGCTCTCGGGGATGAACATAGGCATATTGCAGTTCTTGACGCCTGTTGCCTTAAAGCGCCTGTCAAGCTCTGCCTGGATGTTTTCCCAGATCGCATAACCTGCGGGCTTGATCGCCATGCAGCCCTTGACGCTGGTATAGTCGCAAAGCTCTGCCTTCTTTACTACGTCTGTATACCACTGAGCGAAATCCTCGCTCATGGATGTGATCTCCTGTACTAATTTCTTGTCCTCTGCCATCAGATATCCATTCCTTCCTTATATTTCTTAAGTACCTTTTCGATCCTTGCTGTAGGTATGAGCAGCTCGTTGATCGAAAGATCATGATTGAGTCTGTCGATGATGAGCGCGATATATTTGCTCAGGTCTACATTTATGTAATACTCTCTTGCCAAAAGCTCCGGTTTCTGGTATACCACGTTGGTCGTAAGCACCCTGTCGATGAGCCCCTGCTCGTAATACCGGTCAAACCGCGCAAGACCGTTGGTAAACAGTCCGAAGGTCGAGCATACGAATACTCTCTTTGCTTTTCTCTCCTTAAGTGCCTTGGCAACCTCCAGCATGCTTTCTCCGGAGGATATCATGTCATCCACGATGATCACATCCTTGCCTTCCACGGCGCTTCCCAGATACTCGTGTGCAATGATCGGGTTCCTTCCGTCAACGATCTTTGAATAGTCTCTCCTCTTATAGAACATGCCTACATCGAGTCCCAGCATGTTGGCAAAGTAGATCGCTCTGCCCATACCGCCCTCGTCAGGGCTTATGACCATCATATGCTGGGCATCTACGCTCAGATCCTTGACATTCCTGAGCAGGGCCTTAATAAACTGGTATATAGGCTGGATCGTCTCAAAGCCTTTGAGCGGGATAGCATTCTGTACTCTGGGGTCATGTGCATCAAAGGTGAGGATATTGTCAACACCCATGTTGGCAAGCTCCTGCAGAGCAATGGCACAGTCGAGTGACTCTCGTCCGGTGCGCTTATGCTGACGTCCTTCATACAAAAACGGCATGATAACATTGATCCTTCTTGCCTTGCCTGCTGCGGCTGCTATGATACGCTTGAGATCGGAAAAATGATCATCCGGACTCATATGGTTGACCTTGCCGCTGAGCGAATATGTAAGCGAATAATTACATACGTCCACCATGATGTAAAGATCGTCGCCGCGGATAGACTCTATGATGCTTCCCTTGGCCTCGCCGGTACCGAAACGGCTGATCTTGGACTGGACTATGAAGCTGTCTCTCTGATAGCCTGCAAATGCGAGATTCTCCGTATGCTCGCCGTCACGTTCATTCCTCCACTTGGTAAGGTACCAGTCAACCTTTTTGCCCAGCTCCATGCAGCTGTCAAGGGGTACGAGTCCCAGGGCTCCGACCGGAATACTCTCAACACTTTCAAGCAATGCGACGTTCTCTGTTTTCTCTGCCATAACCTTCTCCTTCCGGTGTTGCTGTATCTATTTGCGCAGTCTTATATCCTTCCCGATGAGGGGTATGATATCATAGCTGCTCTTTACGCGGCTGGATATGCGCTCACTGTATATGTCACGGATATGCTCCATATTAAGGTTGGTTGATATGATCGTGGCAAGGCGTTTCTGCAGCCTGTGATTTATAAGGAAAAACAAATTGGAATTGGTAAGCGAATTATTAAGCTCGCTGCCCAGATCGTCAATTACCAGCAGTTCACATTCCATCAGCTTCTCATACAGATTCTTCATATTGGCATCACCGCGGATCTGAGCCTTGGCCATGGCATCAAAAAGCTCTATGGCCGTCAGGTATATAACGCTGTGGTTCTTCTCCATGACTGCTTTGGCTATGCAGTTGCACAGGAAGGTTTTGCCTACTCCTGTGTTGCCTGTAAAGAGCACATTCTCTCTGTGTCTCCTGACTCCGGCGGCGGGCTTTTTATCTCCTCCGTTATCCTGTGCCCCATCGGATACCTGCGATGCCGCCAATGTAACTGTACCGGGTGCTGTACCCCCGGTTTCTTTCCCCTCAGCGGCTGCCTGCGATACCGCCGCTGTACATGCACCGTTCTCTGTGCCGCCGCTTTCTTTCCCCACAGAGGCTTTCTGCTGTAACGTTTCCCTATCCCCTGCCGGGTCCATGCCGAAATCATCGGCATACTCCCTGCAGTAACGCACGACCCTGGCCATATGCTCCGGTTCACTGTATACCGACGGGTCCAGCGCTGCGAAGTTCTCACTTTCCAGCAGCTTATCAATATGTGACTGGGCGTAAAGGAGCTTTATCTCCCTTGCCTTAAGGCAATGGCATTTCTGTCCTCCCGCATAGCCCGTATCCCGGCAGTCTGCGCACACATAGCGCGGCTCCATATAATCTGCCGGAAAGCCTGCCGCCTCAAGCAGCTCTTCCTTTTCCTTTCTGAGCTTCTCATAGGCTTCCGCAGGATCTCCTCCCCGACGAACAAGCTGCAGTGCAATGCTGCCCCGGCTCTCATCAAGCTCACGTATACGCGGGATCCCGGCATAGACCTCCTCAACACGGGCATCCCTTTCGGCGCGGCTTATGCGCTGCAGCTCGCCGTACTCTCGCATTATGCTGTTGTAATCACTTGAAGAGATCATTGAAATTATCCATTACATCGGCATCAAGGCCGGTATTCTTATTGTCCTTTGTTCTTTCGTCAAAATTGTGGAAGCTGTTGTTCTTTCCCGCTGCGGCCGGTGCTGTCCCGGCATGCGCACCCGCATTATATGATCTGTCATGTGCATCCAGCTGACTGCGGGTCTTAATGCCGGCCTCATACCAGCTCCTTAGGATCGAGTCAGCATAGGCGAAGCTTGGCTTGCCTGTTGAGAGCACTGTACGGCTGCAGGCCTCGCATATGATATCCATCGGCATCTTCCAAGTGCGCAGCCAGCGGTCTATATGATCCAGTTCGCTCTTTGCGAGCTCACGTGACGACAGACCCATATGCTTCTGGACAGTGCCTATCTCCGCGGCAAAAATAGCAGTATCCTTCCTTGCATCCTCGATGGTGCGTATGTCCTTCTCGTACCAGCTCCGCGCAACCTTTTCGATGTAACGCAGACCGGTCTTTCCTTTCTGCTTGCACAGCTCAAAAAGGTATTCGATGAGCTCTGCCGAAAAGCCCAGCTGATCATACATATAGCCTATGATCTCTGCATCATTCTGCGTGAAACGGCGGTTAAGATAATTCTGCAGGGCATGGAGCAGGGCACGGAATTCATCGTCTTCGGAAAGGCGCATCACATCCACCTCCCTGCGCTCGGGTCCCGGGCTGAGTACTCCTTCCTTCTCCCAGTATGCGATGGCACGCCTGACATCCTTCTCGGTCATATTGAGGGCATCTGCGATCTGCTCTTCTCCCACTCCCTCGCCGGAATGACGCAGGGTGTACAGATATACCTTGAGGAAATCCCCGTTGGCTTTGGCCAGATGATCGTCTATAAATTTTTGGCTGAGCTGAATATCCATCGTCTCTCCATAATGATATGCCATGTTTCGGGCAGGCTGCGAAGGTCACCGCCGCTGCCGGAAACCGGCCGCTGATCAGCCTCCCAGCAGGCGCTCGCCTACCTTGTATATATCTCCTGCGCCCATGGTGATGCACACATCGCCGGGGAGCAGACTGCCAAGCAGGTAATTTTCGATCTCACCGAAGCCCGGTACGTAGTGCGCTTTGCCCGGATGCTCTTTGTTAATAAGATCCACAACATTCTTTGAACTGATACCCAGTGTATCCGTCTCTCTTGCTGCATAGATATCTGCAAGGACTACTTCATCCGCAAGCGACAGGGCTTTTGCAAACTCCGGAAGGAGCGCCCTGGTCCTTGTGTAGGTATGGGGCTGGAATACACATATGATCCTCTTATGAGGATAATTGTGTGCAGCCCTGAGTGTCGCCTCTATCTCCTGCGGGTGATGAGCATAATCATCGAAGATCTCTATATCACCCAGCTGACCCTTTTTCTCAAAGCGTCTTGCCGCCCCCGAGAAGGTAATGAGTCCCTCCTTGAAGGCCGTCTCATCTATGTCAAGTCTGAGCGCCACACCTATTGCGGCCAGGGCATTGTGCACATTGTGCTCGCCCGGTACATGGAGGCTGATGCGGTCCACATATTTGCCCCTGATAAAGAGGTCAAAGCTCGCGTTGGCGTTACTGTCATAGGCTATATTTTGGGCGGAGACCATTGCGGACTCATCTCCGAAGGTGATGACCGTGCCGTTAAAGTCTCCCACGATGTCCGCATAATCCCTGATCCTGTTATTGATGACAACGGTGCCGCTCCCGTCCTGCGGAAGCGTACGCACAAATGCCGCAAAGGAATTGCGGATATCCTCGATGTCCTTGAAAAAGTCGAGATGATCTGCCTCGATATTGAGGATAACTCCGATACTGGGGAAGAAATTGAGGAAGGAGTTGGTATACTCGCATGCCTCCGTGACAAACATCTCCTTACTGCCGAGATGGAAATTGCCTCCAATGACAGGAAGTATGCCGCCTACGGAGACGGTCGGATTCTCCCCTGCCGACATCATGATATGCGTGATCATGGATGTGACTGTAGTCTTGCCGTGTGTGCCGCTGATAGCAACGGAATGCTTATAATTTTTCATTATCTGCCCCAGGAGCTGCGCCCTTGTAAGCATGGGTATGTCCCTTTTTACGCACTCCGCAAATTCGGGGTTATCCGGATGGACGGCTGCAGTATATACTGCCACATTAATACCCGGAAAGGCATCCAGATTGTCAGCGACCTGATTGTATTTTATCCCGGCCCCGTCGTCCTCGAGTTTTCTCGTAAGATCGCTGGGTGCCCTGTCGGAGCCTGTCACTGTAAAGCCCTCCTTTAGGAGAACCTCTGCCAGACCGCTCATGCTTATGCCTCCGATGCCCAGCATATGGACATGGCATGGTTTTTCAAAGTTCAAATTATACATAAAGATTCTTTGGGTATACTCCGTCTTCCACAAGTTTTCTTATACTGTTTACTACATATTCCTTATCCTCATGATAGGTGACACCGAACCACCTGTCGTGAGATTCCAGTACACGTACCGTGCCCTCACCCTTCCTGATCGAATCATTGATTATTGAAGGAAGGAGATATTCGCTCTTAAGCTCACTGCCGCGCGCCTTCATGAAATCCACGAAGCCTTCCGCAATGCTGTCGATATATTTTGGCGGAATCCCCCAGAGGTTCATGGATACAAGCTGGTCTGCCTGAGCATGAGCCGGTGTCTTGTCTTCACCCAGCGCCGTTACTGTGCCATCGGGCTGCATACGGATATCATAGGTCTCTGTCACATCCGTAAGCATACCGTTATTATCTACTGTGCAGACCCCGCGGGTGACTCCGCCGTTTTCGCTCAAAGTATTTTTGAGTACAAAGCCTGCCATGCACATATCATACCTGCCATGTCCGCCTGCGGTCTCATCTCTGCCGTCACTGTCGGCCTTCATATGATTGACCATATAGTCATGTACTACGCGGAAGCCTTCCTTGCCATAGTAGTCGTCTGCATTGATGACACAGAACGGCTCGTTAACGATACCTCTGATACTCATCACAGCCTGACCTGTACCCCATGGCTTGACACGTCCCTCCGGGACCGTAAAGCCCTCCGGAATATTGTCCATCTCCTGGTACGCATACTCCACTTTTATAGACCTGCTCATGCGGTCACCGATAGCCTCGCGGAAATCCTGCTCGATATCCCTGCGTATGATGAAGACCACCTTATTAAAACCCGCTTCCTTAGCATCGAAAACCGAATAATCGATTATCATCTCGCCTGCCGGGCCCACCTTTTCAAGCTGCTTTATCCCCTGACCGTAGCG
>DCHJ01000094.1 GCA_002314805.1 Lachnospiraceae bacterium UBA1755 | reverse complement strand
GACAGGCTCAATGATCTTTCGGATGCTGCAGTGGCTCTTGTGGAAGAGCTGGGGCGTCAGCCGACGGCTGAAGAGCTGGCAGAGAAGCTTGGCATAGAGGTGGATGAAGTCGAGCGCATGCTCAAGATAAGTGAAGAGGCAAATCAGTCGATTTAAGATATCATGCGCAGCCGCTGTTTACACTCAGTATATTTTGCGGCAGGACAGAGAAGACAGCGTGGAGTACATTCATACATAAGAGGCAGCGTACCGGCACTTTGGCACAATATGATCAAATATTATCTGGCACCCCTTGAGGGGATAACTACACATATCATGCGCATAGCAGTTCATGAGGTATTCGGAGAAGGAATATGCAAATATTTTACTCCGTTCTTCTCACCGCAGACAAAGAGGCATGCCTCATCCTATGCGATGCAGGGTATCAGACCAGAGAACAATGAGGGCATTTATCTGGTGCCGCAGATGCTCACGGATTATGCGGAGGATTTTCTTGCCTTCGAAAAGGATATGCGTGCCTACGGGTATAAGGAGCTCAATATCAATCTGGGCTGTCCCTCGGGCACTGTGGTGAGCAAGGGCCGGGGCGCCGGCATGCTGGAGTATCCGCAGAGGCTTGACTATTTTCTTGAGGATATTTTTGCAAAGACCTCTGCGTCGATATCAGTAAAGACCAGGCTGGGACTCCATGACGAGGATGAGTTTTACCGGCTTATGGAGGTCTTCAACAAGTATCCGCTGGAGGAGCTCATCATACATGCCAGGGTGAGAGATGAGATGTATGCCGGCAGTCCGCACAGGGATATGTACCTGTGGGCTAAGCAGCACAGCAGGAACAGGACGGTATACAACGGAGATGTTTTCGGTCCGGGAGATGAGATGTCGGATAACGGACCCATAGAGGATACGATAATGCTGGGCAGAGGCATGGTGGCGGATCCGTCGCTGGCAAGACAGCTGCTGGGAGGAGAAAGGGCCTCAAAGGAAGAGCTTAAGGAGTATCTGCGGATGCTGAGAGAAAGGTACATGGCGAGGGACCCGGATGAGAGACACTGCCTTGAGAAGCTCAAGGAGATATGGGCTTATATGCGGGAGCAGTTTCCGGACCGAGACAGGGATATTAAGGAGATAATGAAGGCGAGGCGGCTGGAGGAATACAGGATCGCAGCTGACAGATTGATGAGGTGAATTATGCAATACAATGATTTTTGCGGAGAGAGGGTCTCAAGATTAGGCTTTGGATGCATGCGTTTTCCGATGCTGGATAACGGGGAAATTGACGAAGCGCAGGTAAGGGAGATGGTACGTATTGCCATGGAGTCCGGCGTGAATTATTTTGACACAGCATGGCCGTATCTTGAAGGCAAGAGTGAGCTTGTGATCGGAAGATGCCTGAAGGAATATCCCAGAAGCAGCTGGTTCATAGCAGATAAGTTTCCGGGACATCAGCTGCAGTCGTCCTTTGATCCGGCGGCAGTCTTTGAGAAGCAGCTTGAGAAGTGTCAGGTCGGATATTTTGATTTCTATTTACTTCATAACGTATATGAGGGAAGCATCGGCGCGTACGAGGATCCGCGCTGGGGCATAATAGATTATCTGGCAGAGCAGAAAAGGAACGGCCGCATCAGGCATCTTGGCTTTTCAAGCCATGCACTTCCGGGGACGCTTGAAAGGATAGCTGACAAATACGCAGACGTGCTGGAATTCTGTCAGATACAGCTCAACTATCTTGACTGGACACTTCAGGATGCACGCACCAAATACAATATGCTCACTGAAAGAAACATTCCTGTTGTGGTCATGGAGCCGGTACGCGGCGGAAAGCTTGCGGATCTTGATGCACAGACAGTGACGCAGATGAAGGCAATGAGACCGGAGGATTCTCCGGCTGCATGGTCCTTCAGGTGGCTCAGGGAGCTGGACGGCGTAAAGGTGATACTGAGCGGCATGTCATCTGTGGATCAGATGCAGGATAATGTAAAGACCTTCTCGGATGATGGCGTACTGAGCAATGAGGAGAAGCTTTTTATTGAGGCCAAGGCAGAGGAGCTCAAGGATGCGGTACCATGCACGGCCTGCGCATACTGCAGACCCGGATGTCCCATGCAGCTTGACATACCGATGCTTATAGCCCAGTACAATGATGCCAAGTTCAGAAGCAATAATATATGCATCACAGCCTTCATGGAGTCACTGCCGGAGGATAAGCTGCCGGGTGCCTGCATCGGCTGCGGAGCCTGTGCACGGATCTGTCCGCAGAAGATAGATATACCCGATGTCATGTCGAAATTTGCGGAGCTGTACAAGACTATGCCCAGCTGGGCAGCCGTATGCAGGGAACGCGAGGAGGCAGAGAAGCGGCTTGGCTGATGCGGGGCCTGACAATGTAAGGATTGTTAAGAGAAAAGAAATATGATAATGGTGTATACTCGGAACGGAGGGAAGCTGCTGAGGAAAACCTCCGGGAAGGAGAAGGCGCTGTTGCGGCGGACGCGAAGGAAAGCCGGAAAGAGACACTTATGAAAATAATGACTGCAAAAGGAAATATTGTGAAAAGAATATCAGCGATACTGCTCTGCCTGGTGATGTCAGCTGCCTGTGCATTATCTGCTGTGGCTGCCGGACCCGGTGAGAAGGATTATCAGAAGTATTTTGATCCGGAAAAATTTGAGCTGTCTGCTGACGCAGGGCTGCTTGTAGTTGCAGGAGGTCTTGAGGGCACAGACTGCAGGGTATATGTATTTGAAAGAGTATCATCGGATGCCGGAGAAAGGTGGGAATGTGTCATCGCCACCGATGGTAAGATGGGAAGAAACGGCATGAGCAATTACAGGCATGAAGGCGACGGTACCACGCCCATCGGAGTATGGCAGATGAATACCCCGTTCGGACAGAAGCCTGCCGAGGATGGCTTTCCAAAGAACTATGTGCAGGTAGGCCAGGACCATGTATGGTCCGACAAGGAGAACAGGCTCATGCTTGATCCCACCGGTCAGGTATCGGGTGAAAGAGTCGGCACCGCGA
>DCHJ01000077.1:947-7268 GCA_002314805.1 Lachnospiraceae bacterium UBA1755 | reverse complement strand
TGTGTGATTTTGACCTGTCAAAGAGAGCATTGTCGCTGTCCGACGATACTCCCCTGTAGGCTTCCATTGCAGCCTTCTTCTCCAGATAATAATCATAGTTGCCTATGTAATTGAGAAGCTTCCCGTGAGTGAGGTTCAGTATCCTGTTGGCTGTCCTGTTGATAAAATATCTGTCGTGGGATACATACAGCACCGTGCCGGCAAAATCCCGGATGGCATTTTCCAGGATCTCCTTACTCATTATATCAAGATGGTTGGTAGGCTCGTCAAGTATCAGAAGATTTGCTCTGCTCAGCATGAGCTTTGCAAGGCTCACTCTGCCCACCTCGCCTCCGGACAGATCCCCGATACGCTTGAATACATCGTCACCGGTAAACATGAATGCACCCAGTGTATTCCTGACCGCTGTGTTATCCATATCCGGATAATCATCCTGTATCTCATCAAAGATAGTCTTATTCTGATCCAGCACCTGATGCTCCTGGTCAAAGTATGCTATCTCCACCCCTGCACCGAAAGTGATCCTTCCGGCTGTAGGTGCTACGCTTCCTGTCAACATCTTAAGTATTGTTGTCTTTCCGGTACCGTTATCTCCGATGATGGCAACGTGCTCTCCCCGCTTAAGTTCAAAGCTAAGCCCCGAAAAAAGCCTCCCGCCGTCCTCAAAGGTCTTTTCAAGATCTTCCACGTCGAGCACATCCTTACCGCTCTGCACAGTCTGTGAGAAGGTCAGGTGGATGTCTGTGCGCTCCTGCACAGGCTTTTCCAATGCATCCGACTTTATCTTATCCAGCACCTTTTTGCGGCTTTCAGCACGCTTTATTGATTTCTCACGGTTAAAGCTCTGGAGCTTTTCTATAACAGCTTCCTGATGATGTATCTGATCCTGCTGCTTCAAATATGCCTTTACTCTCGCATCATAAAGCATCTTTTTCTTGGCAGCATATTCAGTATAATTGCCATTGTACAGTTCGACCCTGCCCATATCAATATCAATTACCCTGTTGACTATACGGTCAAGAAAATACCGGTCATGGCTGACGATGACCACAGTACCCGGGTAATTCATCAGGTAGGTCTCAAGCCACTCGATGCTTGAAAGATCGAGATGGTTGGTAGGCTCGTCAAGGAAGATGATATCGGGTCTCTGTATCAGTATCTTTCCGAGGAAAAGCCTTGTCTTCTCTCCTCCGGAAAGCATACGGACTCTTTTATCAAACTCGGACTCGTCAAAGCCAAGCCCCTTCAGTATGCCTGTGACCCTGCTGCGCGCCTCATATCCGTCTGCCATCTCGTATTCGTGGGTAAGCCGGCTGTAGCGTTCATAAAGTCTGTCCAGCAGCTCTCCTTCTGCGTGCTTCATACTATCCTGCACCTTAAGGAGCTCGTCCTCCATATCGAGTATTGGCTGTATGATCCCGGTCATCTCCGCCAGTACCGTCTCGTCACTGTCTATGTCATTGATCTGCTTAAGGTAGCCTGTGGTCGTGCCGGCCGGCATGGTCACAGTACCGCTGTCAGGCTCGTATGTGCCGGTTATCATATCAAGCAGAGTTGTCTTGCCTGCGCCGTTATTGCCGACAATTGCCACCTTATCGCGGGCATTAATAAGAAACGACGCATCTCTTATGATAACGTCGCTTCCGTAAGCCCTATTTAATTTTGAGGCTGATAAAATCATTTATTGTCCGATTCCCGAAGCAAACCAATGGTTTACGTGCCTCACTGGTCAGCCCATGTATCAAAATATCCCTGGATAAAGACGATCGGGGTACCCTTGTCACCTGAACCTGACGTGAGATCGCAGAGAGAACCGATAAGATCTGTAAGACGTCTCGGTGTCGTACCCTCTGACTTCATCTGGCCTACCATGTCACTTCCGTGCTGCTTTTCGATGGCTTCCTTCATAGCTGCCTGAAGTGAATCACCGGAGAGATCCTTGAAATCATTGTCTGCAAGATACTTAAGCTTAAGCTCATTTGGCTTGCCCTCAAGATTTTCTGTGTATGCAGGGCTGACAACCGGATCTGCAAGCTCCCATATCTTTCCTACGGGATCCTTGAATGCGCCGTCGCCGTATACCATGCAGTTCATCTTGACACCGGTCCTCTGCTCAAGGACTGCCTGAAGCTCGTTTACGAATTTATCGCAGTCACGCGGGAAAAGCTTCACCTTGTCGTCAGTTGCCTTGTTGGAGCCATAGAGACCGTATTTCTCATTGTAACCGCTTCCGCTGACCGGAGCATTGAGGATGTCTGCCATCGTGAGTATCTTCTCTCCGCCGGCTTTTATCAGTCTCCTTCTTGACTGCTCTCGTGTGTGGATATCACAGCAGATAACATTCTTTGTGTACTTAAGGACAGCTCTGCAGTCATTTGCAAAAATAAATACAGGCTCACAGCCCTCTGCTCTGAAGAGCTCGCTGTAGTATTCTACATAGTCAACACCTGTAAACGGATGTTTTACATAGCCGAAGGTATCACGGTACTGCTTCTCATCAAGTACGTCTGAATACGGGTTAACACCCTTTTCATCAAGGAGGTCATCATCAAAAAGATGATTTCCCACTTCATCCGAAGGATAACTCATGAGGATGTATGCCTTCTTAAATGCCTTGGCAAAGCCCTTAAGACATACTGAGATCCTGTTGCGGCTCATGATCGGGAATACAATACCGATCTCATCTGTGCCGAATTTTGTCCTGCAGTCAGCGGCAATATCGTCTGTTGCTGCATAATTACCCTGGGTACGGCCTACTACCGCCTCAGTCACTGCTACAACGTCCTTTTCGTGGAAAGTCACATTCTCGCTCCTGCCCATCTCTTCAATAGCATCTGCGACGATCTTTACAAGGTCATCTCCTTCCTTAACAACAGGACATCTTACACCTCGGGAAACTGTTCCAACTGTTCTCATAATTCTTACTCCGCATCAATTCTATAAACTTCATTAGCAAGATCCCTCACTCCATCGCAAAGCACCCTGCCGGTTACCATGAGATCCATACTGTCAGGTCTCTTCCTGATAATAGAGATCAGATCCTCTTCGGGTATGATCCCCCGGTCTATCAGACCCAGCACCTCATCAAGGATAAGTACATCGCAGCTCTCTGTCGTAAGCACCTTTTGCGCAAAATTGAGGCCGTTTCTGATATTTGCCAGTTCTTCCGCCTTCTCTTCTTCATCCAGTTCGGAAAACTTCTCCAGATGCTTCTCAAAGCGAAACACCTTCATATCCGGCTCAAACCTGCGCAGTACATCAAACATTGCACTTTCACGGCTCCCCTTCAGGAACTGGATCATGCTCACAGTCCTGCCCTCTGCAAGATATTTGATGCTCTTTCCGATGGCAGACGTTGTCTTGCCCTTGCCCATTCCGTAGATTACGATCACTTTACCTTTATACATGACAAAAACTCTCCAGAAAATCAAAACGCGGTTTTCAAAAAAACCTGAATAATAATATACAAAACACGGCTCTAAGTCAAGCTTGACAAACTATTTATTTTCCTCGAAAATGTAGTGCATGAACATACAGTATCTTACCAAAGAATATGACTGGCTCCTGTTTGATTTTGACGGCACCCTTGTAGATACCGGAGAGGGTATCATCAATGCCGCTCGCCACGCACTTAATTGTCAGGGTATCGAAGAGACAGACCCCGATAATCTGAGACGCTTCGTCGGTCCTCCCCTTGCCAAGGCTTTCGCCCGGTACTATGGTTTTTCCGAAGAAAAGGCACGGGAGACCGTCAAAAAATTCCGTGAATACTATACCGTACAGGGCTGGAAGGAAAGCTCCATCTATCCCGGCGTAGCGGATATGCTGGAACGCCTCATAAAGGCCGGCAAGCATCTCTGCATAGCCACAAGCAAGCCTGAGGATCTGGCTGTTACTATAGCAAAGCGCGAGGGGATATACGATTGCTTTGAGTTTATAGGCGGTTCGATAGTCAATAAAAATGTCGAACAGCGTACCGACAAGCAGGAGGTCATCGATTATGTCCTTGATTCAGTCGGTGTCACAGACCGCTCCGGTGTGATAATGATCGGGGACAGATTCACTGACATAGAAGGTGCAAGAGCCCTCTCAATTAAATCCATCGGTGTCCTCTGGGGCTATGGCTCCCTTGAGGAGCTGACCTCTGCAGGATCCGATCTTCTGGCAGATACACCCATTTGATATTTGATACTTGATTCTGATACTGACACTTGATCCGCAGCCGGTACCGCCGGTAACTTTGAATTCTCCTTACGGAGAATACCGGTAATGCAGCCTGTACAACGTCTGCCAACAGGCACTTTCCGGTAAAACGCAGGAACGGCCGATGCTGCAGCCTGCACGGAGTCCGCACTTATCAGGACGGTTTAATACCGGGCCATCAGAGGCCCGGTATTTTTATATTACATTATCGATCCTCTCTGAAATACGGGAGACCGAGGCTTGCCGGTGGCTGGTTCTCTTTCCTGTTTCTTGCCGAAACTATTATGAGGACTACGATCGTTACCACATAAGGAAGCATCTTGATGATCTCCTGCGCACTCATAGTGAGGTTAGGAATATAGTTCTGTACGATAAGCAGCGCACCGAAGATAAAGGATCCGGCGATCGCTACAACAGGCTTCCACGTGGAGAAGATAACAAGCGCTACCGCAAGCCAGCCTCTGTCTCCGAAACCGTTGTTGGACCATACACCATATGCATAATCCATGATGTAGAAAAGTCCACCCAGACCTGCGACCATACTGCCTATACAGGTCGCAAAGTACTTATACTTTGTTACACTGATGCCTGCTGCATCTGCGGTTGCCGGATTCTCGCCGACTGCACGCAGGTGAAGTCCGACTCTGGTCTTCATAAGTACTATCGATGCCAGTATCGCAATGATGATTGCCAGGTACGCCAGGAAACTGTAGCTGAATATCAGCTCTCCCACCACTCCCAGATCACCTGCAAAGGGCAGCTTGGCCTTAAAGAAATTACTTGTTGCAGTAAGGTTGATGGATGGTACATCTGCTCCTGAAAGCTTGATAAGCGATCCGCCGAAGAAGTTGCCCACACCTACACCAAAGGTCGTAAGTGCAAGACCTGTAACGTTCTGGTTGGCTCTGAGCGTAACTGTAAGGAAACAGTATATCAGTCCCATGAACAGTGACAGTATCAGTGATGCAAATAACGGGATGAGTATCGCCAGTGCCGGATTCAGGTTCTCCGGCCCGACTGCATTCTCATAGAGGAACGCACCGATAACACCTCCGATGGCACCTGAATACATAATACCCGGAATACCGAGGTTGAGGTTGCCTGACTTTTCAGTCATGATCTCGCCTGTTGCGCCAAACAGAAGCGGGATCCCCTGAATGATAGCTCTCTGAATAAACATTATCATGCTGCCACCTCCTTCCCTGAACCACGGAAAACAATCTTGTAGTTGATGAAGAAGTCACTGCCTACTATAAAGAAGATGATGATTCCTGTAATGATATCGGCAAATGCAAGATTGAGGTTAAACATCGTTGCGATCTCTCCTGCACCCTTCTCAAGGAAACATATGAGCAGTGCCGTGAGCACCATCCACTTGGGATCAAACTTTGCAAGCCAGCTTACCATGATGGCTGTGAAGCCGTTGCCGCCTGCTGTCTCCTTGGTGATCGTGTGATCCTGTCCTGCTACAAGCAGGAAACCGGCAAGACCGCATATAGCACCTGAAAGGACCATCGTTCTGATAATAACCTTCCTGACATCGATTCCGATGTAACGGGCTGTATTGCGTGACTCTCCTACTACAGTGATCTCATATCCGTGTTTGCTCTTTGAAAGATAAATCGCAATTGCAACGGTAACTGCCACAACAATAAGGATATTTATGAGATATGCCTTCCCGAAAAGCGGGGGAATCCATCCGGCCTGAGTCTTCTGATTGATGATACCGATCTGACCGGAACCCTTAGGCACCGACCACTCAAGCACAAAGAATCCTATGAGCTGAATGGCAACATAGTTCATCATAAGCGTAAAGAGCGTCTCGTTACAATTCTTCTTTGCATTGAAATATGCAGGAATAAGTCCCCATACAGCACCTGCCGCCAGTGCAGCTATCAGCATTATGATAATAAGCAGCGGTGTCGGAAGCTTGCCGCCAAGCTTAAGCATTACCGTGGCACAGTCAAACCCGCCTATGAGCACCTGTCCCTCTGCACCGATATTCCAGAAATGCATTTTAAACGCAGGTGTGATAGCTATTGCGATACACAGGAGCATTGCCGTATTCTGTGCGAGAGCCCAGCAGCGTCTTGCCGTTCCTACTGCACCGTCTACCAT
>DCHJ01000077.1:0-810 GCA_002314805.1 Lachnospiraceae bacterium UBA1755 | reverse complement strand
TCTTTTCTTGTAATATGAAACAAAGGATCTCTGTGAGCAGTCTTATTCACTTCTTACTACCTCCTTTGTCATGAGAATACCTATATCTTCCTTGGTCGTGGTCCTTGCGTCGACTGTACCCGTGATGGTACCCGATCCGATCACCATGATCCTGTCGCAGAGAGCGATGAGCACATCCAGATCTTCACCTACAAAGATGACTGCAACACCCCTTTTCTTCTGCTCATTGAGCAGGTTGTAAATGAGATATGAGGAGTTGATATCAAGTCCTCTTACCGGATAAGCCGCCATAAGCACTGTGGGGGCTGCTGCGATCTCACGTCCTACAAGTACCTTCTGTACGTTACCGCCTGACAGCTTCCTGACAGGTGTATCCGGACTCGGGGTAACTACCTCCAGCTCCTCGATTATCTTCTGCGCAAGGTCCTTGGGCTCCTTCCTGTGAAGGAATAATCCCGGACCCTTCTTATAGCTCCTCAGCATCATGTTGTCTGTGGTGCCCATGGTAGCAACAAGCCCCATTCCAAGTCTGTCCTCAGGTACAAAGGAAAGTCTGATGCCCATCTCGCGGATCTGCATAGGGGTCTTATCCCTTAAAAACTCTATCTGGCCCGTACCCGGGTCAATATACTGCACACCTCCTGTAACCATAGGCTGCAGTCCTGCGATGGTCTCAAGCAGCTCTCTCTGACCGGAACCCGCGATACCTGCGATACCGAGGATCTCACCGGAATTGGCTGTGAAGGTTACGTTATCAAGTACCTTATAGCCCTCCCGGTTCATGCAGTTAAGGTGGGCAACGATAAGTCT
>DCHJ01000014.1:4763-7000 GCA_002314805.1 Lachnospiraceae bacterium UBA1755 | reverse complement strand
TCATAGACTTCCAGTCGAGGAAACCACCCTTCCTGATCTCATGATTGATGAATATATTCTCAGCTACAGTAAGATCCGGATAGCTGGTAACATGCTGATAGATTGCGGCAATACCGGCCTTCTGACCATCGACAGGCGACCTGAAATCGACCTTTCTTCCGTCAAGGAACATCTCACCGCCGTCTGCGCGGTGAACTCCGGTTATTACCTTGATAAAGGTGGATTTGCCTGCTCCGTTCTCTCCCATAAGAGCATGTATTTCGCCCTGTTTAAGCTGGAAGTTTACCTTGTCCAGAGCTTTTACACCCGGGAAAATTTTCGTGATATTCTTAAGTTCGAGAATGTATTCCGACATCAGCGCTCTCCTTCAGAATTCCTATAGTTTTGCATCAGACAGTTATTCCTGTTTTTTACCCGTATAATAATACCATATTTGCAATCCTGTGACAAAAGCTTTTTGGAGCTGTCACAAAATTGATTCTGTCAAGTAAACGTTGGCAAATTTTTCACTGAAATTATTTTCTCTTTCCGTAGCACCGTCTCACAGCCTGTCAAGGAGGGCTCTGCCGCCTTCGGCGTCCTTGACAGGCTACTCCTCCGGTGCTGTATGGCGGCCAACGGCAGCTTAAGGGCTGCCGTACCTTTAGCCGGCTCGGTCTTTCAGCATTTTAATTCATCATACAGCTCTTTATTATCAATATCCTGCCATCCAGAAAATCTTCCGACCATCCCCTCGCAGTGCAGACTCAAGTGCCGGCATCCTGCCACAAACGGGATAATCATAGCCTTTTCCTATCCGTTCAGGATTCTGTTTTGCCGGGAGTACCTTTCCGAGTATCTCTTCCGTCCATTCTTCCTCAAACAGTGGTTTCTTAAGCTTTGCTGTTACCTCATACAGCTTTCCCTCGCACTTCTTGGCAAGGAGCTTTGCAAGGTTATTGGCACCGTTCTTGCTCCACGTTGTATGGTTGTGTTTCATGCGATGAGCCACAATGCTCCAGACATGATTCTCCATCGTGCCCAGGTTCCTGTATTCAAGTCCTTTCGGACATTCAGGCAGCTCTTTGCGCATCTGGTACGGCAGGAGACCTTCGGCATTAGAAGTAAAATAACCTATCAGTTTTTCTGCCTTTTCTATTTCACCGTCATCAGACAGGCTGTTCCTGTATAATTCAAGGTAATGGAACATCCCATCAACATCACCTTCCTCCAGCAGTTCCTTTATGTCATCCTGCGCAATGCAGTTTGATATGTTCTCCTTTATCGCCTTGTTCCTGTGGAAAGGATCAAGCTGGAACACCGTACTCCTGTCAGGAACATTCTTTATCCATGATGCTCCATCTCCGTTAAGTATTCTAACTTCGGTCTCATCAAGGTCATACTCGGCTGCGATCTTTGCCTCTCGGATCTTATGGAATTCCTTTGAGCTTTCAAATCCGGCAAATGCCACCTTTCCATCGAGTACGTATCTGCCATTTTCGGTACATTTCCAGCCGTCATAGGCTATGGCAACTTTCATCTCAGCCTTTCCGCTTTCTGACATTTTACGGTCTTTTCCCTGCAGCTTTATGCTTACACCATCCGTCTCCTCAAAGAGAACCGGTGCTGTCTTTTCCCCTTGCAGGGGCTGCTTTTTGTGTCTGTCTGCCAGTTCCTTTTCATCCCTGTGTATGTTCTCTCCGAGCGCCTGCACTACATTCCAGACCCCCATCGCACTGATGCTCTGACCGCTGGACTCACTTACTTCCTCAGCGCAGTTCCTGTAGGATTTTGTGGTAATACCTGAAATCAGAAGTTCGGCATAGTTTTCTGATATCAGGCCGACGTTCTTGAGCTCAAGTGTCTCATCCAACAGGTATACAAAACGTGTACTCCCGGAATCATCAGTGTGTTCGTATACCGCCCGTCTGTACGTAACCTCCCCGTACACTGTCTTTACAGTGGTCGTGCGGTAGCCCTTGTGTCTGTAGGCGGACCTGTCTCGTTCCTCCATCATTTTCCGGTCATACTCCTCAAGGAATTCCGTTGTGGCCTCCTGTGCTATTTTGCAGAAAAACCTGTAAATATTCTGCTCAATCTCCTTGAAAGTCAGTCCGTTTTCTTTTATCATTGTTTTCATCATCATACAGCCCCTTTGTTTTATTCTCGCAAAATAAATACTAAGATATTTCTGTATGATGTGGAAGAGGTTTCGGCCTCTTCCCTTTGTTTTTTGCCAACTAAAATTATACTCTATG
>DCHJ01000014.1:0-4744 GCA_002314805.1 Lachnospiraceae bacterium UBA1755 | reverse complement strand
CAAAATTGATAATGCCTGCGTTATGATTATCGGGTTATGAAGATTTGTTGTAAATCAATGTCATTGACCGGTCCTGCCCGTGAACAGTAACGCCCTGCGGGGCATACCGCAGGGCACTCACCGGCGTATCCGCAGCATATGCCGTCAGATGCCTGCCAGCCGTCTTTCCTTTCTCAGCTCATAACGCAGACGTCCCTTTTCATACTCTTCCTGAGCCTCCGGGGTTGAAGGGATAAATGCCGGCACTTCAGCAGGATGCTCATCCTTGTCCAGCGCGACCTCGACCAGATGTGCTTCATTGATGAGCTTACGTGTACCATCGATCTTTTCCGTATACGTAAGCACCGTTACTTCCATCGACGTCCTGCCAACAAAGGTCACACCGGCAGTAAGCGTCACTGTATCATTGAAATGGGCAGCATCGATGAAATTAAGCCCGTCCACACATGCGGTGGTTACATTGCCCCTGCAGTATCTCCTTGCTGCTATCCCTGCGATCTCATCTATCCACAGCATAAGCTGTCCGCCGAAAAGCCTCCCCTGACTGTTCATGTGCTGAGGTCTTATTATATGAGTCTGCTCACTGTAACAGATACCATAGATCTCATTATCCATACCGTCCTCCGTTCATTCCATTATTTCTCTTATCTTCTCGGCTATTGCCATACCGAATAACCGGTGGTCAGCCGGCGTGAGATGCACACCGTCCGCAGGATCAAGAGTAATGCCTTCAACTGCATCCCCGTCAAAGAATTCGCAGCCGTACTGCTCTGCCACAGATGCATACTGCTCTCTTAACTCCCTGCCATGCTCCACAGATGCATCCGAAAATCCGTATACAAAGCTTCCGTCCGCGCATGGTCTTACATTTGCCGGATTGACTATCATGATCTTTGCATCCGGACAGGTCGAATATGCCATGATATTCTTTAATTCCCGTACCAGACGGTTCATTGCCGAGCCCAGAATAATGCCGTTTGCGGCAAACACATCCTTAAGATCATTGGTGCCCAGCATGATGATGACCATATCCACCGGCTCCACCGATCTGAAGGATATCTCCAGTCCGGCAAGTCCGCTGCGCCCCGCTGCCACCGGATCTTCAAATACCATCGTGCGTCCGCAGTATCCCATGCTGATGATCTCATAATCATCGCCCAGCTCGGACTTAAGTATCCACGTCCATCTCACATCCTTCGGATAACGCAGATTTGCACCCGATACAGGATGTACTTCATTAGGATTGTAGCCCCATGTATTGGAATCTCCGAAAATCATAATCTTCTTCATGGCAAGTCCTCCTTATGCTGCAACCATTATAGCATGCTGCATGAAAATGACCATACCTCCCCGGGAAGTATGGTCACATATCTCAGCGATATGTACTTAATATACTTTTCACTGCCGCTCATTTCCGTCTTTTGGTGTATACTCAAGAATATCTTCCATGCGGCAGCCGAGCACATCAGCCAGCGCCTTTACCGTCTGCACAGACGCCCTGTCTATCTCCTTTGTTTTCTGCTCATACTGCTGCAGTGTGCGCAGATTGACACCTGATCTTTCGGCAAGCTCTTTCTGGGAATAACCGCATATTCTTCTCTGATACTGAAGTCCGGATACCGTATTCTTACGGGCAATAATACTGCTTACTGTATCAGCGGCTCTATCCTCAGATGCTTCATGCAGGATCGGATAAAGCCTCAGTATTTCTGCCATGGAGATGCGGTCATGGATGTTCCTAAATGATCTGCCGGTCTTCCATTGATAATACGCCAGTATCCATCCGCACCAGTACTCCGGTGAACAGTCATATTCTGCCTGCGGCTTTGGGAGTGTAATATCCAGTCCGGCCTTTGTCAGCGTTTCCATGACAAGCTCCGTACCAGACAGACCAGATAAGCTCTTCGGGCTGCCGCTGCCGAAACTGTATGCAAACCCGCCGGCAATAAAAAGTTCCATGAACTCATCAGCGTCAATATGGCAGACATTGGCTGAATAATCCAATGCCTCACCGAGATTTTTCATAGCATCATCCAGATATATTTCATCGTAGGCGTGCATCGTCAGCTTTCATCTCCTCTCTGATGATATCCCGCAGATAGATCCCGTTCATATCCTCATTTTCAAGCTCTCTTTTATAAGCCTCCCTTGCCTCTGCGTCCCGTATCCTGCGCTTAGCATAGTAGACCGAGCTGTCAGCTATGGTGTAATCAAGAAACCGGATGGCATCAAATGCCTTTTCAGATCTCAAAGCAAACTGCTCTCCCAGTCTTCCCAGCTTCATAGCATAAGCTAACTGTTTCAGAGAAATTCCGTTGCCGATAAATGACCGTGCAAATGAAAAGTAGGAATCGTCTGCCCGATATCCGATAACAGCATCATATTGTTCATACTCCGGCAGGAAATATTGAATCAGATATTCTCTGCCTCGTTTTTCAATTGGTGATGACAGTCTGAACTGCCGGTTCTTCAGCAGGATCGCAAGCCAGTTCAGGATGGTATAGTCATCCGACGAGAGCCGCAGGATACTCAGATCCTCTGTTTCTATTTCGTACCGGTTGACATAACCGTCCACGCCCTCACTGCACGCCCATTCCCCGGCAAGCTCAGGATACTCCGTGCAATAGAAACCACGGCCGTAATCATTATACTCTTTTCCTTTTCCGTAAACCGGATGCCCCACAATACACGGTGACCCGTGATAAAGTATTAATCTGCTCATGAACCTTCTCCCATACTTCTGTAGAAGTATATCTGATTATACCTCCACAGAAGTACAAAATCAAGCAGAGTCCGTAAGCAGAACGAATACAAAAAGACAACCGGCAAAGAACCGATTGTCTCATAAACCTGCATTACAGATCCTGATTGATCTCTACCTGCTCTCCTGTAGGTGATACTACCTTGAAATATCTGCAGCCGCGCTCCCAGCGTGATGGGATATCCTCGATACCCTTTGTGGAGATCGTAAGACCTGCATCAACGGCAGCCTTGTAGTCTGCTTCTATATCGGTGGAATTAAGAGCGATATGATCGACCTTGCCCTGAAGCATCGGATCAAGGTCAGCCTTCTGTGATATCTCGTATGTCACCTGTCCGTTGGTTACGAACCATGTATAGAAATCGCCGCGTGAGCTCTTGAATTTCCCCTTAAGTGTGAAGCCAAGCTTCTCCATATACCATGCTGCATCCTTCTCGGAATCAACGCACTGAAGACCGATATGGTCTAATTTTCTTCCTTCGAACATTTCCATTTCTCCTCAATTTCTCTGCAAATTATTTTACGGTATTTCCTTGTGATTGAGGCAAAATAACCCGATCATTCTGGCTCACAGTTTTTCTTTGTGCCTGAGACTGAATAATCCGGACATTCTGTCTCTCGGTATGTCTTTGTATCATAAGACAAAATGATAAGACATTCCGTCTCAAATACATCGGGAGCACATACAAAGGCATGCGCTCCCTCGATTCATAATGATTATTTTATCTCTCGTCCCACGCCCTGCGTACAGCACCGATCATCTCATCGACCATAGCTGCGCGCTCCTCACGTGTCTTTAACTTTGCAACGCCTGATGATGTACCTGTTGCATCTGCGCCGGCCCTGATCGTATTGTATACGTCATCACCGTTGGCGATACCTGCTGCTGTAAGTACAAGGATGTCAGGATTGATCTTCTTAACCGCATCTGTAGCTGCCTGTACATACTCGGGGCCTACAGCCACTCCTGTCCCTACCAGCTCTGAAGGCTCGGCAACGATTATGTCGGGATTAAGCTCTGCGAGTGCAGATGCTTCTGCGAGTGAGTCTCCGCATACGATAGTTGCAAGACCTACTTCGTCGGCTCTCCTGATAGTCTCCTTAAGAACGCCCAGTGAAAGAGGTCTCTCACAATGATTGAGCATTACACCCTCAGCTCCTGCTGCCACAAGCGACTCGGGCAGGATCTCTGTGAGACCGCGTCCGGGAACGAGCGGATCCATATGAGGTGCAAATACATGTATCCTCTTTGTAGCTGCCTTGACTTCCTTAATGGAAACCACAGGTGTAGTGAAGATGATATCTACATTGTATTTCTCGCTGGCTGCATCTGCTGCTTTGGCAAGCTCAACGATGTCATCTCCGTAAAGGTATGACTTGGGTCCTATCTCAAAGAATGGAGCCTTGATTCTGCAATTACCGTTCATTAATAACCTACCTTCTCCCAGCACTCAAACGGAGCTGCGATCTCATCAGAGATGTAAACCTGTGTCTTCATCGTCTGAAGCATTGATGAAGGAACATAAGGTGTCACAGGACCGTGAGTAACAAGTCTTGATGTCATCCTCTGCCATGAAGAGAAGGTGCAGTTTGTAAGGAGTGCATGAACCTCGATACGCTCCTTGGCCATCTTCACATCACGGGGACCGATGGTTGCAGCCTTGGGTGCTACGTTGTAGATATCACCCGACTGACCGAAGCAGCCGTGAAGTGAGTTCTGAGCGATGGTAAGCGGATGGAGATCTACCAGCTGTGCCGGCATATCAAGCCACTCGTCGATAGTCTTTGCATCTGTCCACGGTGAGATAGGATCGATAAATGCCGTATGTCCTGTCCAGCCCGGTGATGTAGAGATGATGTCAGCGCCGCCGAATGAGCAGTCCTCGATGATCTTTGAGTAGTCACCGATATTCTTTGTTGTCGGATAATGAACGTTCTCAAGCGGCATACGCAGCTCAGGCTTTATCTGATATACCAGATACT
>DCHJ01000006.1 GCA_002314805.1 Lachnospiraceae bacterium UBA1755 | reverse complement strand
TTTGCTTCTGCCATAATGATCGGACCGATGCCGTCACCGTCGACCAGCCCGATGGTTATGGTCTCTCTGGAAGCATAATCCACAGGCGCTGAGCCTTCCTTCATCCTGTCCTCTCTGGCGATCTGCTTTTCAAGAAGCTCTCTGAAATGCGCAGTCGCATTGTTTACATATTCAGTTCTGTCCATTCTTTGTATACTCCAAAAGCCCTCCGGCTTTTAATATTGCCTTCTGCCTCTCAGTGAAGCTGCAGCTCAGCTTTATCTCTGTTCCCTTTGTCTCATCCTTCAGGATCATCTCGCCGGTTTCCATCCCCGCAAAGATACCGCTTATTGAAAGCATATCCCCCTGCTCCAGCTTTTCATAATCCTCCGGATCAGCAAAGGTAAGAGGCATTATTCCGGCATTGATCAGATTGGCAGCGTGTATGCGTGCAAGGCTCTTTGCGATAACAGCCCTGACCCCCAGATATAAAGGCGCAAGCGCAGCATGCTCTCTCGAAGAGCCCTGACCGTAATTATACGCACCCGCAATTATACTTCTCCCTGCTGCCTTTGCTCTCTCAGGGAAGGTCTCATCGACAGCGGTGAAACAGAACTGAGATATCTTTGGCACATTGCTTCTGAACGGAAGTACCCTGGCACCTGCCGGCATGATATGGTCTGTTGAGATATTGTCGCCCACCTTGAGGATAAGCTCTGCCCTCAGATCATCATCCTGCGGATATGAATCCGGATACGGCTTGATATTTGGACCTCTCATTACTGCGGCATCCTTTGCAGCATCCTCGTCCAGCGGCATAATGATGCCTGTGTCGTTGATACTGAACGTCTCCGGCAGCTTAGTCTGAGGCATCCTGTCAAACCCGATATCTCTCGGATCTGTGATACACCCGGTCAGTGCTGCCGCCACTGCCGTCTCCGGCGATACAAGATATACCTGTGCATCCTTTGTGCCGCTCCTGCCTTCAAAGTTTCTGTTGAAGGTCCTGAGAGAGACTCCTCCGGAATTAGGTGAAAATCCCATGCCGATACATGGTCCGCATCCGCATTCCAGTACTCTGGCACCTGCGCTGAGGATATCAGTAAAGGCTCCGCACTCCGTGAGCATTGAAAGCACCTGTTTTGAACCGGGTGACACGCTCATTGACACATTGTCCGCTATCACCCTGCCCTTAAGCAGTGCAGCGACCTTGAGCATGTCATAAAGGGATGAGTTGGTGCATGAGCCGACGCAGACCTGATCCACCTTTTTGCCCGCAAGGCTTCTTACTGTCACTACATTGCCCGGGGAATGCGGGCATGCAATAAGCGGCTCCAGGCTGTCCAGATCGATCTCGATCTCTCCGTCATATACGGCATCCGCATCAGCCGCAAGCGGTCTGTATACTTCGCCGCGTCCCTGTGCTGTAAGGAATTGCTCTGTCACCCCGTCGGAGGGGAATACAGATGTGGTTGCTCCTGTCTCAGCACCCATATTTGTTATGGTTGCCCTTTCAGGCACGGAAAGTGTCTTCACGCCTTCACCGGTATACTCAAGGATATACCCGACTCCACCCTTGACTCCTATCTGCCTGAGCACCTCAAGGATGATATCCTTTGCGGTCACGAAATCCCTGAGTCTGCCCGTCAGATCTACTCTGAGCACCCGGGGCATGGTGATGTAATATGCGCCTCCGCCCATTGCCACTGCAACATCAAGGCCGCCTGCTCCTATTGCCAGCATGCCTATACCGCCGCCGGTGGGCGTATGGGAATCAGAACCGATAAGTGTCTTTCCGGGGATACCGAATCTTTCAAGGTGCACCTGATGGCAGATGCCGTTGCCGGGTCTTGAAAATCTCAGTCCGTACTTATGAGCCGCCGACTGTATATATCTGTGGTCATCCGCATTCTCAAAGCCTGACTGCAGCATGTTGTGGTCGATATATGCCACACTCAGCTCCGTGCGCACCCTCGGAATATTCATAGCTTCAAATTCAAGATATGCCATGGTGCCTGTTGCATCCTGAGTCAGGGTCTGGTCTATCCTCAATCCTATCTCCTCACCCGGCACCATTGTACCTGAGAGGAGATGCTCTTTTATTATCTTCTGTGCAATATTAAGTCCCATCATTTATCCTCACGTAATTTTTTCTCAGCATTTGCACGTGCATTTCCGATATGTTTTGTTATTGCAGCCTCTGCCCTGTCCTGATCATGGGCTTTAAGTGCCGCAAATATCACCTTATGCTCATTATGCGATTTTATTGCCCTCGTTGTGTCATGCACGGCGATCCTTCTGTATTTCTGTATCTTTCTGTGGAGTGGAAGCAGAGTATTGTACAGCACCTGGTTTTGCGAAGCACGGTACAGGATCTCGTGGAAATCATTATCACACTCATATGCCTTATCATAGTCTTCCTTTGACAGACAGTACTCATGATAATCCAGACCGTCCTCCATTTCCTTAAGCTGGTCATCCGTGATCTTTGCTGCTGCCTCTCTGGCTGCCATGCCCTCAAGCTTCTCGCGTATCCTGTAGATCGTCACCGCATCCTCCGGTGAGATGCCCAGTATTTTTATACCCTTGTTAGTATCCTCCACCATGTTCTCCTGTACGAGCCTGCCTATAGCTTCTCTTACGGGGGTACGGCTTACGCCAAGCTTAGCGGCGATCTCCGTTTCCGTATATGTGGCTCCACGCTCCAGAGTACCGGACAGGATCTCCTTCTCCATTGTGTCAAATATCTGTCCCGCCAGGGAAACCTGTTTATGCTTGATCATATGCTATCTCCTAATTCACCTTGAATCTTCCGCCCGAAAGCTCACTGAGCTTAGTTTCCACTTCATTTGCCGAAAGAGTTGTCTGTCTTCCGTTGGCATACTCATTGTCTACCCATTCCTTTACCACGGCTACCAGAGGATCTCTTTTATCCAGCTTCTCGTCATCCGCGAGCCTGTAGTTGGCATTGATCCAGTATGCTATACCGGCAAGACCCGATGTCGGTCCTATAGCTACCATCGGCTTTCGGTTGAGTATCCTGTCAGTGTCAAAAATGTTATATATCTCTTCATCCTTAAGGAGCCCGTCTGCATGGATGCCGGCTCTGGTCACATTGAAATTCCTTCCTGCAAAGGGTGTCATATCCGGGATCCTGTACCCGATCTCGTTACGGTAATAATCTGCGATCTCAGTAATGACCGTCGGGTCCATTCCGTCAAGACTGCCTCTAAGTGACGCATACTCAAATACCATCGCCTCCAGCGGGATATTGCCGGTACGCTCTCCTATGCCAAGCATCGTACAGTTTACGCCCGATGCCCCGTACAGCCATGCCGTAGCCGCATTGGAAACTGCCTTGTAGAAATCATTGTGCCCATGCCACTCCAGCCACTCGCTCGGCACATCCGAGAAATGCTGGAGGCCGTAAATTATTCCTGCTACGCTTCGCGGGAGCGCAACTTCAGTGTACGGCACTCCATAGCCCATCGTATCGCAGGCTCTTATCTTTACCGGTATGCACGCATCCTGGCTCATCTTCATGATCTCATTAACAAAGGG
>DCHJ01000023.1 GCA_002314805.1 Lachnospiraceae bacterium UBA1755 | reverse complement strand
AGCAGTCTGTCACGCCGTGAATGTATGGCCGGCAGCAGTATGCCCGCTGCGCTCATACGGCAATCCGGCTTATATGATGCCTCACAGCCGCATCACCCAGCGGCTTTCCTCCACAAAATAGATCATCCTGAAATCCTTCATAAAGCCGCCCACAACGGCACAGCAGTCATATTCCTTGCTCGGCAGTCCGTTGTAATTGCGGTCATGTCTTGCTTTTATGGTAATATCCTGCACTGTATACACAAGCTGATCCTCCCCCATGTATTTAAAGAGCACCGGTGTGATCTGGCTTTTGGCGGTGCACCAGGAGAGACAGGCTATATCATAGGTCTGTCCCTTTATTTCACCGCTGTCCTCCGGCGGCGTCCAGTGTGCGTTTAAGAAAGCTGTTTTTGCCATAGTTTTGTCAACAGGATCATGTATAGAGATACATCTTCAAAGTGTTGGGTATACATCTGCAGCAGAAAAAAATAAGAGGTCTGCCGCATGTATCGAACTAATGTTCGTAAATTATATACCTTGAACTGCCCGGATGTCAATGATAACATTACTGTAAATAAAGAGAAATTAAGCGGATCAGGCTATGCAGGCTATGCAGGATGTGCAGGATGTGCAGGATGCGCGGGATGTACGGGATGTACGGGATGCGCGGGATACGCGGGATGTACGGGATGTACGGGATGCACGGGATGCACGGGATGCGCAGGACATGCAGGATGTATAGCAGGCGACCTTAAATCATCATTAACAGAAGGAGCCGCATTGATGTGCGTACAGCACAGGGGAAAGGAGAACTACAGATGGAGATCAGACCCTTCGGCAGGACGGACGACGGGCGCGAAGCCAGACTTTTCACATTGAAGAACAGTAACGGGATGGAGGTCGATATCACCGACTTCGGCGGCATCATCCGTGCAATAAGAGTACCATATGCAGACGGTATTACCGATGTGGTCCTCGGCTATGACGATGCAGCCGGCTATGAGGAGGGTACCGAATACATCGGCGCGACGGTAGGCCCTTCCGTCGGACAGATCAGGGATGCCCGCATCGAGCTGGACGGTGTCATTTACGAACTCACAAAAAACGGCCCCGCCTTCAATATGCACGGCGGGGAAAAGGGCTTCAGCTACAGATATTTTGAATTTGAGGGTGCGCAGGGTGACAGCAGTATCACACTGAGAAAGGTTCGTCCGCATCTGGAGGAAGGCTTCCCGGGACAGCTTGACCTTAAGGTCACCTTTACACTTACAGACGCCAATGAGCTGGTGATCCGATATGAGGCGGTCACAGACAGGCCCACAGTACTCAATGTTACCAACCACAGCTATTTCAATCTTGACGGATGTATGTCGGATAAGGACATACTGGATCATTACCTTACTATTGATGCCGGCACATATTCCGAGACAGACGGCTATGGCATGCCTACAGGCAATATCATCCCGGTTGCAGGTACCCCCATGGATTTCCGTACACCGCATACGGTCGGGGAAAGGATAGATGCTGACTATGAAGCATTAAAGCTTACCGGAGGATATGACCAGAACTACGATCTGCATCCGGGCAGCCTGGTCAGAGAAGCTGCAGGTACTTATACACTGGGCTCACCCTGCTGTACAGTCGAAAACTGGGATCACACACGCCGTATGGAGGTCTACACGGACTATCCGGGAGTGCAGCTTTATGCGGGCAACTCGCTGTACACAGATATGGGAGCAGGCAAGGGCGGCAAAGGCTTCTTCCCGCGTCAGGCACTTTGCCTTGAGACTCAGTTCCCCACCAACGCTCCGGCATGCCCGAACTTCCCGAGTATAGTGCTCAGACCCGGAGAGAAATATGATAAGATCACGGTCTACAGATTCCCGGTATGACAGAGACCGGGTATAACTGCCCGCTGTCACACATGCAGAGCGGACAGAGGGGCGCCGGTGCAGCGCAGGGTAGGATTCGGCATGGTAACTGACTGCCCGGTATCGTGGGGTCAGCCTGCGCGGGGTGCGATTCGGTATGACAGCTGACTGTCCGGTATCGAGGGGTCTGTCGGTGCAGTGCAGGGTGTGATTCGGCATGACAACTGGCTGTCCGGTACCATGGGGTCAGCCTGTGCAGCACAGGGTAGGGGTTTTCGGAGATGAGGAATCCGCATAGCAGAAAGATCAGCCTGCGCAGCGCAGGATAGGAATATAACAGAACAGGCACAGGCAGCCGGAAATCAGACATAATATACCCGGAAAGGAGCATACATATGAAAGAAGAATGCAGACAGCTGCAGGATGAGATAGTGGCGATGCGCCGCGCATTGCATCAGATCCCGGAGACAGGCTTTGACCTGCCGAAGACGGCGGCATATGTGCGCAGCAGACTGGATGAATTCGGTATACCTTATGAATTCTATGAAGATATCAACGGCATAGTGGGAAGGATCGCCGGGGCGGGCTGCGCCGGGAGCCATCGCTGTATTGCATTCCGTTCGGATATGGATGCACTCAGGATACAGGAAGAGACCGGTCTGCCGTTTGCATCGGTCCATGAGGGTAGGATGCATGCATGTGGACACGATGCACATATGGCGATGCTGCTCGGAGCAGCCAAAGTAATCGCCGCTCACAGGGATGAGCTTAACTGCGAGGTGCGGCTTATCTTCCAGCCCTATGAAGAGGGAGTAAGGGGAGCTAAGGCGATGGTGGAGCGCGGTGCAATGAAGGGCGTGGATACTGTATACGGTATACATATCGGCACGCTTATGGGTATGGATATCCCGTCGGGGAAATTTGTGATCATGCCGGGACCGATCATGGCATCGGCGGATGTGGTGCACATCACAGTGCACGGCAAAGGCTGTCATGCAGCAACTCCCGAGAAAGGCATAGACCCGATCAACATCGCGGCGCATATCGTACTTGGGCTTGAAGGCATCGTGGCAAGGGAATTCAGCGCGATACATAACGAGCTGATCTCACTTGGCAGCATACAGGGAGGCACACAGCACAATATCATCCCCGATGATGTAAGACTGTCGGGGACTACCCGTGCTTATGATGACGAGACCAGAGAACGTCTTGAGAGACGTATCGGGGAAGTGTCGGAGTCAATGGCGGCTGCTTTCGGAGGAAGCGTTGATTATGATTACAGGTGGGGGTGCGACCCCACAGTCAATGATGAAAAGGCAGCGGCCTATGCGGCAGACTGTGTGAAGGAGCTCTTCGGGGAAGACAGCGTAGTGCAAAAATGCGAGCCGATAATGGTTGCGGAGGATTTTTCCGCATATCAGAAGGAGGCACCGGGAGTACTCATACATTTCAGTACGGCAGACGCGGTCAAAGGTACGGCATGCCCGCACCACAATGCGCATTTTGATATCGATGAGGATCAGCTCTGGAAGGGTGCTGCGGCATTTGCCGCGATCGCCCGCAGGATATAGATGGTCAGACGAAAATGCTGCAAAACCAACATGATTATTTTTTCGCGGGTCTGATCGATGCGGCATAAGCGGAATTGCACAGACCGAGTACGGCGGATACGACAAAGAGCACCTGCATGCCGAGGACCTTCCACAGCAGCCCGCCGAAAAGCGCGATAAAGATGGATATGATGTGATTCACCGAAATGCCGGTGGATATGGTCGCCTTTATCTCCTGCTCATTATCTGCAATATCCTGGACATATACATTGGATGCCATGGAAGCAAGAGAGATGATGGAGTCAAGTACATAGTTCACGCAGCAGACGATAAAGGCCACTTCTCTGGGGAAGATCAGATGCGAGAATCCGTAGAAGAAGCAGACGATGACAAGTATCAGTGTATCCATGATCATAACTATCCGGTAGCCGAACCTGTCTATGATCTTTCCCACAAGCGGAGATGCGATAAATCCTACGACGGAGGTGATCGCAAAGAGCATGCTCACCGTTGCGGTACTCGCGCCGTAAAACAGGATCAGGACATAGGGTCCGAAGGTGAGGAATACCTGCTTGCGCGATCCGTAGAAGACCTCCAGCATATAATATTTCTTAAACTTCCTGTCAAAACAGAACCTGCGGGCACTGCTGTCCGTCCGGGAATAGCCTGTGAGCCTGAAGGAGCACGCCGTGCATACTGCGGCAAAGCCTGCCGCCAGCCAGAAGAACAGATTAAAGGGCTGCTCCGACGGCATGAATGCAAAAACCAGAGCCACGACTATATAGCCAAGGAGGGTTCCGATCTGCTGTATCGAATTGGTATATCCCAGAGCGACTCCCCCTCTGCCTTCGCGTGAATAGCTGAGAGGCATATAATTTCTTACCGTGAGATGGATGTGCTCGCCGGTGGACATGATCATGATAGCAATGGTGATAAAGACCTTTGTCGGAGTGACTATCGCATGCAGCGCCATACCAATCATAAATATGACGGAACCTATCTTGTACAGATTCTCGGCAGACTGCATGTAGAAGACAGCCAGGACAAGTATCATCAGCACGCCGGGCAGCTCACGGAAAAATTCCGTGATACCCTTTTCAAACTCACCGCAGCCTACCACCTCTGCCAGATAGTTATCGATGATCCCCTTATACAGGCCGAAGGAGATCCCCGCCATGAGGACCGCCAGAAAGAACACCTTCCACGGTGTGGATTCTTTGAAATCAGACGATATCTTGTTCATACTCAGCTCAGAATGTCTCCTATATCAATACAGTCAGCAGGTGCACCGGCGGTCTGACTCACAGATACTTCCGGATGAACGTGCTTTTTGACTGCGGGTTTGAAGGATAAGGTAAACGGCTCACAGTAAGGACCGCAGTTTTCACACCCGCAGATAATGATGATCTCCTGCAGGATCAGCCGCCTGCCGCGTGTTCACCAGAAAAGTCAATGTGTGCACTGGACACCGGCAATACGAATGCTCGTAATCCTCCCGGGACGGCTGACCTTCGTCTATTATAGCATCATATATGAATATTAAAATGCTGATTTTGTACCGATATGTCCCGGGTCATCCTGCAGACCGCCGCCCGGCAGCGGAAAGCAGGCTCTACACAGACTGCCTGCAGGGTCTGTCTATGCACGGCAGCAGAGAGCGGGAGCCATATCAGTCCTGTGTGGGGACAAAGAATTGACAAATAAGTGACAAAAATCCAGGCGGAAATTGCAAAATGGTACCGTTATTGTATAATTACCTGTAGGCGCAATGCGTGCAGTATAGTTTGAGCGCAGTCTGTTCGGTGCGCCTTTCATTGATACAGCAGTAATTGAAACAACAATAAAAAACAATATCGGAGAAAAACAGACTAAATGGGCAATGACTTTCGATTGTCGCTGGTATTATTTATAGTGCTGCTTGGCCTGGCGGCTTTCTTTGCTATAGCCGAGACTGCACTGTCTTCGGTTTCAAAAAGCAAGATAAAGGTGGCAGCAGAGCGCGGTGACAGCCGTGCAGTGAAGGCACTTTTTGTTCTTGATGAATTTGACCGTGCCATCACAACACTTCTTATCTGTACCAATATCGTGCATATTTCAGCTGCAACTATAGCAACAGTTGCAGTGACGCGTATCTGGGGCCTCGGTGCCGTAACACTGAGTACGTTCATTACCACGATCGTTATATTTTTTGCAGGGGAGATGCTTCCCAAGAGTATTGCCAAGAAACACAGCTACGATCTGACGCTGGCTTCAGCCGGGATCGTGAAGCTGTGTATGCTTATCTTCAGACCGCTGGCAATGCTCCTCACACGGGTGGGGCAGATAGCAGCCAATGCATCAGGTACAGAGGCAGAGGTCACGTTCACCGAGGATGAGCTTGTGGATCTGATAGAGGATCTTGAAGAGGAAGGTGCCATAGATGAGGAGCAGAGCGATCTGCTTCAGGCCACCATGGATTTCAGTGATACCTGGGTCAAGCATGTCATGACACCCATGGACAGGGTCGCCGCTTTGGATGCTGACGGAGATCCGGCAGAGCTCCACAGGCAGATAACCGCAAGCAATCATTCCCGAATCCCGGTTTACACGGGAGAGAAGACCAACGTCATCGGAGTGCTTCAGATCCGTAAATATATGAGGGAGTACCTGACAGCACATGCAGAGAGCCGGACAGCAGAGGCACAGCCGGGCACCGGAGCAGATAATGATGACCTGCGGGAGCGCATATCTGCGGTATCGGCACCCGCAGATCATAAGTATCCGTCTGTCCGCGATATCATGGATGACGTCTATTATGTTAACAGAAACACACCTATCAATGATGTACTCGAGAAGATGAGCCATCGCAAGCTTAATATGGCTGTCATACAGGGTACCGACATGAAGGCAAGAGGAGTGGTGACGATAGAGGATATCCTGGAAGAGCTTGTCGGGGATATATACGACGAGTCCGACATTGTT
The DNA here is from genome assembly GCA_002314805.1 of Lachnospiraceae bacterium UBA1755. Taxonomy (GTDB): domain Bacteria; phylum Bacillota; class Clostridia; order Lachnospirales; family Lachnospiraceae; genus Darwinimomas. The sequence goes on along the minus strand of DCHJ01000023.1, from coordinate 6,713 downwards.
CCCAAGAGGAAGAAAGGCGGTGAGAAATGATAGGCATCGCTGTAATTGTCGGAATAATCGCATGTATAGCCGGATCGTATCTGTTCTCATCCTCGGAGATGAGTTACTCTTCCAGCAATGAGCTGAGGCTGCAGAACAGTGAGGACAGGAGAGCTAAGAAGGCGCTTTATATCATCCGTCATTTTGACGAGGCGCTGAGCACCATCCTCATAGGCAACAATCTGGTCAATATCGCAAGCTCGTCCCTGACATCGGTGCTGATCATGCTCCTTACGGGAAGTGACAGTCTTGCATGGATCGGTACCATCGTGGTGACTCTGCTCATCATCATCTTCGGGGAGACTATCCCTAAGATAATAGCGAAGAAGAAGCCCAATACGCTGGCCCTTGTTTATGCGCCGTTTATACGTGTGCTCATGACCGTCTTTTTCCCGATCGTATGGGTGGTCGTGAAGCTGGTAGCTCTTATCGCCGGTAAAGCCAGGGAGGAAGAGCCGGACGAGGACGAGCAGGTGGAGGAGTTCCAGTCTATCATCGAGACCGCGGAGGATGAGGGTATAATCGATGAGGATCAGAGCGAGCTTTTGCAGAACGCGATAGATTTTGCGGATACATCCGCTTCGGAAGTGATGACCTCAAGGGTTGACATGGATGCCATCGATATCGATGATTCGATCGAAGAGATACTGAAGCAGACTTCGCAGACCAGGTACACGAGGCTTCCGGTTTACGAGGATTCAGTTGACAACATCATCGGCACGCTGCATCTCAACAGCTTCTATCAGCAGTGCTGCAGGCTTGCGGACGGACGTATCGGGAGCGGCAGCGGCAATATCATGGACAGTGAGATCATGAACGGCGGAGAAGGACAGCTCAGTGACATGATCACAAAGGATATGATAAGGAGTATACTGTCACCGCCATGCTTTGTATATAAGACATCAAAGCTTCCCGAGGTGCTCAGTACTCTGAGAAAGGAGCGTCAGCATCTGGCGATAGTCACAGATGAATACGGAGGTACCGACGGTGTCATCACCATGGAGGATGTGCTGGAGGAGATCGTAGGCGAGATCTGGGATGAGAATGATATAGTGGAAAAGGACGCGGTGCGAGTGGGTGCCAATGAGCTAAGGATAGACGGAGATATGAATCTCTATGATTTCTTCGAGCTTATAGGAGAGGACGAGGACATTGCGGATGACTATGAGTCGGATACAGCAGGCGGATGGGCAATCGAGATGCTGGAGCATTATCCGCAGGCGGGCGAGACCTTCGAGTGGGTCAAGGAAACCATCGACGGAAGCGACGAGCCTCCTGCAGTCATCAGGTTCAGAGTGCTTGAAGTAGGAGATCACCGCGTGGAAAAATTACTGGCTGAGCTTGACTGATGCACCGGAGTCAGACGGTGCAGCTGTGAAGCCGCAGGAATCGCACGAAGCTGCTGTGGATGATGAACCTGCCGTACACAGAAGGGATAGTACATAGTACCTGTATATCGGACGGGTATGTATAAGAGAGCAATGTGAATGAAGAAGGGGGGCTTCGTCACTGCTTGTACCGCGGACAGTCCGCGAAATGGAGATTGGTATGGGGATTGACAGTTCGGTTTTTAGTGGGAAGCTTGATCTGCTGCTGAGGATAACAGAATCAACAAATATCGACCTGGGCAAGGCACTGGGCTATGACGGTTCCAATATCAGCAGATTCAGAAAAGGGAGGAGACTCCCTTCGGATGTTGAGGATTTTTCAAGACAGGCATCCCGCTATTTTGTTTCCCGGATAAAGGAAGACAAAAATATGCAGCAGGCGGCGGAGTATCTGCTTGATACCGGTCCGGGGCTGTGCTGCAGGGAGGACAGGGCAGTCAGGCTTCTGGCAGAGTGGATGACAGACGGCAGCAGGCGTCTTAGTGCCGGATTTTTCGCGAAGTTTCCGGCATATGAAAGAAGAATTGTTGTAAGAGACCGTACAGACGATGATATGCACATCTGCCGCGTGGGAGCAGACGGACGCAGAGAGGTGGTGCTGAGGTTCCTCAGAAAATTTGACGTGGAGGAGCATGATGCACCGCTGATGTTCTTCATCAACGAGGATACAAGGTGGTTTCATGACGATCCGGCTTTCCAGAACGAGTGGATGCACATCATCAGCCGGCTTCTTAAGAGAGGTATCCCGGTCGATCTGATCATCGGGTCCAACATGAAGCAGGAGGAGCTTATCAAGGGGATATTCACGTGGCTTCCGCTGTTTAGCTTTGGCAGGCTGCATATCTACAGCTTCAGGGGCGAAGAAGGATTTATGCACGGCTGTCTGTTTCTGGCACCTGATACATTTGAGATCGATGGTATTACTACAAGAGACAGCATAGATGGCATGCCGGTTCATTTCACCACTCAGGCAGCGGCGATAGCGCCTTATGAGAAAATGTTCAGAGACTATCTGGCAAAGAGCTATCCTGTATTCGGCACTGAGATCTGCGGTACCGGAGACAGCTTCCTGCAGTTTATCAGAGAGTATGAATCAAAGGAAGAAGAAAGCTATTTCCTCAGCTCGGCTCCTTCGGCGTTTCTGCTGTCGGAGAGGCTGGCATCGCAGATAGAACTCAGGTGCGGGAATGGGATATTCAGAACTTATGTCCGGGAGACCAAGAAAAGATATGCCGAAAAGCTGAAAAGGGGTATACGGGTGAATGACTGTATCGTCCTTCCGGAAAGAAGTGCGGTGAAGGCGGGAAAGATCCCTGTCCTTTTCGGAGCTCTCGCCGGAAATGCTTCTCTGTGTTATACCAGGGAGGAATACGCTTCACTGCTTAAGGCGGCAGTGATAAAGGCAAAGCATGAACCGAATTACAGACTGTCGCTGATACGGGAATTCCCGGAGGGACTTTCCGTATCGGCGGTAAAAAACGGGAGGGCATATATTGTACAGACTTCCGGCAGCGGATCGCTGCTGACGGATGATAATCCGATGATAGCAGAGGGACTGACGGAATACTTCAGGACAGCTGCAGATGCAGGACCATTGTCGGATATCCTGACCGAGATCGAAGATTATATAGATCTGCTTGAGGTGACACAGGCAGAAAAAGCAGGAGAATAAAATCCGCCGCGGACAGACAGTGTACTGTCCGCTTTTTGCTGTCGTTTTTTATATTTGAGTCCGTGGAAAAGCCGTTACTGTTCAGCCCATGACCGGTAACATTGCAAAATGCATTCAGAATTGCATCGTAATGATATTTTTGCTTCTGAATCATATCCATACGTCCGCAGCAGCAAGTGCATTGGCCGGTCACAGAATAGTAACGAAAAGCCACAAAAAATGGGATAAAACCGTGGAATGTACGGGAATATATGTTAAAATTAGTTATGGTTTCATCATATTCTGGACGGAGGAGCAATACTATGAAAAAATTGGGCATTTTGATGTTGACGGCAGTGCTGATGGCCTGTATATTTGCAGCCGGCACAGTGTTCGCCGCTGAGCCTGGAAAGGTCCTCAGCTTTGGCACAGACGATGATAAGATAGTACTTTATGTGCAGGATCCGGGCGAGTATGCCGAGATAGATGCGCTTATCGGAACAGGAGAGCCGAAGGATATTTCTGTATCGGCGGCTGCTCTGGACAGTGTCCCGTTAAGGACAGTATTTATGCTGGATAATTCACTTTCCATCAAGGAGCAGTATCGTGACAGGATCAAGGAGATCATGACAGAGATCGTTGCCAACCGTATCCCGGGAGAGCAGTTTACGGTGGCGACCTTTGATAAGGATGTAGACTACGTGCTTCAGGACAGCGATGACTATTCCAGGACCAAGCAGGCCATTGACGGAATAGAGTTTGTGAATCAGGATACATATATCACAGATGCGATGTATGAGCTCCTTACCCAGCTTAATGAGCGGGAGGATCCTGTATTCACCAGGATAGTGCTTATCTCTGACGGAGTAGACAATAACTATCTCGGATATTCAAAGAATGAGCTGTACAAATTAATCGAGGCTCACCCATACCCGATATACACGATTGGCTGCGGCGGCAGTGCAGACAGTGAGCAGATAAAGGATATGTCTGCAATGGCGCGTATGACAGGTGCGGAAGCCTTCATGATGGATGATATAGTAACACCTATGACTGTTGTGACCGGAGTGGCAGGGACCAACGATGCGCTCAAAGTAGTGCTTGAGCCTGAGGCAGCTGACTGTGACGGAACGATAAAGGGTGTAAAGCTTACGATAAAGACGCCGGGCGGCGATCTGAAGGATACCGTACAGGTACAGATGCCTTCGATAAAGTCGGGAGCGGCTGCTGCGCCGGCAGAGGAAGCAGCTCCTGCAAAAGAAGCAGCAGAGGAGCCGTCATATTCTGAGGAAACGGCTGCCGGAGAGATCGCGGCAGCGGCATCGGAAGAGATATCGGAAGAGCCTGCAGAAGAAGACGATAAGGAAGCGGAAGCAGAAGACGCAGAGGATACAGAGTCTGACGATGAAGATGAGGAAGATGACGAAGACAAAACTCTTTTTGAAAAGTTCAGAGACAGCAAATATTTTCTTCCGGTGCTGATCGGTATCATAGTCCTTATAGGTGCAATAGCTGCAGTGATACTGATCTCTTCAGACAAGAAGAAGAAAAGAGCTGCAGCAGTAAAAGCAAAAGCAGCAGAAAACAGAGCTGCAGCGCAGAAGGCAAAGATGGATAATCAGCTGAGGCAGAATGTGACTTCGGCATCCGGCAGGGCACAGAACGGTGCAAGACCGGGAGCAACCGTAATGGCATCGCAAAACGGAACTATCCCGCGCGGAACGCCAATGCAGCCGCAGGCACAGGCACCGCAGGCACGTCCGCAGGGAATGCCGCAGCAGGTACGTCCGCAGGGAGCACCACAGCAGCCGCAGCAGATGCGTCCGCAGGGAATGCCGCAGCAGATGCGTCCGCAGGGAGCACCACAGCAGCCGCAGCAGATGCGTCCGCAGGGAATGCCGCAGCAGGCACCGCAGATGCGTCCGCAGGGAATGCCGCAGCAGGCACAGCAGGTACGTCCGCAGGGAATGCCGCAGCAGGCAGCGCAGACACGTCCGGTGGGAATGCCGCAGCAGGCACAGCAGGTACGCCCGCAGGCAGCACCACAGCAGGCAGCGCAGACATCTCAGGCAGCAGCACCGCAGCAGACTCAGGAGCGCCGTACAATAACGATAAATGATCAGCCGGCACGCCGCACAGTGATGATGACTGATGAAGCTGTACCTTCAAGGATACTGGTACTTCAGGATATGGCAAATGCATATAAGAAATTTGAAGTATCGCTTAATTCACCGGTACTGGTGGGATACAATCAGAACTGTCAGGTAAGACTGAACTACGAAGAGACTGTTTCCGGAGAGCACTGCCTTATTTATCAGAAGGATGATAAGATCCTGATTCAGAATAAGAGCAAGACCAACGGAACTGTTGTTGACGGTGAGAAGATCACTTCTGATGTGGAGATCAAATCAGGCTCAAGACTGGGGCTCGGCCGGCTTACGTTCACTGTGGAAATAAGGGCATAAGACAGAAACCTGACGTTTCAGGAAACAGAATATTGATAATGCATCAGATGATACAGTTCCGGTGGGCACATAGGGACTGTATCATTTGGTACTGAGGAAAGCTATTCGGACGGAGAAGGAAATGAAGGAGTATTTTGCTTACAGTGATGCCGGACTCATCAACGCAGAAAACCAGGATTCGGTTTTCTGCGGATGTGAGGGAGAAAAAGGGCTCTTCATGGTCGCAGACGGTATGGGGGGTCATGAAGACGGGGCCAGAGCCAGCAGGACGATAAGGAATTTTGCTGAAAGCTGGTGGCAGTCAGGCTGCTTTTATGAAATGGATTTCTTCGGGGCGGTAGAGTCTCTTAAGCAGATGCTGGCAGAAGCAAATTCCGAAATATTCTGCGAGACACCGGCAGGTGCAGTCTGCGGCTCCACTGTGGTCCTGCTGTGGGTGGACGGCCCCGGCTATGCACTGCTGACAGCAGGTGACAGCAGGTGCTACAGGGTCACGGATGATGTGGCAGGCGGGGGAATATTCATCGATATCATCAGTACTGACGATGTATGGGAAAACAATCCGGATAATATAAGAGGGCTGTCCGATGAGGAGATCGTCAGCGATCCCAACTACGGGAGGCTGAGCCGCGCTGTCGGTGTCAGCCGTGATTTTACATGTACGGTGAGGTGTGACTGTATCGAATGTACTACGGCATTTGCGATATGCAGTGACGGAATATATAAGTACGTGGATGATCAGATCCTTTATTCAGGGCTTGAAAGAACTGTTGGAGATGGTGATCTGGAAGACTGCAGCAGCAGGATAACGGAGAGCGTGTTTGAATCGGGTGCTCCTGACAACCTGTCTCTGATCTTGCTGAGTGTCTGAACCGGGAGGCAGCATCGGGGAGATATAAGCAGATGCAGCATGACAGGAAGTGTATATGCAGCAGGACAGCGGAATGCAGGCGGAGTGACAGAGGCGGTGCAGGCCTGACGAGTCGGAGATGTGGGAGACAGCATCAGGGAGATATAAACTGATGCAGCGTGACAGGAAGCGTACATGCAGCCGGGCAGTAGGAATGCAGGCGGAGCGACAAAGACAGTGCAGCCGGATGTAAGGCCGGAGCGATACGGCTGTGTCAGTAAACACAGCAGACGGGTGGTAGCGTCAAATGATCTATGAAA
>DCHJ01000086.1:12827-14329 GCA_002314805.1 Lachnospiraceae bacterium UBA1755 | reverse complement strand
CAGCCTACGCCGCCTCCCACGATGCATACACGGCTGATGCCTTCCGTTTCAGCAGCCTTCCCCAGCGGTCCCACAAAATCAGCGATGTACTCTCCCTCATTTTTATGATTGAGCTTCTCTGTCGTTGCGCCCACTATCTGAAAAATGATCTTCACGGTACCCTCTTCGGTGCTGCAGCCTGCAACAGTAAGCGGTATCCTTTCTCCGTCCTCATCGACTCTCAGAATTATGAACTGACCGGGTCTTGCCTTGGCAGCCACAAGAGGAGCTTCTATTTCCATCTGTGTTACAGTCGCATTCAGGTTTTTCTTGTGAACAATTCTATACATCCTTCCCCTCCTTCGCTGCTTTGGGCAGCTGAACATTGGTAATAACGATTCCTGCTATTATGAGTATCAGACCTATAAGCACCGGAGCAGTAAGTATCTCTCCGTAGACTGTCACTCCGATAAGTGTAGCCGTTACAAGCTCGATTGAGCAGAGGATACTGGCAGTGCCCGTCTCAATATTCTGAAGTCCCTTAGTATAGAGCACATAGCCTCCAAAGCCCACACCGAGTCCGATAAGTATCATCCATATCAGTACCTTCGGGTCTGCTGACACCGATCCGGCAACTGCACCCCAGTCGGTTACGAAGGCCGCGCATATTCCGCAGATCAGGAATGAGTAAAACGTGATGGTCATCGGCTCATAACCCTTATTGATCGCATATCTTCCGAATACCGAATACATGGAATAGCCGATACCGGTACCCAGACCGAGGATCACGCCGATAAAGGAAAGCGCCTCGCTGCCGGTCAGCCGCGATGCAAGGAGGCATCCGCTGAAGGTCAGTACCATTGCGGCCAGCTTTTTAAGAGTGAATCTTTCCTTAAACAGGATGCATCCGAAAACTATCGCAAACATCGGTCCGGTCTGACAGAAGGCACCTGCCACTGCAAGGCTGGTTGCCTTGATACAGTAAAAATAGCAGAGTCCCTGGACCATCATGTTAAGGATACCGGTACCAAGGAAACACCATATATCCTTAATATTGATCTTCAGTGCCTGCGGGCAGAAGATCAGCATAAACAATCCTGTGAAAATTAACGCTATGATACTCCTTATCTCCAGGATATCAATTGATGTCAGCCCCGCATCAGTCAGCATCCTTACAGCCAGTCCCACACTGCCCCATAGCACAGATGCCAGTACAACGCACAGGACTCCCAGCCAGGTCTTTTTCTCTTTCATTTCGTTTTTTCCGTTCCTCTCATTCAAATCCGGTACTTTAGGAAACACTGATTTAATATACTGTTTCATTCTGCTGTTTTCACAAATGTATAAAAATCAAGGCTTCTGCTGAAAGTACAGTAACATATTACCTTTTAATCAGCGCTTCCCTTACAATACTCTGCTGTCCCTACGCTGTCAGATCTTTATACCATGTATGGCTGTTGACCTTTATTGAAGCAGGTACTATCTTCAGCACCTGATCAATATTAAGGCAGATCAGCACTGCG
>DCHJ01000086.1:3712-12758 GCA_002314805.1 Lachnospiraceae bacterium UBA1755 | reverse complement strand
CACCATATACATATCAGATCCAGATACATGACAAACGCAGGATCTCCTCCGCCTCTCGTGATGCCGCAGTTGCAGCTCATCTGATATGACATACAGAATCCCACGAAGCTCAGCAGTATCATAAATCTGTCTGCAAGCGCCCTTGTCTCTTCTGATACATTATACATACTGAGTATGGGGATACGTCCAATAAGCATGACAAGTGCTATAAGTATTCCTACCCCGATGAAGATCACCTGCAGTGTATTGGCACATCTGACAGCATACTCCTTACCTCTGGAGATGCACTGTCCCATGATGACAGCAGCCGCATTTGCTGCTCCGATAGCCATTACCTTTACCAGCTGATAGAGTGCATTTGCCATTGAATTAGCTGCAAGGGCAAGCGTACTCATATTCCCCAGCACAATTGTCTGCGCAGCATTGCCTGCGCAGAAGGTTCCCTGGGCCACAAGGACCGGTCCGGCTACCTTCATATATCTGCCCAGATTGTCAAGGCGCGGAGTGATCAGCTCCTTCAGTCTTATCCTGAGCTGTTTTTCTATAAAAAAGACATACACTGCTACTATGATCATCTCAACGACCCTGGAGATCATCGTTGCAAGACCTGCACCGAAGGATCCCAGCTCCGGAGCTCCGAAGTGTCCGAAAATCAGAGTATAGTTAAGACCGCAGTTGACAAAAAGTGCCGTCACCGATACGGCAAGTGCTATGGTGGCCGATCCTATGCTCCTCATTGCTGCCAGAAGAGCCATTGATACCGCAAAGAAAGGATATGACCATTTGATAATCCCTATATACCTGATGGCTTCATATGCAACTTCAGGATCACGGGTAAACAGGCCCACGAGGGGACCGGGTATCGTACACAGAAGGATGAATACCAGCATAGTGAAAGCAAAGCCCACAAGGAAGCCCGTGGAAGCAACATGCTTTACCTCATTGCTGTCCTTCTTGCCCCAGTACTGGCTCCCCAGCACAGTCACACCGCAGCACAGACCGTCAAGCAGTCCGTTATAAACAAAATGTATCTGATTGGCTATTGTAACTCCCGCAAGAGCATTCTCGGTATAAGAACCGATCATGATATTGTCCAGAAGATTTACAGACAGAACGATCGCCTGCTGCAATACAAGTATTGCGGCAAGCGAAAAATATTTCTTCAGGAAATCCCTGTCTGTACAAAACCTCTCCATTGCTGACTTGCTCTTTTCCGGTCTGAAATTCTGTATCTTTCAGTGTCATGATCAATTCTGACACTTTTTCAGTGATCTGAACATTATCCTGCTGTATTAAGTCTTACAAGGGCTCTTCTGAGTCTGGCAGATGCCAGCTTATAGTCCTTCTCTGAGATATTCAGATCTCTGAGAGCATCCTCTGCTCTCTCTTTGGCGCGCTCTGCACGATCTACATCGATCTCACTGTCCCATTCCCATGTCGTCACGATGAGACTGCACTGGTTATCTATCATGGAAAGCATGCCCCCGATACAGGCAGCCCGCTTTTCGGTACCGTCCTCCGTCACGATGACGGCAGTACCCATCCCTACAGCAGTGATATAGTTTCTGTGTTGCGCCAGTATCGCCAGATCACCGTCGATGGCTCTGCAGCTTACTGACTGTACAGCACCTGTAAACTGCACTCCGTCAAGTGATACCACTCTCAATTGGAAGGTATTGGCCATGAGATATCCTCCTACTTACCCGCCTTTGCATACACATCATCAATAGTACCTGCATACAGGAATGCACTTTCAGGAATATCATCGCACCTGCCGTCAAGTATCTCCCTGAAGCCTCTTACCGTCTCCTTGAGCGGGACATATACACCCTTGCTTCCTGTGAACTGCTCAGCAACAGAAAAGCTCTGTGAGAGGAATCTCTGTACCTTGCGGGCTCTTGTTACTGTAAGCTTATCCTCATCGGAAAGCTCATCCATACCCATGATGGCAATGATATCCTGCAGCTCCTTATATCTCTGAAGTGTACGCTGTACACCTCTTGCCACCTCATAATGCTCCTGACCCACAATGTCGGGGGAAAGGATGCGGCTTGTGGAATCAAGAGGATCAACAGCAGGATAGATACCCTGGGAAGCAATATCTCTTGACAGTACCGTAGTAGCATCCAGATGAGTAAATGTGGTTGCCGGAGCAGGATCCGTAAGATCATCTGCAGGCACGTATACAGCCTGTACGGATGTTATGGAACCCTTTCTGGTAGAAGTGATACGTTCCTGAAGCGCACCCATCTCAGTGGCAAGAGTAGGCTGATAGCCTACGGCCGAAGGCATACGTCCTAGTAGTGCCGAAACCTCCGAACCTGCCTGTGTAAATCTGAAGATGTTGTCGATGAAAAGGAGTACATCCTGATTCCTGACATCACGGAAATACTCAGCCATGGTAAGACCGGAAAGACCTACCCTCATCCTTGCTCCCGGCGGCTCATTCATCTGACCGTATACAAGAGCTGTCTTGTCAATTACTCCGCTTTCCTTCATTTCTCCGTAGAGATCGTTGCCCTCACGGGTCCTCTCTCCTACACCGGTGAATACCGATATTCCGCCATGCTCAGTGGCAATATTATGGATAAGCTCCATGATAAGTACTGTCTTTCCTACACCTGCACCGCCGAAAAGACCTATCTTGCCGCCCTTGGCATAAGGACAGATAAGATCAACGACCTTGATGCCTGTTTCCAGGATAGATGCAGCCGGAGTCTGCTCTTCAAAGGACGGAGCCGGTCTGTGGATAGACCACTTCTCTTTGATATCCGGTGCGGGAAGATCATCAACAGGCTCACCCAGGAGATTGAATACTCTTCCGAGGCATTCATCGCCTACAGGCACTTTGATCGTATCACCCGTGTCTACGGCATCCATACCCCGTACTATACCGTCGGTGGAACTCATGGCGATACACCTTACCACGTCATCACCGATCTGCTGAGCGACCTCACAGACCAGTCTTCTGTCGCCGATCATGATCTCAACTGCATTAAGCAGAGAAGGTATTTCTCCTTCCCTGAAGCGGATATCAAGTACAGGTCCGGTCGCCTGAATTACTTTTCCTACGTGTTTTGATTCCATCTGTACCTCCTGACTATTATCAATCGGATGCCCCGGCAACGATCTCCGTGATCTCCTGTGTAATGCTTGCCTGTCTTGCCCTGTTGTAGCTGAGCTCAAGCTTTTCAAGTATCTCTTCTGCATTCTTTGTGGCGGCATCCATGGCATTTCTTCTTGCCGCAAGCTCACTTGCCAGTGATTCGCATACAGCACTGTATACGATATTGGATACATATTCCGGAACTATTGCGTTGAAGACCTCCTCCGGACCCGGCTTGTACTCGATGATCCTCCTGACTGTCTCCTCATCCTCATCCTGCTCTCCCGCAAAATCACTCAAGGGGAGCACAGGTATATCCTTAGTCTTCATAGTGAGCATGTTCTCAAATTCCGTATAGCACAGAGCTATATGTCCGAACTCACCCTCCTTGAATTTTTCACAGAGATACCTGGCTATATCAAAGCATTCAGATATGGAGATGTCGGCTGCTTCGCTGAACTGACGGTCAGCCATAGCGGCACCTCTCTTGGTGTAATACTCAACCGCCTTATTGCCTATGGGAAGAAACACGCAGTCCTTTCCCTCCGTCCGGGCCGCAACATACCTGAACAGGTTGGCATTATAGCCTCCGGCAAGTCCCCTGTCACCTGCGATTACCGCAAAGCACCATTTCCCGCTCCTGCCGGGCCTGGTATACGGGGATGTAAAATCCTTATTGCTGTCAGCGATATTGTTAAGTGTCCTTCTCAATATCTTAAAAGCCGGAAGCGCCGCATCTGCTTTGTCCTTGGCTTTCCTCAGCTTGGACGCAGCAACAAGCCCCATGGCATTTGTGATCTGCCTGGTGCTCTGTATGCTCTTCATGCGCAGCTTGACTGCTTTCATATTCTGAGCCATATCTGCCCTCCCGGTTAAATCAGCTTACTGAATTCTGTACCATAGCTGTCAAGCGCCTTAATGAGTATCTCCTCTGTCTCTGCAGACAGACTTCCCGATGCCGCTATCTCCTGCATAGCCTTCAGTCCGTCGGCATCGCTGTCCAGGAACTGATACAGTCCCGTCTCATAATCCCTGACACTGGCAGTCTCCACAGCATCGAGATAGCCCTTTGTTGCCGCATAAATGATCGCCACCTGTTTCTCAACAGGAACAGGATTGTTCTTGTCCTGCTTAAGTATCTCAACGATCCTCTCGCCCTGCGCCAGCCTTGCTCTGGTATCGGCATCAAGGTCTGATCCGAACTGTGCAAAGCTCTGCAGCTCACGGTACTGTGAGTACAGGAGCTTGAGACTTCCCGCAACCTTCTTCATTGCCTTGATCTGAGCATTGCCGCCTACACGTGAGACCGATATACCGGGATTGATAGCCGGCATAAGTCCTGAGTGGAAAAGCTCTGTCTCAAGGAATATCTGTCCGTCTGTAATTGATATTACATTTGTGGGGATGTATGCTGACACATCGCCTGCCTGAGTCTCTATTATCGGCAGTGCCGTCAGGGAACCTCCCCCTCTTTCATCGGAGAGCTTTGCGGCTCTCTCAAGCAGTCTTGAGTGAAGATAGAACACATCACCCGGATAAGCCTCACGTCCCGGAGGTCTCCTGATAAGGAGAGAAAGTGCTCTGTATGCAACAGCATGCTTGCTCAGATCATCATAGATGATAAGTACATGCCGGCCCTTTTCCATGAAATACTCTCCCATTGCACACCCGCAATACGGAGCTATGTACTGAAGCGGTGATGGCTCCGATGCCGATGCTGAAACCACTATGGTATAGTCCATGGCACCGGCTTTTCTCAGATCCTCGACAAGACCCGAAACCGTCGATCTCTTCTGCCCGATGGCAACGTAAATACAGATCACTCCGTTGCCCTTCTGGTTGATGATGGTATCAACTGCTATGGTCGTCTTTCCAGTCTGACGGTCACCGATGATAAGCTCCCTCTGTCCTCTTCCGATGGGGATCATTGAATCGATAGCTTTGATTCCCGTCTGCAGCGGCTCCTTTACGGGCTGACGCTCACAGATACCGGGTGCCTGTGATTCTACCGGTCTGAAGGCATCTGTATCTATTGGTCCCTTTCCGTCAACAGGCTGACCGATAGCATTGACAACTCTGCCGATCAATGCCTCTCCGACCGGAACCGATACTACCTTTCCTGTACGCTTTACGGTCTGACCTTCGCCTATCCCCTGATCAGATCCGAAAAGCACGATTGAAACACTGTTTTCTTCAAGGTTCTGCGCCATGCCCATGGTACCGTCTTCAAATTCCAGCAGCTCGCCCGACATACAGTCGGTAAGACCGCTGGCCTTTGCGATCCCGTCACCTACCATAAGTACGGTTCCGGTCTCTGACTTCTCTATGGCATTCTCGTAGTACTTTATCTGACTGCGAATCACCTTGGAAATCTCTTCGGGATTTAACTGCATATGTATCTCCGCCTTTATATTTTAATATCTGTGATCTGTTTCTTCATCGCATCAAGTCTGGCTGTCACAGTACCCTCGTACTGTTTGCCGTCGATCTCGACGCGGATGCCTGCTATGAAGCCGGTATCAACCTTTTCAATAAGCCTCACTTCTTTCCCGCTCATTTTTTCAAGCTTATCCCGCAGTGCCTCCCTCCGGGCACTGTCCAGGGCATACGCGGTCGTAACGACTGCTTCCGTGATATTGTGATCGACATTATATCTTTTCCGGAACTGCCTTGCGCATCCGTAAAACTCGGAAAGCATTCTCCCCTCGCAGAGCAGCTTGATAAAATTGAGCAGATACTGATGTACGCTGCCGCGGAATGCATCATCAATGAGCTTTAACCGCTCCTCTTTGGAGACAGATATCTCGCTCAGAAGCCTGATGTATTCCGGATTCTTCCTGAATATATCTGCAACTGCCTCAATATCCGACAGCATAGGATCCGTGAGACCTTCCTCCGCTGATAACTCATACAGGCTGTTGCCATAATTAACAGCAGTATCCGTCATTTCTTATCACCCACGTTTTCTATGAAATCATCAATGAGCTTCTTATGGTCTTCCTCACTGATCTCGCGTCCGATCACCTTGCCTGCAATTTCCATCGCCATGGAACCGATCTCGTCCTTGACCTCGTTGACAGCTGTCTTCCTCTCCTGCTCGATATCTGCCGCAGCCTTGTTCTTAAGAGCGGCCGCCTCCTCGGCTGCTTTTCTGAGGATTTCATCAGCCCTTGCCTCTGCTGTCCTGTTTGCAATTGCGATGATCTCATTAGCTTCGGACTTTGCATCGGCAATGCTCTTTTCATACTCTTCCTTCATGGCAGCTGCCTGCGCGCCGGACTCCCTTGCCTTGTCCAGCTCCTCTGTGGCGAGCATCTTTCTTTTCTCGATCACCTTGCGTATAGGACCAAGCAGGAATTTTTTGATAAGGAAGATCTGTATAAAAAGATTGCAGATCTGTGCTATGAAGGTCCACGGCACTATTGTAACTAGATCCTGTGTCTGCATTATTCTCTGCCTTTCATAACTTTAACACCCTGTTGCCTGTTACTGCTCATCTGCCATCACATACACCTGCGGAATGGCACGGAGCTGATTTTCTGTGGTCGGTCACCACATTGACACCCGTTTTTTGCCGCCGGTCTGATGTCACGGAACCGTCCGTTCCGAAGATATCTCCGGCAGATCTGCGCGTCAGCTGAGGAATTTCATGAATGTGCCCGGGGCAACAAAGATAAGTAAAAGGCCTGTAACGAAACCGTAGATACCTGTTGTCTCCGCGCATGCGATACCAAGAAGCATGGTACTTGTTACCTCACTCTTGCACTCCGGCTGTCTGCCGATAGCTTCAAGTGCCTTGGCTGCAGCATTTCCTTCACCGATACCGGGGCCGATACCTGCGATAAGTGCAAGACCTGCGCCGATCGCGCAGCCTGCCAGTGCAATACCTTTTGCTAAAATCTGATAGTCACCCATTGTATTATTCCTCCTAAATATTAATCTGATTGATATACTTTTTGATTCTGTGTCATTATGCTGCGGCTGATACTTCTATCCCTCCGAAGCATTGTTGATATACTGAAGTGTCAGTATACAGAAGATAAATGCCTGCATCACTCCGGTAAACCAGTCAAAATATACTGACAGGAAGGCCGGAATTCCCACATCCAGGAAAGGTATCTGCGACAGCAGCTTTCCTACGGCCCCCGGGATCAGTCCGAAAAGCTTGGCCGACAGATATGCCAGTGCAGCATAGAGCAGTCCGTTGATAACTATACCCGACAGGATATTGCCAAAGTGTCGGCAGGCCATTCCCACCGGAGTCGCCAGCTCACTGAGTATGTTGAAAGGCGTCATAAGGAATATCGGCTCCGTAAATGCCTTCCAGTATCCCACAAAGCCCATAGACTTAAACTTCTCAGCGGTTATCATAATGAAAACCACTATCGCCCACGCAGCCTCTGTTGACAGATCGGCTGTCGGACTCCTCAGACCCGTCAGTGAGATCAGATTGGATACGACGCTGGTGGCAAAGAGAGCCGCAATAAATGGTACAAGCCGTTTGAACTGCGGTTTATGACCCGTATTCTCGCCTACAAAACCGTCCACAAGCTCAACCAGCCATTCTGCCACTGCCTGCCGTTTGGAGATATTCTCCACTTTAAGGCCCCTGGTCATCCATATGCACAGACCGGTGATGACAGCCATGACGATCCAGCTTACGACAAGGGTCTCAGTAATATGAAAGTCTCCGAGTATAGGGATACCGGTAGGTATTGTCGCAAATATCCTTGCACCGGTTACTTCTATCTCCATAAAACCGCATCATCTCCTTTCGATAGTGTTTTCTGAAGCTTACTCTTCACTTCCTCCTGAGATCACTCCGGGAGTGCCGCCTGCTGCTTCATCTGCTATGTCCTTCTTCGGCTTGCCGCCGTCTGAAGCTTCACCTGTTTTTTCCTTCTTAAGCATGCCGCTTACTGCATCCTTCACACCCGCAGTTCTGATGATAAAAGTCGGGAAAAGAAGCGGTATTACCCCTGCAATGCCATTAAAGCACGGCAGAGCAAACGCAAGCACTCCCCAGAGGATCTGCAGCAGCATCCTCTTGCGGTATGTGGACTTGAAATAGCGCTTGCCCGCATCGCTGTCTTCAATAGCTGCCAGTCTCTGGACCGAGAGCCCCAGCAGCAGGAAATTGCCCACCGCAACGATCCCTCCAAGGACAGCCGCAAGCACCACCTTATAATCAAAGGGCACTGCCGGTGCCAGCAGGTGGATGATCAGCCATACAAGAAGCATCACTGCGACACCTATCGCCTCGCCGGCTGCTACCTTGATGGTCTCGTCCTTAACCGCCTTCTGTATCTTCATAAAAAATCTCCATTCCGCAGACAGACCGGGCATAAATCCGCTCAAAAAGCTGTATTCTTTCATACTGATTCCCGGCATTTCATCCCGTAGATCACTACACAGGATCAATTTTCAAATATCCGCTGAACCAGAGCCTGTACCTGGCATTTAATGGTGTATCCGATTAACGGATACAGTACTAGTAATGCGAATTGAAAGCCACCGGTTTTTTCTTCTTCCCGGCATCCTTCCTATGTGCCTTATATACCTTGTATGCCGAGGCTGCCGATCCTCCCAGCCCGAAGAAAAAGCCGGGGATATATACCCACATTCCCACACCTCTTGAGACGAGCCAGCTGCACAGTAATACGCAAAAAAGAATCGGTATCACAATCGATAGTCCGATCTGCCCCAGTGACGGTAATATCCTGATTGTCTGTTTCAAATCTTTCAAAATAAACCTATATTATTATAAAATAGCGCCCGGCAATACGCAAGGCGCTATAGCTTTTCTTAATACTTTTCCGATGATCCTGCATACTGCGCAGGTACAATCCTGAAGACTATGCCTCACCGGCAGCCGTTTTTGCCTCCCAAAAGACGCATGAGCTTCGTATCAAAGATACGGCTGATAATAAAGCACCGGCT
>DCHJ01000086.1:0-3650 GCA_002314805.1 Lachnospiraceae bacterium UBA1755 | reverse complement strand
CACAAAACGTCTTAGAAAAGTATGATAAGGAACTGCGATACCAGCACTACCGAGATCAGTGCAAACGGATACGTAGCCGCATAAGCTGCCGCAACATCCTCTGTATGTGCGACCTTGATAAGTGTACCAAGCGCAGGTGTACTTGTCATACCGCCTGTGATGGAGCCCAGGTTGTTGAGAAGACTCAGCTTGAGACACTTCTTTGCAATGAAATATCCCGCAAACATCGGTACGATAGTCATGATCACACCGTAGATGAAGTAGATGAACTGGAAGTTGACAACGAAGCTTGCGCCTCCCGCCACGCCTGCTCCTACAAGGAAGAGCATCAGTCCAAGCTCTCTGAATACCTTGAGTGTGCCCTCCGACGGCATAAGGCAGATACGTCCGATCCTGCCGAAATGTCCGAAGATGAGCGCAGCCAGCAGACAGCCTCCGGTAGATGTAAGTGAGAAGGTCGTTCCCGACATGCCCTTGGCCGAAAGCGGTATCTTGATCCCTCCGATCACGATGCCGATCGCTGCCGCAAGCATGAACGGGAGAAAGCTGAAGCTGTCCGTAAGAATAAGCTGTCCGTTGTATTTTTTAGCGGTTCCTGTCTCTACAGACTGGAGCTTCTTAACCTCTTCATCCATGTCGGCCTTTGTGATCTTGGGCATCAGCTGCACAAAGAGAACAACACCGATAACACCGAAGATGTACGCGATACCGTGACCTACTGCAACGATATCCTCATACTCGGGAGCTACTGTTGCTTTTGCCGCCGAAAATGCCGGTGTTGAAGTGAGCGAACCGGAGAGAAGTCCTACCACCATGGCAGTGAGTCTCTTGAAATCCGTCTCGCCGGATGCTCTTCCGATGAAAATGCATGCAATAGCTGTGAGTCCGCCGGCAAGTATGATCACGATGCCGAGGAGCACATAGGATTTGAAGTTGACCTTAAGATTGCTGAAAAACTTAGGTCCTGCAATAAAGCCTACTGATGTGACAAAGAATATAAGTCCGATATTCTCAACGATCTTAAGTGCGTTCTTTACATAAGATACATCTGACTGAACCAGTGTGTTTGTAAGTGTCGGATAAAATAACCCGCCAAAAAGTATGGCAACGATAAATACTCCTGCCGTACCAAGGGAGACTCCCCCGATCTCAATACGTCCCAGCGCATATCCCAGTGCAGATATCAGCAGCACGCTTAACATGAGAAATGCGATCCCTGTAGCAGTAACAACTCCGTTAAAAAGTACCATTATCTTACCTCCGCCTTCTTACATACATACTTGAAATCAGGTGTGTATTTAGGAAGAAGCTTCGGAGATACAACATCTGTTTCGATGCCTGCTGCCTTGAGTTCGGCATCAAATCTGTCGATATGGTCAAGTGTGAGCCTGCCGACAGTCACTTCCTTGCAGCGGTCGCCTGCCATGCGGCCTGCATTGCGTCCGAATACGATGATATCGAGCAGTGAGTTTCCCATGAGTCTGTTCCTGCCGTGGATACCACCGACTGCCTCTCCTGCGACGAAGAGGTTCTTTATGTTGGGAGTCTCACCGTTAAGGCTGATGTCAAGACCTCCGTTCTGATAGTGAAGTGTCGGGAATACGAGGATCGGCTCCTTGCGCATATCGATCCCGTATTTTGCAAACATACGGTACATTGCCGGTATCCTTGCGATGATAGTACCCTCTCCGCCGATCTTTTCGATCATAGGAGTATCGAGCCATACACCCTGTCCGTCGCCGGTATCAACTCCGTTGCCCCTGTCCATGCACTCACGGATGATCGAAGCAGCTGCCACATCACGTGTCTCCAGCGGATGCATAAATACTTCACCCTTGACATTGACGAGCTTTGCGCCCAGTGAACGGACCTTTTCCGTAACAAGCGCACCGAAGATCTGCTCCGGGAATGCCGCACCTGTGGGATGATACTGAAGTGTATCTGCGTAAAGAAGCTTTGCTCCTGCTCTGTAACCAAGTACCAGACCGTCTGCTGTTGCTCCGTAATGGTTGGAGGTCGGGAAGCCCTGATAGTGCATACGTCCTGCGCCGCCTGTAGCAATGATGACTGTCTTTGCCTTTGCCACATACAGCTGATTCGTCTCCATGTTCATAAGTACTGCGCCTGACGCATTGCCGTTCTCATCAAGGATGAGCTCGATTGCTGCCGTGAAATCAACAACAGGGATCTCGCGGTTAAGCACTTCGTCACGGAGAGTTCTCATGATCTCGGCACCTGAATAATCCTTGGCCGCATGCATCCTCTTTCTTGATGTGCCGCCGCCGTGAGTTGTGACCATGACACCGTTCTCGTCCTTGTCAAACTCAACACCCAGGTCATTGAGCCACTGGATGCACTCCGGGGCATCTGTAACGAGCTTTCTGACAAGCTCTCTCTTGGCTGCGAAATGTCCGCCGCCGTATGCATCAATGAAATGCTGTGCCGGTGAATCGTTGGGCTTGTCAGCTGCCTGGATGCCGCCTTCAGCCATCATGGTATTGGCATCACCCGTACGGAGCTTAGTCACTACCATGACCTTAGCGCCCTTCTCGTCAGCCTCGATTGCTGCCGAACAGCCTGCGCCGCCGCCGCCGATGATGAGTACATCAACATCATAATCCGGAGCGTTAAGATCAACACTGTCCTTCGCAATACGTGAATGTGCCTGAAGTATGGCAGCAAGCTCCTTAGGAACCTTCTCACCCTTGTTGGGGCCGGCTGTCAGTACATCAAACTGATCCATCCTGTAATCAGGATGATATGTCTCGAGAAGTCTGTCCTTCTCGTCTGCTGTCATACGTCTCGGCTCGAGGGCGATATTAGCTTCTCTTGCCGCTTCAACTGCCTTTAATGACTCCTGAAACTGCTCTGCATACATAATAATGCCCCCTCCTTATTTCTCGATGTCTCTGTTGTTATAGAGCTCTTTGATTTCCTCGACAGGCTTATCCATAAGTGCTTCGATAAGCTGATCGAAGGTACCGTCCTTGATCTCCTGTACTCTGTCTGCAAGATGCTGTGACTTTGGAGCAAGATACTTGCCGTTGATACGTCTTGCAAGCATAGCGACCTGCGGGTGTGAAATTCCGGCAGGACATCTTGTACTGCAGCATCCGCACATTACGCAGTCAAAGCTCTCCTCCGCGCACCTCTTAAAGTCACCTCGCTGAGCATATGCGATGTACTGCATTACATTGAGCTCCTGAGGACATACCTTTGTGCAGGCATTACAGCCTACGCATGCGTAGATCTCGGGATAAAGCTGCATCATGATCTGCTGATCAGCGGAGATCTTCTCAATATCAAATACCTTCTTGACAAGCGGGAAGAACGGCAGTGTTGCAATATACATACCCTCTTCCACCTTAGTCTGGCATGCCAGGCAGGCCTTAAGCTCCTGCCTGCCCTTTACACGGTAGATAGTTGCGCATGCACCACAGAATCCGTTACGGCAGCCGCAGCCCCTCTTGAGCTGATAGCCTGAGTACTCCATGGCTTTCATGATAGTAAGATTGTCCGGAACCTTATACTCTTTTCCAAACAAATAGATATTCACAAAGTTTTCCATCTTTATTCTCCTTAATACTCACCGGTTAAGTCATCCAGTTCGTCGAATCTGAAAACCGGTCCGTCCTTGCATACATACTTTG
>DCHJ01000021.1:8393-10285 GCA_002314805.1 Lachnospiraceae bacterium UBA1755 | reverse complement strand
CACATCCCTGAAGAAATAGGAGAATAGCAATATGTACAATGTTATGGTTGTTGATGATGACTGCCTGGTACGGGAGAGAATAATCTCATCCATTGATTTTGCCGGAATGGGAATGAATGTATGTGCAGAGGCTGATACCGGTACAATGGCAATGGAATTGTTTGAACAGTATCATCCGCAGATAGTGATCATGGATATTAATATCCCGCAGATCAACGGTATTGATGCTGCAAAGGCAATGATACGAAACAACGAAGACATCAGTATTATTATCATTACCGGTTATGGCTCCGTTGATTTTGCCAAGGAGGCGATCAGAAACGGAATGGTGGATTTCCTGCTCAAGCCGATCAATATGGATGAATTGACTGTCACACTGGAGAGGATACGCGGAAGTCTGGACAGAAAAGTACAGCTTGCCATTGAACAGCAGCATATGAAGAAGCTGCTGGAACGCAGTATGCCGCTGTTGAGAAACAAGTATTTCATGTCCCTTATCAATACTCCTTCCGAAGAGCTTTCGGAGGAAGAAAACAGGGTATACTTAATGGATTTCGGGGTTGAAGGTCCGGTCTCAGATATAGCCGCAGTGATCATCGTACCACAGTACAATACCTCGGCTGCCGGTGAAAAAATGACTGTGCAGGGTATCCTGGAGGAAGAGATCAAAAAGAGCCTGTGCGGCATGGATGAGAACTTCAGGGAAATCGTGCTGTTTGACTCTCTTCAAAGAGCGATACTTATTGTATACGGTGAACAGCCTAATATGGAATACTGTCTGGAAAAAAATCTGGATGCCATCCGTGACAGGCTGAAATACATCTACAAGATAGATTTTAAGGCAAGCATAGGCAAATGTGTCAATGAGTTCAGAAAGCTGAGTGACAGCTATCGTGCTGCTGAATATGCACTTGAATACTGGAACGTATTCGGAGAGAACAATATTGTCAGCAACAGAAACATCCAGCAGGTGGTGATCGACTCGCAGAATCAGAACGAACCGATCCATCATTCAGAAATTATGGACTTATTTGTCTCCAAGAGTGAGGAGGAGATGATAAGGCGGCTTAACGGATATCTGACAGGCTTCATTGTCAGCAGTCAGGTCTCGACAGAGCAGGTACGCCAGCGTTCGATAGAACTGATCGCGCTGATGATCTCCGGAGCCAGAGAACTTGGAATAGAGTTTTCAGTGCCGGCCGGCGAAAATCCTTACTTTGAAGTACTCACAACAAATAATGTTGCGCAGATCCGTCAGACAGTATTGAAACTGGGGGCATCGCTTTTTGCAGGCATCGGAAATGCCAGAGAGCAGAATTCCAGCAAGACCGTCAGCGCAGCAAAGCGTTTCATAGTACAGAATTATATGGATATGGAGCTTAATCTGAGCAAGGTTGCAGAAAACGTCCATATTTCTCCGGGATACCTGTCACAGCTTATCAAGAAGCACACGGGAGCCGGCTTTACAGATTATCTTAATTATGTAAGGATAGAACACGCAAAGCACCTGCTTTCCACCAGTGATATGCGGGTGTATGAGGTTTCTGAGGCTGTTGGATATCAGAATCCGAAATACTTCTATCAGGTTTTTAAGCAGATGACAGGGAAACGTCCGAGGGAATTCAGTCAGGAAACTGCAGAACCTGATGAACTGTAATAGTGAATATGAATTAAAAAACGAGATGCAATTGTACAAAATGACCGACTGTCATTGGCTGCGATTGCGTCTTTTCTATATAGTCCAATATTTGCAGAAAAAGTCATTTTTATTTTCTTCATATTTGAGAGTATTTAGGAATTGACTGGATTGAGCAGGAGTGCGGAATATTATACCGTATGAGTGTAACTGTTTATTGTTTCAAAAGGAGGAACAGGCATATGATGAAAAAGTT
>DCHJ01000021.1:2042-8273 GCA_002314805.1 Lachnospiraceae bacterium UBA1755 | reverse complement strand
GAAAAAGCAGAAAAGGCAGAGGCAAAGGAAGAAGCAGCTCCGGCAGCAGCGGCAGAGCAGGAGCCTGTAGAGCTTACTGTATGGACCTATGAGCGCGAGGGCATCATAGATCTCTTTGAGCAGTGGAATCAGGAGGTTAATGAAAAGTATCCCTGGATCACAATGAAGTTTGAAGAGCTTCCATATGATTCAGGCCCTGAAAAGTTTACGGTAGCATGCGCAACCGGAACAACACCGGATATTCTGTATGACGGATACTCAAGAATCGCGCCGGCTGTTCATTCGGGACTTGCAATTGATATCACTGATGTATTGGCAGATAATGCTTCAGCATTTATCAGTGAGACCAAGGATGGAATAGTGGACGGAAAGAATTATTATGCAGCTACCAATGACGGAGCTTCATACGGAGTCCTTGTAAACATGGATCTTGCTCAGAAGCTTGGAGTCGCAGATATGCTTCCTGCAGACCGTGAGACATGGTCCTATGATGACTTCCTTGCAGTGCTGCGCGCAGCAAAGGCTGCAGATCCCGGCATAGTTCCCTGTGCTTTGTTTGCAGGCAACCAGTCATCTGACTGCTGGTACTACAGCTGGTACATGGCAAACGGTGCAAAGATCACAAGCGATGATCTGACCGAGTGTGTAGTTAACCAGGGCGCCAATAAAGAAAAGATCACTGAAACCTTAGACCTCTTTGGCACAATGATAGATGAGCACCTTGCTCCGGACGGATGCGCGACACTTACCGATGACGATGCGATTGCATTATGGCATGCAGGACAGCTCCTTTTCATGGCAGGCGGACTTAATGAGATCATTGTTTATTACAACAACCAGGAAGCAGGGACAAGCCTTGAGTTCGAGATCGATGCATGCGCACTTCCTACCAAGGCAGGAAAGGAAGCAGGTGTAAGCGGATCATGGGGAACCACAGGTCTCGTAGGCTTCAATAATGCTGGACATGAAGAGGCAATAAAGGCGGCACTTGATGTATACCTTAAGAACCCGGCATATTGCAAGGGAACCTGTGAGATAATGGGAACTCTTCCGAGGATGAACAATGTAAGTATTGATTATGGTACAGAGCATATCACAGAGCTCATGACATGGGCTATCGATTTCAGCGCTAAGCATAATACTTCTTCATTTGGTATCCTTGAGCCATGGTGGTCAGATTTCAGAGGAACACATTATCCGCAGCTTCAGGATTTCTTTGCAAAGAATATTGATGCAGGCACAATGCTTGATAACTGGAAAGCAGATGCTGATGAAGTTATCCAGACAGCTAACTGACAGTATGTGTGGGAGCGGCATACCCGCTCCCACAGTTTCTGAATCAAGACGGGTTTGAAAGGTACAGGATTATGGACAAAACTAATAAAGGCAGACATTCAAAGAGGTACAAAATGAAGGCCGGATGGGCATATATATTCCTGATCCCCTGGCTTGCGGTTTTTTGTGTATTCTATCTTTATCCCCTTTTCTACGGAATAATATGTTCCTTTACAAATTCCTCGTTAAACAAAATGGAATGGATAGGGCTTGATAACTACAAAAAGCTGATTGGTGACTATGCGTTCTGGACAAGTCTTAAGTCCACGCTGCTGTATTGTCTTATCTGTATTCCATTAAATGTTTTCCTTCCGCTCTGGGTTGCAAATACACTGCATCCTCACGGAAGGAAGATGAATATTGCATCAAAGCTGCTGATATACCTTCCGGGAGTGACCTGTGCTGCGGCATTGGTAATAGGCTGGAAGTTTGTATTTGCTTCAAATACAGGTCTGCTTACGCAGATACTTTCACGCATGGGTTTTGAGCACATATCATTTCTCGACAAGGCTTCCACAGCGATCCCCATCGTTTCCTTAATGGTGGTGCTGTGCAACATGGGGACAAATCTGATCATATACTGTGCGGCAATAGATTCACTGCCTGAGACGTATTTTGAGGCCGCAGAAATGGACGGAGCTTCCAAGCGGGATCAGTTCTGGAAGATCACGTTTCCATTGTTAAATGCAACGATCGTATATGTATTCATTACAGCCACAATAGGTGCATTGCAGATATTTGTTTTCCCTCAGCTTATGACAGCAGGAGGGCCAAACTATACGACATCAACACTGCTTATGCTGGTCTATGACAAAGCATTTTCCAATAATCAGTTCGGATATGCATCTGCCATTGGTGTTGTACTGTTTTTAATTACTGCTGCAGTGGCTTTGATACAGTTCAAAGTCGTCAGCAAAGACAAAATTGAGTACTAGGAGGTGACATAATGAAGAGTCGCAGAAGAGATGTGAATGTCACAGGCACGATACTGCTGATCATCCTGATCATGATCATTATGTTTCCTTTTTACATAATGCTGGTAGGAGCATTTAAGCCAAATCCCAGCCTGATCGCATTCCCGATAGATCTCAATCCGTTCAAAAATCTCACGATGAAAAACATCACAAAGGTTTTTGAAAAATCCGACCTGATCCGGTGGCTGGTCAACAGCTTCATCGTCAGCATCGGAGTTGCGGTACTTACTGTAATTATTGCACTCACAGCCGGTTATTCTTTCTCAAGAA
The DNA here is from genome assembly GCA_002314805.1 of Lachnospiraceae bacterium UBA1755. GTDB lineage: Bacteria > Bacillota > Clostridia > Lachnospirales > Lachnospiraceae > Darwinimomas. The sequence goes on along the minus strand of DCHJ01000021.1, from coordinate 5,694 downwards.
TGGATTTTCCCGGAAAAAACATATTGTTTGCATTGGTCATGGCTACGCTTATGATGCCCAAGCAGGTATTACTGATCCCGAACTTCCTTGTTGCCAACAGTCTCGGACTGGTAGATACATTGATAGGTGTTATCCTGACAACTATTGCTCCTGCATTTGGTATTTTTCTCTGCAGACAGTTTACAGGAAGCCTTCCCAGAGAACTGTTTGACGCAGCAGAGATCGATGGCTGCGGCGAGCTGGCAAAATTCGTGAGGATAGCAGTACCGCTGTCTCTGCCTTCCATGGGCACTGTACTGATCTTCTCGTTTTTCAGTACATTCAATGATTACTTATGGCAGCTCGTAATGATCTCAGACAAGAAGAATATGACACTGCCGATCGGAGTAACATTGTTCTCGCAGCTAAACGCAAGCAATAAAGCATTGCAGCTGGCTATAGCACTACTTGCAACTATACCTCTTGCGATATTATTTATCGCACTGCAGAAATTCTTTATCAAGGGCGCAACGGCAGGAGCCGTGAAAGGATAGATATGTATCGGAGAGAGAGTATTGAATACTATAGCAGGATCTACTTTGGCGCGTATCGGTCATAGTGATGAGCTGCATATCTTACAGTCTGAATTGATAACATCGCTGCTATGCGAATAGCAAACACAAAAGAGATGTCATAAAACGGGCAGGACGCAGCCTTACGCGAACTCCGCCGCCCCCGAAAGAAAGAAGGAGAACTATGAAGATAGAAAGAATAACGGATCTGGAAAGACAATACGCTATAGAGTCTTTGAACGGTCAGTTTGAGACACATAATAATTATAAGTTTGTAGTAAGACTTGAGAAAGCGTTTGCGGAAAAGATCGGTACAAAGCATGCTGTCGGTTTTGTCAACGGCACTGCAACGCTTCACACCGCACTGGAAGCTGCGGGAGTGACTGCAGGCGATGAAGTGATCGTGCCGCCGCTTACCATGTCATCGACCTGCTTTGCGGTCCTTATGGCCAATGCGATCCCGGTATTTGCAGATATCGAGGAGGATACATTCCTGATCTCGGCAAAGGAAATAGAGAATAGGATCACAGAAAAGACAAAGGCCGTCATCGTGGTATCACTCTTTGGCCTGATGCCTGATATGGATGCGGTTATGGATGTGGCAAGGCGTCACCGGCTGGTCGTTATCGAGGATGATGCGCAGTGCTTTATGGGGTCATACAAGGGGCATATGGCAGGGACGATCGGAGATATGGCAAGCTTTTCATTCCAGGCAAGCAAGCACCTTACCAGCGGAGAAGGCGGTATAGTTACGACCGACAGCGATGAGTATGGATTAAATCTCCGCAGATTTTCAGGACTGGGATATGGCAGCATCTCCACCAAAAAGGCCAGGATCTCCAAGGATGATATTCAGGACCCGCTGTACGAGAGGCATTACTCTCTGGGCTGGAATTACCGGATGTCCGATGTCGTGGGTGCTGTGGCACTGGCTCAGACGGAGCGGATGGATGAGCTCTGCAGCTGCCGTATGGAGGCCGGAAAGATCATTGAAGCTGCGATGTCAGGCTGTGAATGGCTTATCCCCCAGCATACACCACAGGAGTGCGTGCATGCATACTGGACTGCCGCTGCAAGGATAGTGAATCCTTCGGTCGACTGGTACACCTTCAGAAGAAAATTCATGGAGCTTGGGGGTGACGGAATATATGCGGCATGGAAGCTGAATTATCTTGAACCCGCATTCAGGAACAAAAATTTCATGGGCAGGGAGATATTCTTTGAGGGGTATACATATCAGGAGGGACTATGCCCTGTGGCAGAAAAGATCCAGCCGCAGCTGTTACAGTTTAAGACAAATTACTGGGATACAGATGAAGCAATTCAGCAGGCGGAGATCCTGAAAAAGACCATAAAATATTTTGAGTCATGAACCTGCAGACGGCGGCAGATATTTTTGTGAATGCGGGTGTGAAAGAAAAGGCACCGGAGCAATCAAAGGCCTGAACAGGAGGAGCGGTATATGAATATATTAGTAGTCGGAGGACATCCTGCCGATATGTTTGATCATTGCGGGGGTACGCTCTATCATCATATAAAGCAGGGGGATAAGGTCACATGCGCATCGATCACGCAGGGGCTTAGATGTCATGACGAGGTTATCTATGACCTCTTCAGGGAAAGAAACAGAGAATTATCTCAGGAAGAAATTGACAGCATCATCAAGGAACGTACGGAAGTAAAGTATAAGGAAGTAAAGGAAGCCTGCGCACTGTTTGGAATTGAGGATATTCATTTCCTGGATTATGATGACGAGATCCTGTGCGTAACACCTCAGATGGTATCCAAGGTCGCAAGGCTGATCAGAGCTGTACAGCCGGATCTTGTGATCACTCACTGGCCCTACGAGGAGGATACCTTCAGCAATCATCATGCAGTGACGGGTCAGCTTACCCTTGCGGGGATCACGGCGGCTCACGGGATCAGCTTTGAGCAGGATGCGCCGTCCTGGAATGTCGCACAGGTTGCCTTTATGATCTCCGACATAGATTTCCGCGGGGACTGCTTTACAAGCTGCGGAAAGCTCCCGTACATGAATTACTATGTGGACGTAACAGATGTGGTTGATCTGAAGGTGAAGGCAATCAATATCATAGGGAGCCAGAAATACAATATTCCGGGTTATGCAAAAAAGACGACAGAGACCTGGAACGGAGTACTCGGTGTCAGGATAAGGGTGCCATATGCGGAAGGCTTTGCATTGCAGTGGCCTGAGATCGGAAAGACGATCCCTGTATCTGAGCACAGGATGTGGCTTGCAAAAGGAGATGAAAGAGAACTGCTTGAGGCAATCTCGGATACCAGAGCGATGGATGTTGAGTTATAAGAGGAGAAAAGAGTATGCAAGATATTTTTACATTAGACGGTAAGAACGTGATTCTGACAGGCGGCTGCGGAAATCTGGGCAGGGTCATGGCAAAGCATCTGCTGGACTATGGTGCAAACCTGTATATTGCAGATGTGATCGATACACCGCTGGAGGAGCTTGAAGGACAGAATGTACATTACATAAAATGTGATCTTTCCAATACAGAATCCATCCGTGAGATGCTGACACGTGTGGATGAGGAGAGCGGACATATCGACTGTCTGATCAACAATGCGGCATATGGCGGCGGAGCCGGCGGGAAGAAGATGACGAAAACCAGAGTAGAGGATTTCGATGACGAGACCTGGGCATATGGTCTGGATGGGACCGTCGGAGTGACCTTCAGATGCCTGAGGGAGATCATTCCTTTTATGAAGAAAAACAAAAAAGGGAGCATTGTAAACATTGCATCAATGTATGGCATAGTAGCACCGGACCATTCGATCTACGGTAACACAGGCAATAACAGTCCTATCACATACGGTGTAGGAAAATCGGGTGTGGTCCAGCTCACAAAATACATGGCATCCTATCTGGCAAAGGATGGGATCCGTGTCAACAGTATCACACCGGGTCCGTTTCCGAGGATCACTCCTCAGTCGGATATGGAGTTCATCCAGAAGCTTAATAACAAGACGATGATCGGACGCACCGGAAGACCGGAAGAGCTGGCAGGACCGCTGATCCTGTTATGTTCGGATGCATCCAGCTTTATGACAGGGACCAATATAAT
>DCHJ01000021.1:1261-1971 GCA_002314805.1 Lachnospiraceae bacterium UBA1755 | reverse complement strand
GCCGCAGCCCGGCGGCGTAATGGAGATAAGTGTGAAAGAAAGCAGTACTTTCAATACTATTTGTGACGCGGTCTGTCCGCGGAATGGAGCCTGTATTGACAGCAAAGAAGACGAAAGCGACGTGTGACGCGGCTTGTCCGCGTAAAGGAGGTTACTATGGATATGAGAAAAAGTAAGACACTGGAAATGCTGAGAGCCGGAAAGACAGTAATATCTACAAAGTGCAACACGGCAGATCCGAGGATAGTAGAGATCGCGGCTATACAGGGGATCCCCTGTGTATGGGTAGACGTGGAACATGTGGCTAATGATTATTGCGTTGTTGAACGGCAGATAAATGCCGGGAAAATATATGATACGGATGTATTGGTACGGGTCCCGAGAGGCTCCTACAGCGATTATATCCGGCCTCTTGAACTGGATGCAGCCGGAATTATGGTACCGCATATAATGTCAGTAGAGGATGCTGAGTACGTTGTACATTATACCAGGTTTTATCCGATCGGAAGACGTCCGGTCGACGGGGGAAATGCAGATGCCAAATACTGCATGGTACCTCAGGCGGAGTATAACCGTCAGGCAAATGAGCAGAGATTTCTGGCATTCCAGATCGAGGATCCCGAGGCGATGGATGATATAGATGCCATTGCTGCAGTCCCGGGATATGACATACTTTTCTACGGACCGGGTGATTTTTCACATAGCATCGG
>DCHJ01000021.1:0-1123 GCA_002314805.1 Lachnospiraceae bacterium UBA1755 | reverse complement strand
CTTATCGATATGGGCTACAGCTTCATTAACATCGGAGCAGACGTGGTCACGCTGGGACTCTTCTATGGAGAAGTATCAGCCTTTGCAGGCAAGCTGAATTGAGACACTGGCACATACGGCTGACCCGGCAGTGAAGCCGATTAAGTATTTTCATCACTATCTGTGCCGCGGTCTGGCGGCGGAATGGAGACCAGATTAATATGATACTTGAATCAATATCAAAGACAGAAGAGCTAAGTTATCTTCCCGGATATGTGAAGGATGCAATTGAAGAGATCCGCTGTTTTCTCAAGGAACCATACGTGACCGGCAGGAGGCCGCTTGGCAGCGGGATGACATTGATATCCTGTGAATACGAAACAAAACCCCTGACCTCTGATTCCAGAATGGAGGCTCATCAGAAGTATATTGATCTGATGTATATGGTAAATGGAGAGGAAATCATATATGTTAAGGATACTGATGAGCTCTGCCACGTGACTCGGCCATATGATCCTGAGATCGAGGCTCTGCTGGCAGATGTAGATAAGGATTCCTCTGCAATCAGACTTACGGCAGGAAGATTTATCCTCCTGTTTCCGCAGGATGCACATTGCCCGTCATGCTGCGAGACTGTGCCATGTAAGGTGAGAAAAATAATAGTAAAGATCCCGGTCTGAAGTTTTATTTATCCAAAGCTGAATTTGGCTAAATCATTATCATGCAATTAGCAAAAAGACCACCACATGTACACTAAAAAAGGAATATAGAGACCGGCTTGTGAGTATGTTATAATGCTTACGGAACTACCATAGAAAAGGTNNGCGGTTGGCCCTCTCCGGAGGGTAAGTGCCCTCCGAGTAATAAAGGGGGGATGCACATGAGTGATTTTGAGATATTAAGTCTGGTGATAGCAATCATTTCGATTGTAGTCAAGGTCTTAATCGAATACATCAAGTCAACAAAAAAATAACCGCCGTCCTGATAAGATGTAGCGGTTATTTTTTATAACACCTTTTCAGGACCAACCGTCTATTGGTAGTTCCCTCGATTGGTATCAATATACAACAGGAAAAGAATAAAGTCAATTTACACAGGACTTTTAAAGCAGTATGACAATAAAATAATCCGACTTTTGCCGGAT
>DCHJ01000099.1 GCA_002314805.1 Lachnospiraceae bacterium UBA1755 | reverse complement strand
ACAAGAATAGCAGACGTGGACGGCAGACGGATCATACTGGACATCTGAGGAGCTGCCCAGACACGGAATACATACCCGGTATCAGGCGTTTTCACGGGTATTGCATCGATACCAGGCATAATGTGCACCGATGATGAATCATATCACTCCTGTCAGCAGATAATCTGACCGGGTAAAACACTTAGCAGTATTAACACAACAGCGCCGGAGCGCGCAGACCTGACTTATATGATAGATAAAAACGATGTTAAGGATTTCTTTGACAGATGTGCCAAAACCTGGGATGCAGAGATGATACGCAATGATGATATCATCAATACCATCCTGGATAATTGCGATGTCAGAGAAAATATCCATGTCCTCGATGTGGCCTGCGGTACAGGTGTCCTTTTTGAGGACTATCTGAAACGCAGTGTGGCTTCAGTGACCGGGATCGACATATCTCCTGAGATGATAAAACGCGCCGCTGCAGGATGCAGTGACCGGCGCGTAAGGACCATATGCGGTGATATTGAGGAGACGGACCTCATTGAGCTCAGCTGCGGCATGCCGGACCTTCTGAGCGGATATGATGTCGTGATGGTCTACAATGCCTTCCCTCATTTTCCGCAGCCTCAGAAGCTCATAGAGAAGCTTGCATCGCTGACAAAACCGGGCGGACGCATGTCTGTCGCCCACGGCATGAGCAGAGCCCGTATAGATGCACATCATTCAGGCAGCGCCAGAAACGTCTCCAACGGACTCATGAGCACAGAAGAGCTCCGCGGTCTCATGCTCCCGTACTTTGATGTGGATATCGTCATCTCCGATGACCGCATGTATCAGGTCTGCGGCATACGCCGTGACTGATCCTGCCCGATCCGTGGCTGCCTCTGAATTGATATTGAGGTCAGCTGCGGTATACGCCGCAGCTGACCTCATTGTGCAATACCGTCCCGGTGATCTGCTGTCTGCTTCATCACAGACCCGGCAAGGCTGTAATTTGTATAATTCCCATCCTCTGTCACTTCAGCTATTACCTTTAATTCCTGCGGAAGTAATACTGCCTCCTCCTCACAGTCCAGTTCGACTTCGGCTATTGCCTTATCCGTCCAGAATGGAAATAAATCCACCTCCACAAGCTTTCCCTTATACGGGAGTCTGTATCTGATCTTGGACAGCTGTCTCACACCTGAGACTGCGCCGGCAAGCACAGCCTCATATTCAGCTTTGGTGAGCTCACTCTCTTCTTCTATCCTGGTGATATCCGTTATCTTCGTCTTCCTGGTAAGGATATAGGATGTCTTATCCCCGGACTTCCATATGCGTACCCGAAGCTTCTTCTCTGTAAGCGTATCAAAATATGTCTGAAGTATCTCTATCCTCTCTCCTCCCGGATAGCTGTCAAGCCAGCCCGTATCCGGATATACGATCAAATATTTCCTCTCTATCTCAAGAGGTCTTCCTTCTGCACTGACAGGCTTCATACTTATCTCCGTCCCCCGGTCCGACCGCCGCACAGGCAGTTATGAAAGCTGCCTTGTTTCGCACTGATCTCCGTTCCGCGGACAAACCGCGCCCTGATTATCACCGGTTCAGGCAAAACCGCATCCGACAGTGTCGGTTGTGTGTAATTCATATGATACGGATCATTCTTTTTTGCACTGCCCCGATTATCGGCTGCAGCCGCCTCCGGCTGCCTGTCCCACCGAAAGTCAGCGGGACAGGCAGTTATGAAAGCGCATTATTTCTCAGTACTGCTTACGATAAGCATCATACATCCGACATGTATTCAAACGGTTTTCCGGCTGCCTTTGGTGCTCTCGACTTCTTGGACGTAAATGCAAGTACGATAAGTGTTACAACAAACGGCAGCATCCTGTATATATTGGCACTGATTCCAAGATTTGCCAGGGCATAGACGGAGTCTCCGTTGAGGTCGAGTGTAAAATAGCATGCGGCTATACACTTGAAGAAACCGAAGATAAGTGAAGCCCAGACTATCGTGCCCGGATTCCAGTTGCCAAAGATCATTACTGCCATAGCAAGGAAACCGAAGCCTGCCACATCACCGTTGGCAGTACAGCCTGCTGTGGTAAGAGCATATATGAAACCGCCCATTCCTGCCACAGCTCCGCTTATTGTGATTCCGGCCAGTCTCATTTTGTTGACGTTTACGCCCAGTGAATCTGCAGCCTCAGGGTTCTCACCGCATGCTCTCAGCCTCAGACCGAACTTTGTCTTGTAAAGCAGTATTGCCAGTACAGCATAAAGGATGAGGCTTATATACGTAGCCAGATATGTCTTATTGAAAAGAAGATTGCCAAGCCAGCCCATATCGGCACTGCGGTCCAGTCCCCAGGTGGATTTCTTAAGGATGAACATTGCAGATGTATCGATATTCTGCAGTGTCAGCGTGGTCTGGTTGGTAAGCAGCAGGATACCGAATACAGTAAATGCCGGCGCGATCAGATTGAGTGCAGTACCTGTGATGGTCTGATCTGATTTGAACCTGATAGCTGCCAGTGTGAGAAGCAGCGAGAATACTGCTCCTGCGCATGCTGCAACCAGCATTGCGGCTATCTCCAGTAGCTGGAATGAAAGATAACTCTGCTCTGCCAGTGCAAGCCTGATCCACACAGTACCCTCCATACCTCTGACAAAAAGCACTCCTATATAAGCTCCGATTATCATGATACCTTCAAGAGCAAGATTGATGGTACCGCTTCGCTCACTGAATACACCTGCAAGAGCTACTATCATAAGAGGTAAAGCATATGTTACAGTCTGCTGTATCAGAAATGTCATTTCTTTGTACCCCCCTTCTTCCTTCTGTGCATCATTACTCCTCTTATATACTTCGTAAAAGCACTCAGGTATACGATGACACCGATTATGATGCTAGTGATATATTCGTTATACGCCGTCAGGTTGGCTATCTGCTGACCGTTGATCTCAAGTGCCGACATGAACATGCCTGTAAAGATCACTCCTATCGGATTGAGGCATCCCAGCAGAGCCACCGGTATGCCATTGAAACCTACCTGAGGAAGCTTCTGATATGTGGACCAGGCGAACTCCGTATTACCCGAAAGTGTATAGAGAGCTGCTCCGATACCTGCAAGTGCACCGGCTATTGCCATACTCATAATTATGTTGGCATTCTCATTGATACCACAGTATCTCGCCGCCTCACGGTTGGAGCCGCACAGCCTCATTTCGAAGCCGCAGATAGATTTGCTGATCACGAAGTACATGATGACTGCCAGGATAACTGCGATAATGATTCCCGAGTTGACCTGCGACCCCGGAAATACCTTGTCCAGCAATGCTTTCGGCAGTTCAACCCCGTTAGCCGCGGTCTTATATAAAAAGCCTGACTTTCCTGGCTCTGTGTTGTTGATGAAAGCGCTGCCCTCAAATATCAGTGTTGACAGGTTGGCTGCTATCCAGTTGGTAAGTATACATGTGATCACCTCGTTTACATTCAGGTATGCCTTCAGTGCTCCGGGTATCATGCCCCATACAGCTCCGGCCACCATGCCGCCGAGGAGAGCCAGTACAAGGATCAATCCGGCGGGCACCGAAGCCGACGGTATTGCGAGAGCTATTACGATCGATGCCGTAAGTCCCATCAGATACTGTCCCGGTGCTCCGATATTGAAAAGACCTGCCTTAAAGGCTGCTGCGACAGAAAGACCTGTCATGATCAGCGGTGTCGCCTTAAAAAGCATATTTCCCAAATGCGTACCGTTATATCCGAACATCAGATTTCCCAGTTCATCCCTTCCCTTGGAAAGGAAACCGATGATCAATAGTCTTGCCCCGTCCCAGAAGCCCCCGAGAGTTATATTTTTGTCCATAAGACATACAATTAACATCAGTATGGCGCCAAAGACAAGTCCCGCCAGGATCGCTATCAGCGAGGGAACTGTACTATAGAGGAATCTATTACGGTTCTTATTCATACCACTCATCCTCCTTCTCATCCTTCTTTGCTCCGGCCATATACAGGCCGATCTCTTCATACGTCGTCTTCTCAGGATCAAGACGTCCGGCGATCTCGCCCTCATGCATCACCAGGATCCTGTCAGCCAGCTTCATTACCTCCGACAGCTCAGCAGATGCAATAAGCACTGCCTTGCCATTATCCCTTTCCTGTACAAGCCGCTTATGTATATGTTCAATTGCTCCCACATCCACTCCGCGGGTAGGATACATCGCTATTATAAGCGGTCTGTCCATATCAAGCTCACGTCCGATCACTGCCTTCTGCTGGTTTCCGCCTGACATTCCGGCCATTACCGAGTCCACGCCTCCGGTGCATAATACATCATTGGCTTCGATAATTCCGGCTGCATACTCACGTATGGCATCCTTCTTTACCATACCGGCCTTCTGATATCTGTCCTGGCGGTATCTGCGCAGTATCATATTGTCGGCAAGATTAAATTCCATCACGACACCGTGCTTCTGCCTGTCCTCAGGTATATGACTCAGGTTCTCACTCTTCTTTCTGACTGTGGACTCAGTGACATCCTGTCCGCAAAGCAGTATCTGACCGCTCTTTACAGGCAGTAGTCCTGTCAGCGCATAAATAAGCTCCGTCTGTCCGTTGCCGCTGATGCCGGCAATACTTACTATCTCGCCTGCCCGTACCCTGAAGCTTACATCATTGACTGCGTTCTTTTCTGAAAATGCGGATGCGCATACCAGATGCTTTACCTCAAGCACAGGCTCACCCGGATTGGATCTGGTCTTGACCACCTCGAGCTGTACGCTTCTGCCGACCATCATCTCTGAAAGAGTCTGCTCATCAGTATCAGCAGCCCTGACTGTCCCGATATACTTTCCTTTTCTTATTACAGTGATCCTGTCGCTGACTGCAAGCAGCTCATTGAGCTTGTGGGAGATAAATATAATGGATTTTCCTTCAGCCTTCAGATTCCTCATTATCTGCAGGAGCTCCTCTGTCTCTCCCGGAGTGAGCACTGCTGTAGGCTCATCAAAGATAAGTACATCATTATCTCTGTACAGCATCTTAAGTATCTCGACACGCTGCCTTGCACCCACATTCAGGTTTTCGATTTTTTCATCAAGATCCACTGCAAGCCCGTAATTGCTGATCAGACCTTCAAGCTTCTTACGCGCAAGATCCTTTCTGAGAAAACCGTGTCTGGTATCCTCTGCCCCCAGCACGATATTTTCAAGAGCCGTGTATACCTCCACAAGCTCAAAATGCTGGTGAACCATACCGATTTTCAGAGCGGTAGCATCATTTGCGTTATTGATCTCCACTGTCGCTCCGTCTCTTTTTATCTCACCTGCATCAGCCTTAAAGATACCAAAAAGTATCCTCATGAGAGTGGTCTTGCCCGAACCATTCTCACCCAGGAGTGCATGTATCTCACCTCTCTCAAGCTGAAAGGTAATATCGTCAAGGACCTTCTGATCATTGAAAGCCTTATCTATGTGCAGCATTTCCACTGCATGATCATGCATGTTATCCATCCTACACCTCCTTTACATCTTTCTGAAAGTGAGCCATTCGGATGAAGCATTGTTATTATGGTCATCATCGACCTTGATCTCCCCTGCTTTCATCCTGTCCATGAGCTCCTCATACTGACCTATGGTAAAGTTTTTAAACCTCCAGCTTTCAACAGGCAGGCATATGGCTCCGTCGCTTACCCCAAGAGTCATACTCTTCCCCCTTACGCTGTCCCATTTATCTGAGAAGCACACTTCAAGCATTAGTTTTGTTGCAACATCGGTACGCTTTACAGAAGTCGTGAGCACTGCGCGGCTTCGTGCAGAAGCATCTGCATCACATGCTATTATCCATGCATCATTAGCCGCTGCCGCTGCCGCCACACTGTCCTGCGCCGACCCTGCGGCTGAAAAAATCACCTCTGTACCATTGGTATACCAGGCATTAGTCATTGCCTGCAGCTCCGGAGAACCGGTAAAGGTAGTAGCATACTGATAGCTGTAATTTACCTCCACCTTTTTCCCAAGCTCTTTTGCAGCGTCCTCGGCTCCGCATACAAAGCCCCTTCCGTAACGGTTGCAGGCACCGTTGCTTCCGCCGCCTCCGCCTATGAAGCCAAGCCTCGTATATCCTTCCTTAACAGCGCTGTAGCCGGCCAGATATCCTCCTTCGTTCTCGCGGAATGCAACACTGGCCACATTGTTATATCCTGTGTCCCATCCGTCAACAAAAACAAACTTCACATCAGGATTTTGGGGTGCGACCTCATTAAGAGGGTTTCCGTAATTAAATCCTACAACAACCACCACCTCTGCACCATTGGTGATCGCTGCCCTGACACAGTCTGCATTATCCTGGTCTGTAGCATCCTTAGCCGGAATGTAGTACTTATATGTCTTATTATTCTCATTTGCAAATAGCTTTACACCATTCAGACAATACTCATTGAAACCTCTGTCCTTGAGCATCGTACCGCTTAAGCATAGAGCTATCTGATACTTACCATCCGGCGATGAACATATATCCGGTATGGCATCCGCCTCATTGACCGGTGCCTTAGTCGTAAGCTCACCCAGTCTCTTCTCCATCTTCGCCGCGCATCCGGTACACAGTACCGCAGCTGCCAGCACCAAAACCACTAATTTTTTCATTGACCCCCCTTTCTAAAAAACCGGTATCAGGTACTGTTGCAGCAATCTGCCGTATCAGCACCTGATACCGAATTATTCACTGTTTACTGTTTTCTCTGAAACTGAGCCCACTCTCCGCCGTCATTCATATTGACGAGGAGATTGTCACCCTCAACGTCATACTCATATCTGTTGGAGCCTGACCACTCGATAAGCTCCCAGCTTGACCAGATGATATCAATATCATCCTGAAAGCTCATTGTTCCCGTATGGTCTTCTCTCAATACAATGGTATCTGTGAAGGTCTGCTCCTTACCCTCCATCTCTTCCTTATATTCCCGTACGTAGGTTCCTATCTTATAAGCCATCTCCTGCTGAGGCTCATGCTTCGTAAACTGAAGCGAATCAAGCAGTCCGCTGATATCATCGCTTACCGACATGTTAATATCTTCATCCTCTTCAGTCCCGGAAATGACATGCACGATAAGAGTACCGCCGTTGTGCTCGATACCCGTGAGATTTTCGGATATGCCGTCATCTCCTGCGCTGATACTCCTTGAATATGACCACGCCGGGTATGTGCCTCCGAACCAGCCCTCGGACCTAGTTATCCTTTCCTCCGGCAGGTCAGCTGTCTTTTCATACAATACCTCAGTCGGCAGCTTACCCGGATGATAGCTTATCCTGACCTCATGCCTGCCTGTGCATTTACCCTTGTATATGAAGCATACCTCGCCCGGCTTATCCTCCTTAAGTTCAAACATCGACGGAGCATAGGTTATCTTCCAGCAATCCTTGCTCTCATAGGTCTTCTCATTGCTCTCCGCCGGTTCAGCCTCAGCATCCGGTGTTTCCTGAGCCGCAGTACTCTGTGCCTGCGCCGCCGTCTTGTCTGTATCAGCTGCAGCGGCACTCTCCGTCTCAGCTGCAGCGGCACTCTCTGTTTTAGCTGCAGCGGCAGCTGCTTCTGTCTCAGGAGGAGTCTCCGTCTTTGCGCAGCCTGACAGAGCACCTGCTGTAATCATAACAGCACCTGCCAAAGCAGCTATCATTGCGATCCTTAATCTTTTCATTCTGCCCTCCGATAATAAATCTCAAACCACGGTCCTGTCACGATTCCGTCATGGTCCTGCCATGGTCCTGTCACGATCCTGTCATGGTCCTGCCACGCCCCGGCCGTGATCAAATATCTATATGCTTTTTTATCCTACCGGCCACAAGGCATGCAAGCCACAGCTTCAGCATATCCGGTATTACATAAGGAAGCACACATACACCCAATACTGCAGGTAAACTTCTGCTGCCTCCTGCTATTATATTATACCAGATCGTACCAAAAAGATAGCACAAAACCAGTCCCGCCAGCTGCAGAAAATATCTGCCCTTCCCGCTCACGTACCGTCCGCCTGTCCAATACACAAGTCCCTGAAAGATAAATCCTATGATATATCCACCGGTTGGCCCGAGCAGATGTCCCGGTCCTCCCTGAAAGCCTGCAAAGACAGGCAGCCCCGCTGCCCCTGCAAGAATATATATCGCGATCGACACCGTGCCCAGTCTGCCGCCCAGCAGGAAAAGCGCCGCAGATACCCCGAAGGTCTGCAATGTAAAGGGCACAGGCATAGGTATGGATATCCAGCTGCATATGCATATGACTGCAGCCATAGCCGCCGCGTATGTTGATCTCTTTATCCTCATAATGTCCTGCTGTCCAGTGATATGATCGCTGCCGCCACATCTCTCAGGTCATCCACTGCAATATCCACATCTCCGGTGATCACACCATCCCTGTTTCGTCTGTAATAGCAGGTATACATGCCTGCGTTCCTTCCCCCTGCCATATCCGAGGTAAGGGAGTCGCCCACCATAACACAGTCTCCGGCAGTAATATATCCGCCCCCGGCATCATCGTTTCCGACACTGAGCCCGCTGCCTGCTGCACTTCCGGGACTGAAACTTCTGACCGCAGCACTTCCGGCACTTAGCTCACTGACCGCATTCTTCCTCGAGGCAGCCCTGTCCATGTTGATCTCCCTGAGAGCTATCTCAAAAAACTCCTTCGCCGGCTTGGAGTATCCCACTTTTTCCGAGATAAAGACATAATCCAGATACCTATCCATCCCGCAGAGCTCCAGCCTGTGTATCTGCTGATGATACGGTCCGTTGCTGGCGGCCGCAAGGATATATCTGCCGATGTCCCTGATCACGTTTCCGGTGCCTTTTACACTGTCTTTGCTCCCGGCTCCTATGCTGCTCTCACAGTCTCCGCTTCCGGCTCCGATACCATTTACCCATCTGTCGTTCCCGGCTCCTGCATCGTTCCTACAGTCTCCCCGTCCGGCACGTTTCAATGCTTCCAGCATTTCCATGGCACCATCCACAGGAATGGCACTTTCATTGAGCCTGCTCCTGAAATACGTCTCAAATGCAGGTCCGTCCGCATCGATCCCCAGCCGCTTGAAAATGTTATTCCACCTGATCTTTATGAGCTCCTCAAAGACAAGCTCCTTTCTTTCGATCATGCACCAGAGCTTATCATTCTCCTCCTTAAAGACATCATACATCCAGGG
>DCHJ01000022.1:51500-51741 GCA_002314805.1 Lachnospiraceae bacterium UBA1755 | reverse complement strand
GCCGGGACTGGTCAAGGGCTCTGCCCGGTCCATAGAAAGCTATGATATACATAAGAAGCTGACGGAGGTATCCGGGCTGCTGGAGAAATTCGGAGGACACAGGCTGGCAGCGGGTATGAGTCTTAAACGGGAAAATATTGATGAACTGAGACGGGCACTTAATGAGCGGTCGGGTCTTGGTCCGGAGGATCTCATTGAGAAGATATGGATAGATGTGGCGATGCCTTTTGGATATGCCACG
>DCHJ01000022.1:50401-51457 GCA_002314805.1 Lachnospiraceae bacterium UBA1755 | reverse complement strand
GGGAGCTGGAGCTGCTCGAGCCATTTGGTCAGGGCAATGAACGACCGGTCTTTGCGCAGAAGGATGTGACGGTCATATCGGCACGTACCCTGCCGGGCTATAACAGCTTTGTAAAGCTTAGACTCAGGGATCAGGACGGGTGTGTCTGCGACGGGATCATTTTTGCAGATGCGGATGAAACTCTTGACGGGCTTGCGAAAAAGGACAGGATTGATATATTATATTATCCGAAGCAGGACAGCTACGGCGGCAGAAACAGTGTTCAGATACAGGTAAGGGCGTGGAAGTGAGCTCATGACCGGCTGCCCGCTGTATGCGGGCTGATGCGGTCGCTGGCGGAACAAGAACTGACGGGAGCGCGGATTCCCGCTGTATACAGGCTGATGACCATCACAGGCGGGGGATATGATCCGGGCGTACAGCTGTCCGCTGTATGCGGACTGATGGATTATGGCCGTGAGAAAGAAAGGACTTGGTTTATGAAAAAATTAGAGGATTATGTGATCAGTATTCCGGATTTTCCGGTGCCGGGTATCATTTTCAGGGATGTTACGGGTATCCTTCAGGAAGCAGACGGTCTCAGACTCAGTGTGGACGGTATTGTTGATAATCTCAGATCTGTGGATTTTGATGTGGTCGTAGGTCCGGAATCCAGAGGCTTTATATTTGGCGTACCGGTAGCATATGCCATGAATAAGCCCTTTGTGCCTATCCGTAAGAAGGGTAAGCTTCCACGTGAGACCATTGAGGAGTCCTATGAGCTTGAGTACGGAACGGCGGCTGTAGAGATCCATAAGGATGCCATAAAGCCGGGTCAGAAGGTGGTCATTATCGATGATCTTATTGCGACGGGCGGTACTTCGCAGGCCAATATCAGGCTGATCGAGAGGCTTGGCGGAAAAGTGGTAAAGCTTGAGTTCGTGATGGAGCTTGCGGGGCTTAACGGCAGGGATAAGCTCAGTGGCTATGATGTAGACAGTCTCATCATCTATCCGGGCAAATAGTTCCGGCTGGCGCTGCGCACCCGCAGTTCCTAAGCTGACCGCGATATGAGGT
>DCHJ01000022.1:32202-50329 GCA_002314805.1 Lachnospiraceae bacterium UBA1755 | reverse complement strand
TCAAAGGATGATTCATTGTCAATTTTTGACAATTATTTTGTGAAAAATTAGTGATTATTATTCAAGGGTACCAGTGGTACCCTTGTTTTTATGGGCATTTTGCAGTATAATCAAAGAGAAATTTGTTCACAATTACCAAGAAAGAGGTGTGTCATGGTATCAACACAGATATTGCAGAACACTTTAGACGGCTTAAAAAACATAACAAGAGTAGATATGATGGTTACAGATGCGGAAGGAAAGCAGCTGGCGGCCACCTTTGAAAAGAGCGACGGGCAGCTGGCTTCGGTTTCCGAGTTCATTGCTTCCAGCGCGGATTCACAGACCATAGGAAAGTATCAGTATTTCAAGATCATTGATGATCGCAAGGTCGAGTTTGTACTGGTAGTGGACGGTAACACGGATGATATCTATATGATAGGCAAGCTGGCGGTTTTCCAGCTCCAGAGTCTTATCATAGCCTATAAGGAGCGCTTTGACAGGGACAACTTCGTCAAGAACCTTCTTCTTGACAACCTGCTTCTTGTTGATATCTACAACCGGGCAAAAAAACTGCATATAGACACATCAGTAAGACGGTGTGTATTTATTGTAGAGACAAAGACCGGTGCGGAAGCCAATGTGCCTGAGCTTCTGCCGGGCATCTTCCCTGATACATCCAGAGATTTTATTACTGCAGTGGACGAGAAGGATACGATAGTCGTAGCAGAGGTTGATGAGAATACGGATACAGAAAAGCTGGAAGAGACGGCCGGAAAGATTGCTGCAGTCCTGCACGGTGCAGGCGTTGAAGAACTCAGCGTAGCCTACGGCACCATCGTCAATGAGATCAAGGAAGTATCCCGCACATACAAGGAAGCCAAGATGGCACTCGATGTAGGAAAGATCTTTTATGCGGACAGGGAAGTTGTGGGATATGCTAAGCTTGGCATAGGCAGGCTTATCTATCAGCTGCCGCTCCCGCTCTGCAAGATGTTTATCAGAGAGATATTTGACGGAAGGAATCCGGACGAGTTTGATGATGAGACCATCGCCACGATCAATAAGTTTTTTGAGAACAACCTCAACGTGAGCGAGACATCCCGTCAGCTTTACATTCACAGGAATACACTTGTATACAGGATCGACAAGATCCAGAAGTCTACCGGTCTTGATCTCAGGATCTTTGACGATGCGATCACGTTCAAGATCGCGCTTATGGTAGGCAAATATATGAACTATATGGAGAACCAGGATTACTGATGATCGAGTTTTTTGACGTAAGCAAGACATACAGCACAGGTACAAGGGCCCTTCAGCATGTGGACCTTACTATCGATGACGGCGAATTCGTTTTCATCATGGGCAGATCCGGCGGCGGCAAATCAACTATGCTGCAGCTGCTGCTCAAGGAGATAGAACCAAGCGAGGGTGAGATAGTCGTCAATGACTACACTCTCAGAAATATGCCGCGCAGGTTCATACCCAGATACCGCCGGCAGCTGGGCATGGTATTTCAGGATTTCAGGCTCCTCAATGACCGCAGCGTATTTGAGAACGTAGCCTTTGCCCAGAGAGTGATCAATAAGTCTGCAAGAGAGATTAAGGAATCAGTACCTGAGGCTCTGCGTATGGTGGGCCTTAGCTCAAAGTATAAATCACTCCCGGGTCAGCTGTCCGGCGGAGAACGTCAGAGAGTGGCAATAGCGCGGGCAATAATCAATAAGCCGTCCATACTCCTGTGTGATGAGCCTACAGGCAACCTGGATGAAAAGACTGCCCGTGAGATCATGCAGCTGCTTGATGATATCAACAGGCAGGGCACAACAGTCGTGGTCATTACTCATTCCGCGGAACTGGTCAGAGACATGGATAAAAGAGTCATCACCATAGACAAAGGAGTGATAGTCAGCGATGTATAGCATAGGCCAGGCCTTTAAAAATATATGCAGGAATATCCGCCTTTCACTGGCAAGTGTGGCGACTGTTTCGGCATGTATTTTTTTATTCTGCATTTTCTTCTGTGTGATCGCCAATCTGAGGGCGATGATCACCAATATCGAGACCAGAGTGGGCATAACAGTATTCTTTGATGAAAATCTATCGGACGAAGAAATAATGTCTATCGGAGAAAGGATATCAGCGCAGCCCGAAGTAAAGGAAACACAGTTCATTTCCGCCGACGAGGCATGGTCGGATTTCAAAAAAGAATACTTCGAGGGTAAGGAGGAGCTGGCAGAGGGCTTTGCCGATGACAATCCACTCAAGGGAAGCTCAAGCTATGCCATCTGGCTTAAGGATGCTGCAAGGCAGGACAGCTTTGTAAAATATCTTGAAAACGCAGAAGGCGTGCGGCAGGTCAATTACACCTCACAGGCCGGTTCTTTGCTTACAGGTATCAATAATGCTCTGCTCATAGTATCGGCCATACTTATAGGAATACTTCTTGCAGTCAGTATCTTCCTTATCCGCAACACCGTCATGATCTCTGCCGAGTTCAGAAAAAACGAGACCGCTATCATGCGCCTTATCGGAGCAACCAATTCAATGATCAGAGCACCGTTTATCATCGAGGGTGTGACGATCGGACTTATCGGTACACTGATCCCGCTTGTGGGAATGTATTTTCTGTACGGATACGTAATGCGGTATATGAATGAGCATTATACGATGCTTTCCGATATCTTCAGTCTTATGCCTCACAGCTCAGTATTCCCGGTGATGACTGTGGTGGCCCTTATCCTTGGGGTAGGGATCGGTTTTTTCACAAGCCTTTTTGCGCTTAACAGACATCTAAAAGTATAATTATGGTATTCAAGCAGATCAGTTTAATAATGCTATCAGTCATCCTGGCCGCCAATACGAGCCAGGGTATTACGGATGCCAATAAAAAGAAAAAGGATCTTGAGAAGGAAAAGGCCAGGACAGAGACCATGATCTCGGATCTGAATCATCTCAAATCCGATGTCAATGCCTATGTGGCCCAGCTGGATGCCGATATTGATCAGATCACTGCCGAGATCAATGAGCTTGATGCTGAGATAAAGGGCAAGGAAGAGGATATCGCGGTCAAGGAGACCGAGATCGCCGATATGGAAGCTGTCGCTAAGCAGCAGTATGCCGATATGAAGCTGCGCATCAAATATATGTACGAGCAGTCCCACGTATCCCTGCTGGACCTTTTGCTGGAGTCGGATTCTCTGCAGCAGCTGCTCAACCGTGCCGAATATGTGAAAAAGATCAGTACCTATGACCGCGGGAAGCTGGACGAGTATGAAGCTGCACAGCAGGCCCTGACTCAGAAGAGAGAGGAGCTTGCGGGTGAGAAAGAGGCACTTGTTGACAGCCGCGAGGCAGCAGAAAACAAAAAGAATGATATAGAGACTCTGCAGAACGAAAAGAAGAATGAGATCGAAAAATATGAGAATCAGATCGGTCTTGCAGAGGTGCAGCTTGAGGAATACGAGAAAGAAATAAAGAAGCAGGAAGATACCATAAAGGCTATCGAGGCGGAGATAAAGCGCAGGGAAGAGGAAGCGCGCAAGGCAGCCCTTGCGGCGGGCAAGGCATATAAGACAGTTGATCTGGGGGATCTGCATTTTGTATGGCCGTGTCCTTCATCCTCAAGGATCACATCCTATTTCGGGGACAGAGAGGCACCTGTAGCGGGAGCCTCGACCAACCATAAGGGCATTGATATCGGTGCTTCCACAGGTACATCAATTGTGGCAGCGGAAGACGGAGAGGTCATCATATCAACGTATTCACCGTCAGCAGGCAATTATGTGATGGTCAGTCATGGAGGTTCGGTATCGACTGTATATATGCATTGCAGCCAGATATATGTCTCGGAAGGGGATAAGGTGAGCAAGGGACAGACGATCGCAGCGGTGGGCTCGACCGGCTATTCATCCGGACCGCATCTTCATTTCGGTATCCGTGCAGGCGGAAGCTACCTCAATCCGCTTGCCTACGTATCCCCCTGATACTGTATGAGCATCGGGCGCTTTATCATAAGACGCCGCAGAAAGACCTTGCAGAGAAGGCGCTCTGTAAGAAGCGCGGATATATCCCGTATCGGGCGCCGGTGACAAGGGTATCACCGTCAGGACCCCGGTATCTGATATCAGATCGCAGATAAGGAAGGATACCCGACATGCGACTTGCATATCAAAGAGGTATGCTGAATGGAGGACACTCGGCGTATGGACTCGTACCCTGTAAATGTATTTTTTCTGTGAAATATCGGATTATCAGGGAAAAACAAGATAGAATATTGATATTTGAGCGTAATATAATATAGAACTACCCGGTTATTGTTATGTAAGCGTACAAAAAGTTAACAAGCGGGAAAGGCAGAGCTGCTGTCAATGCAGATGCCGCAGTCAGCCTGTGAAACGGAGATTTGAGTGAAAAAGGGTATGACTGCCGGCACTGCAGTTTCTGAGAGCGGCCTGCAGAATGGAGATAAAATGGAAGATATAATGGAAAACAAGGCAGAAAATAACAAGGAAAATAACAAGGATAATATAGAGGATGTCAAGGCTGTGACTGCCGGAGGTACCAATGAGAAGTACGGCGGGACAGCAATAACCGAAAGTGAAATGACTCGCGATGGTACGGGAACTGTTAATGTGACAGAAGCCCCGGCTGAAGTCGCAGCATCCGGAAGTGATGAAAATCTTAATGCGGGAAGTGCACCGGATAGCGAGGAAACTATTGTAGCAGGAAGCACTCCTGCTGATGACTCGGCTTCAGCCGACAGAGCGGCACAGGACGGACATGACGGAGGTACATCGGAAGAGGATCAGGAGAAGCCGGGCTTCAGGAAGGGTGTGCTGACAGGTGTACTGGTTACGATCGGTGCGCTGCTGCTTATCGGAGTGATCGTCGTAGGCTGTCTGTTCAGGATATATCCCCAGCTGCGCCCATATAGGAACACAAATCCTTCAGCAGATGAAAGAGTAGATAATTCGGAAAAGCTGGATATGGAAAGGGTGAGTGCAAAGCTGGAAATGCTTCAGCAGGTGGTTACTGACCAGTTCCTTTTTGATATGGACAGTGAACAGATCGAGGAAAGCATCTATAAGGGCTATATGGAGGGGCTCGGAGACAAATATTCCCAGTACTATTCAGCTGAGGAGTTTGAAAAGCTGATGACCAGCATGGAAGGCGTGTTCTACGGCATCGGTGCGACTGTACAGAAGGATCCCGATACGGGCGTCGTAAGCGTAGTAGGAGTGATCGATGATTCTCCGGCCGAAAAGGCAGGAGTCAAGTCAGGGGACATCATTTATGCGGTCGGGGATACACTGGCCACAGACGTTGATCTTGATACTCTTGTGTATGACCTCATCAGGGGTGAAAAGGATACGGATGTAACCATTACGTTTATCAGAGACGGTGAACAGCTTGATATCACTATTACACGTGGTGAGGTTGCCAACACAACGGTCTACTGCGAACTGATGGATGACAATATAGGGTTTATTGAAGTAAGTCAGTTTACAGATGAGACAGTGCCGCAGTTTATGAAGGCTGTGGATGATATGATAAAGCAAGGCGCAAAGGGTCTGGTGATCGATCTGAGAAATAACGGCGGAGGCGTGCTGCTGGGAGCAGTGCAGATGATCGATTATCTGATACCGGACGGTGTGAAGGAGCATGACGGACTTATTGTATATACAGCTGACAAGGATGGTATCGGAGAGCGGTATTATGCATCAGACGGCCATCAGGTCGATATCCCGATAGTGCTTCTGGTCAATGAGCATTCGGCATCGGCTTCGGAAGTATTCACCGGGGCACTTATGGATTATGACCAGGCGACAGTCGTCGGAAATAAGACCTTCGGAAAAGGGATCGTACAGACGATACTTCCGCTGGATGACGGCTCGGCGGTGAAGATGACGGTAGAGCATTACTATACGCCTGACGGCACAGATCTGCACGGCGAGGGACTTACTCCGGATTATGAGATAGAGCTTGATGAGGAATGCAAGACCTACACGGATGAGCATGACAATCAGTATGCAAAGGCAGTGGAAATAATAAACAGTAAGACAAGATAAGGCACAGATCGATCACAGGTACCTGATTCGGGTACCTGCGATTGAAGATGTGAACATCTGCGTAAAAAACGGAGAGATAATCGAGAACTATCCGGATGATTATCCGCATCAGAGTTGCTTGATATACGGTAAGGGGAAAGATCGTGTTATCCATGTCGTATTGGGAAGTGATGGAGAACAGATATACCTCATAACCTCATAAGCGTATGCACTTCTAATTACTTTACATTTAATACCATTTGCTATACAATGTCATTGTTTGGAAAGGAGATCCTATCATGACACAAATCAGTTTGAGAATAGATGAAGATGTAAAGAAAAATGCAGAAAAAGTATGTGAAGAAATAGGGATATCTTTATCGACCGCTATCAACATATATTTAAAGAAACTTGGCAGAGAACGTAAGATTCCTTTTGAGCTCTCCGCTGATCCATTTTATTCTGCTGAGAACATTGCTATATTAGAAAAGCGTATTGCTGAAATAAAGTCAGGCAAGAATGTGTCAGAGCACGAGCTAATTGAGGTGGATTGATGAAAAAAATCGTATAGTATTCAGAATTAACGGAGGATTTCTTGAAATTGCACAATGCGGAACGCATTACAGAGAAAAATGATTGTTTTCAATGGCAGTAATCCTAATTGGAAGGTATCAAGGGATCTTCTGGTGATATTGCAGCCTTCCTCCTCTCTCGAACATTTGAGTGGCTGATATTCGATTGACCTAAAGCTACATAAAAAAGCGGGAACCCCAGTAAATGATCAAGGGTTCCCGCACTTCTTTAGAGTAGCGGAAGGGAGATTTGAACTCTCGACACCACGGGTATGAACCGTGTGCTCTAGCCAACTGAGCTATTCCGCCATGTGCGCTAAGTGGGGCGTATAGGGCTCGAACCTATGACCCCCTGCTTGTAAGGCAGATGCTCTCCCAGCTGAGCTAACACCCCTTAAGTCGCGCACGTATAATATTAGCGAATAATCCGGTTAAAGTCAAGCGGTTTTTTATCGACCTTATAGGCGCCTTCAGGAGTTTTCGGCGATTCAGTTACAGCTGTCCGTGACGACGTCAATGGTTTGACCGATATTTCGAGTAGATACAGAGTATTTTCGGCCTTCTGTCCGAAGCCTCAATTAAGGGTGGCAATCAGATTTGGATGAACATATCGCCTGAGTATGCTTTGATATCTGCAGGATTCACCATGGTGTATTTTTCTTTTATTGCAGAAAAATAATCTCCTATTAGCTGCTTATCAATAATTCTCTCTGATGGATCGCCTGCAGGCAAGTCCCCTCTGGTTATCAGCCAGGGACTTTCATTGTGTGTAAAGGCTTCAAGTATTTTTCCGCTGTAGCAGCAGATGTGATTGATTATACTGTCGAAGACAGCAATCTCTCCGGATGAGAAAATATTCGTATCAAAATCCGACTGCTTTTTAATTGGGTCGAAACGATAATCCCGATATCTGAAATATATGTCCCGGTAGACCGGACCATGGGTCCAGGCCTGACAATCTTCAGAAAACAGGAAGGTTTTATAGAAAGCATAATAAAAGCCCTGAATATAGTACAGCACCTTTTGCAAAGCGAGAGGGGTGATATCTTCACATCTGTTCAGCAGATACTGTATGACATTGTCGATCTTTGAGCCGGTATCTGTACAGCTGTTTATTAACTCATCCACGGCTTTTCTGCTCTTTTCATATGAAAGAGATGATTTCAGATTGTCTTTGTTTTCTTCGAGTATCTGTAAATAGAATGTTGGATCCTCCCATATGCGGGTTAAGATATCGGAGTATTGTCTGGTGGGCATATCTCCATCGCAATACCTGGAAAAAGTCTGTTCTCCCCAACCGAGAAGCAATGAAATAGGACGTTTTCCAATAGCGTATTTTTCCGGAATGGCAGTGATGATTTCAAGTGGAACAATGCCGTTCTCTTCGCGGTATACATCATATAACGCTTTGAGGTTATAATCATTTATTTCAGGAACAAAAACCGGAGCTCCACAATCTGCACAGCATGCTTCTTTGCCGGGATAAGGATATTCCTTATTCTTTATTTTTCCGGACAGCATTACAGAGGAGACTGTATAGTCGACATCACTTCTGCATGTTTCACAAAATGTTTTATTGGTATTCATGAGACCTCCTTACAAATTTATATTAGCGGAACAAATAGTCTACAGGTTTGTTCTTCTTGTGAAATGATATGACGACGGTTCTTGTACCGGAGGGCATATCAATTATGTTGAACTTGGTGTAAATATCAACGATTTCTTCAATACCGTCGGAATTAGTCAGACCAACCTGAGGGACAAATACATACAGAACTTCATACTCATATCCGATATTAGTATTCTGAAGGGAATGACAAAAATCTTCGGTCTCTATTCTCATGAGGATAGATTTCTGCTTATTGGCACGTATATTATATTCATTTATGAAATCGATGTTTTCCTGTCGATTCTCATTCTGAGAAATTACATAGTTATCATTATCTACGCAGGTTTTGATTTTTGCTAATACAGCATCTATTTCATCACGAGTGTAATTTTGGTTATAGTGCTGGTTCATATTTCGATCCTCCCATAAAATAATACATAAAAGCAAGGAAGTTGTCAACAAAAACGCACCAATTGATGCTATAATGCAAAGCGAAAAACTAAATTCCTTTTGGGGTTGAATTTAATCATACAGGAACCTGCATATGTATCGTCAGTGAAGCAGGCCCTGCATCGGGTGGGGCTGCGAGGTTCGCTAAGCGGAGGGCGGTAGGGAAATAGTGTTTTGAGAGATATTCACAGTGCTTAACTTCTTCATTTCGCTGCATTCCTTCATTTCCGCGTACAGTCATAAATTGTCCGAAGCGGTTTTATATGGTACAATGCTTCCTATGAGCAGAGCATTTGTATTTGAAAAAGACGGAATGTTTCATTGTAATATCAAGGATCGTGACTGCCCGGACGCTAATCTGCGCGGCGGCTGCGATCTTATTCGCTGCCGTCATGACGACGAGATGGCCAATGCAGGCGACATCCGCCACGATGAACTTAATAGTACAAGGTCTGAAGACTGAACAGCATATCTGCCGCCTTCTTTCACCATTTCGTTTACCGCTTGATCCGTTGGGCGGTATCCTTCTCTGACCACGAAATTTTCCGCCCGCGGTCTTTGGTTTTTTGAGCACATTCTAAGAAAACGCTGATTAAATAAATAATCTCTTTCTGCCATCGCAGTAAATGCATAGAATCATGGTTTCTCCTGAAAACGCTGCAATAAGCTGTCATGTAACCTGTGGTTACCTGAATGATAACAGTAATATCCTCATGCCTTGTTTACACGAGAACCGTCCCGATGAAAGCAGTTGAACCGTCCCCGTGAAGGTGCTACACTTCTCTCTATGAGCAGAAAATATATAAAAATCAGAGGTGCTGCCGAGCACAATTTAAAGCATGTGGATCTTGATATCCCGCGGGATGAGCTGGTTGTATTTACAGGCCTTTCCGGCTCGGGTAAATCCAGCCTCGCATTCGACACAATATATGCCGAAGGTCAGCGCCGCTATATGGAATCTCTTTCCAGCTATGCACGCCAGTTCCTCGGCAGGATGGAAAAGCCCGATGTTGAAAGCATTGAGGGCCTGCCTCCCGCTATCTCTATTGACCAGAAATCGACCAACCGCAATCCCCGTTCCACGGTGGGTACGGTGACGGAGATATATGACTATATGCGCCTCCTTTATGCGCGTATAGGTATTCCCCATTGCCCGAAATGCGGCAGACCCATCCAGAGGCAGTCCATCGACCAGATGGTGGATCAGGTCTTATTATGCCCTGCGGGTACAAAGCTGCAGATACTGGCTCCTGTAGTACGCGGTAAGAAGGGCCGCCACGAGAAGGTCATCGCATCGGCAGTTAAAGCAGGATATATCCGTGCACAGATCGACGGCACTGCAGTGGAGCTTTCCGATTACGCACCTGACAGGGAAGACGCGATCCAGCTTGACAAGAATATCAAACACAATATTGCGATCATCGTGGACCGCATCATAGTCAGGGAGGGTATACAGAAGAGGCTTACGGAATCACTGGAGTCTGCTCTGCAGCTTGCCGGCAACATTGCCTCAGTCATATGTGATTATCCGCCCGATGCACAGGTGAGCGGGATGCGTCAGAGCGCAGGCACTCAGGTATCAGGAGCAGCGGGCACCGGGACACAGACCGGCGTACATCAGGATGCAGCAACCCGGACATCAGCTGCAGAGGCTGACATGGACCGTTCTGCAGGGGAGCCGCACAGCAGCGATGCGCACCCGCAGCCTCAGAGGAGCTCTGCAGCAGGAGGAGCAGTATCCGGGCACGAAGAGCTTTGGTTTTCACAGAATTTTGCCTGTCCGGACTGCGGCATCAGTATTGACGAGGTTGAACCGAGGAGCTTCTCCTTCAACAATCCTTTCGGTGCCTGCCCGGAATGCTCGGGACTTGGCTATACTATGGAATTTTCGGAGGATCTCTGTATCCCGGACAAGTCGCTCAGCATCAATGAGGGTGCCATCGTGGTGCCCGGATGGCAGAGTGCCAATAAAAGCGGCAGCTTTACCAATGCGCTGCTGATTGCAATGGCGGAGCATTTCGGTTTCAGCCTGGATACTCCTTTTGAAAAGTATCCAAAAAAGATCCATGATATTCTGATCCACGGGACATCTGAGGAGGTAGATGTCCACTATGCGGGGCAGCGGGGCTACGGAGTCTATCCTACAGCCTTTGAGGGGCTTATCGAGAACTGCAGCCGCCGTTATGCGGAGACCTTCAGTGATACTATGAAGGCAATGTATCAGGAGTATATGCATATCGCACCGTGCGCGGCCTGCGCAGGAAAGCGGCTTAAGCCGTCATCGCTGGCAGTGACCGTGGGTGACAGGAATATATATGATGCCACTGATATGAGCATAGTCCGGTTCCGTCAGTTTATCGACGGTCTCAGTCTCAGTAAAATGCAGCAGCAGATCGGTGAACTGATACTTAAGGAGATAAGGGCAAGGATATCGTTCCTTATCGATGTGGGACTGGATTATCTGAGCCTGAGCCGGGCAACAGCAACGCTTTCCGGAGGCGAGGCACAGCGTATCAGGCTTGCGACGCAGATAGGCTCTGGTCTGGTGGGCGTGGCTTATATACTGGATGAGCCGTCCATAGGACTGCATCAGCGTGATAATGACAAGCTGCTTGCAACACTCAGGCATCTGCGTGATCTGGGCAATTCGGTCATCGTGGTAGAGCATGACGAGGACACGATGCGCGAGGCCGATTATATTGTTGATATCGGACCCGGGGCAGGAGAGCACGGCGGCTATGTCGTAGCCGCGGGCAGTATTGAAGACATAATCGCCTGCGAGACTTCTGTCACCGGAAAATATCTTTCGGGTGAGCTGCGCATACCTGTGCCGGAAACAAGGCGCAAGCCGGCCGGCTGGCTGACGGTGCGCAGAGCAAGGGAAAACAATCTGAAGGACATCGATGTCAGATTCCCGCTTGCAGTCATGACCTGTGTGACGGGAGTATCCGGCTCGGGTAAATCATCTCTGGTCAATGAGATACTGTATAAGTCTCTGGCAAGGCAGCTTAACCGCGCCCAGGCGGTGTTCCCGGGTAAGCACGATGGCATAGACGGGACAGAGGCTCTTGACAAGGTAATATGCATAGACCAGTCCCCTATTGGCAAGACTCCCAGATCCAACCCGGCGACATATACAGGTGTCTTTGACCTGATACGCGATCTGTTTGCCATGACGCCGGATGCCAGGGCCAAGGGATATACCAAGGGCAGATTCAGCTTCAATGTAAGAGGCGGACGCTGCGAGTCATGTTCGGGAGACGGCATCATCAAGATAGAGATGCATTTCCTGCCGGATGTATATGTGCCCTGCGAGGTCTGCGGGGGCAGAAGATACAACAGGGAGACGCTTGAAGTAAAGTACAAGGGCAAGTCGATCTATGACGTCCTGAATATGACCGTAGAAGATGCGCTTGAGTTTTTCAAGGCTCAGCCGAGGATCAGCCGTATCATTCAGACGCTGTATGATGTAGGACTCGGATACATCCGTCTCGGGCAGCCTTCCACCGAGCTTTCAGGAGGCGAGGCGCAGCGGATCAAGCTTGCAACGGAGCTTGCGCGGCGAGGTACAGGCAGGACGATATATATCCTGGATGAACCGACCACGGGACTTCATTTTGCAGATGTACACAAGCTGGTAGAGATATTGAGGAGACTGGCAGACGGCGGCAATACGGTGGTGGTCATCGAGCACAATCTGGATGTGATCAAGTGTGCGGACTATATCATAGATATGGGACCCGAGGGCGGAGACCGGGGCGGTACTGTGATCGCCACAGGCACACCGGAGGAGGTGGCAGCCAATAAGGTATCCTTTACGGGTCAGTACCTGAAGAAGATGGGTATCTGATACGGGGAAATGACAGTGTATGCCGGGCAGCAGGTGCAGACCGCGGAAGTGTTTCACGCAGACAGCCTGCACAGACCGCAGAACATGTATCATGCAGGCAGCCGGCGCATACAGTGCAGCATCATACACGGAGCCGATGTGTACAGAGGATACGAACCGTGCACGGGTGGAGGTGTACGCAGAGGGTACGTATCATGCAGAATGCGCACCCGCAGATACCTGGACATATCAGCATATACCGGCATAAAGCAATATATATTTTTAAGTTTTTATATGAGGAGAGCAGCAATGAATGATTTCCTGAAGATCTATGCAAGTGATGTTTTTACAGATAATGAGATGAAGACACGTCTCCCGGAAGACGTGTACACGAAGCTGAAAAAGACAATTGAGATGGGCACGGAGCTTGACCCGTCCATTGCGGATACTGTAGCTCAGGCCATGAAGGACTGGGCACTGGAGCGCGGCGCAACGCATTACACGCATTGGTTCCAGCCTCTGACCGGAGTTACAGCAGAAAAGCACGATGCCTTTCTGGGCTTTACCAGAGAGGGCAAGGCCATACTCGATTTTGAGGGCAAGCACCTCATAAGGGGTGAGTCGGATGCATCCAGCTTCCCCAGCGGAGGACTGCGCGCGACCTTTGAGGCCCGCGGCTATACGGCATGGGACTGCACCAGCCCGGCATTTCTCAGGGAGGATGCTCTTGGTGTGACGCTCTGCATCCCCACGGCCTTCTGTGCCTATACCGGAGAATCACTTGACCAGAAGACACCGCTTCTGCGTTCCATGCAGGCTATCGACGAACAGGCACTCCGGATTGTCCGTATGTTTGGAGACACCTCGACCAGACGTGTCATCCCCATGGTAGGAGCCGAGCAGGAATATTTCCTTGTAGACAAGGAGACCTACAGCCGCCGCAAGGACCTCATTTACACGGGACATACGCTTTTTGGAGCAATGCCGCCCAAGGGTCAGGAGCTTGACGACCACTATTACGGGACCATCAAGGAGCGCGTGGGCGCATATATGAAGGATATCAACCATGAGCTGTGGAAGCTGGGTGTACCGGCCAAGACTCAGCACAATGAGGGTGCGCCTGCACAGCATGAGCTTGCGCCGCTTTATGAGCAGTGCAATATCGCAACCGACCATAACCAGATGACCATGGAGACCATGAAAAGGGTGGCAGAGCGCCACGGCATGGTATGTCTCCTGCACGAAAAGCCGTTTGCGGGTGTGAACGGCTCAGGTAAGCATAATAACTGGTCCCTTTCCACAGATGCGGGCAGGAATCTGCTTAAGCCGGGTGATAAGCCCCATGAGAATCTGGAATTCCTGCTGATACTTGCGTGTGTGATCAAGGCAGTGGATAAGCATGCTGACCTGATCAGGTATTCGGCAGCCAATGTGGGCAATGACCTGCGACTGGGAGGTAATGAGGCACCACCTGCCATCATAAGTATCTTTCTCGGTAAGCAGATGCAGGACATCCTGGATCAGTTCACACTGACCGGAGCCGCTACCCACAGCATCAGGGGAGGTACCTTAAAGACAGGAGTTGCAGCACTTCCGGATTTCAGCAAGGATGCTACAGACAGGAACCGTACATCACCCTTTGCCTTCACCGGCAATAAGTTTGAGCTGCGTATACTGGGCTCATCGGATTCTCTTGCAATGCCCAATATCGTGCTCAATACTATAGTGGCTGAGGCGTTTAAGGAAGCCTGCGATGAGCTGGGCGTAAAACCGACCGGCAAGGCGATAAGGAATTATATCGCAAAGACCTTTGAAGACCACCGCCGCGTTGTATTTAACGGCAACGGTTATGATAAAGAGTGGATAAAGGAAGCAAAGCGGAGAGGCCTGCCGGAATACCCGTCGATGGTGGATGCCATACCCTGTATCACTTCTGAAAAGGCGGAGAAGCTCTTCGGCAGCTTCGGAGTATTCACGGAGAACGAGCTGGCATCACGTGCAGAGATCGAATATGACATTTATGTAAAGGAGATATGCATTGAGGCCCGTACCATGAGGGATATAGCCACAAAGCAGATAATCCCGGCGGCAGTAAGCTATCTGGGAGATCTGGCAGGAGCTAAGATCGCAGTATCCAATGCAGTCAGGGATGCAGATACCTCGGTACAGGAGGCTATGATCCGTGAATGCTCAGGACTTCTTGCACAGACCAAGACAGCCATAGACAGGCTGGAGGATGAGCTTGGCAGATCATTCAGGATCAAAACTCAGGCAGCCCGGGCACGTGCATGCCGTGACAGAATCGTACCTGCGATGAAGGCACTGCGTACTCCCGTAGACAGGCTGGAGGTGCTGGTGGACAAAGAGAAGTGGCCGATGCCGTCATACGGGGATCTGATGTTCTGATAATAAAGCAAGACAGCAAGCTCGTAAAAGATATGATAAAGGAAGCCAGACTTTCTCTGAGTATTAAACAAAAAATCGGCTGCTTTGACGATAAGCAGCCGTTTTTTAATGTACGTCTGGCGGTGCACGTCCTTAAAGGGATTTTCTTATAAAAACCTCAAAGTTAAGGATGTTACTCAGATGGTTAATTGCAAAAAGTGTGGAAGTTCACATTTGGGGAATCATTGACATTAGTTCGGCGAACCGATATATTGTAATAAGAGGAGTGGAAGCTGATGATCGTAAATGATTTACTTAAAAAAGCAAACATCTCAAGATATCGCTTGAGCAAGGAAAGCGGTGTAGCAATGACTACTATTACAGATATCTGCAGTGGAAAAGCTGATCTTGATAAATGCGAGGCCGGAACTTTATATAAGATTGCTAAGGTTCTTGGCGTGACGGTTGATTCTATACTGGAAAATAACGCAATAGAAAAGATGGATTACAGGTGTTCTTTTGAAACCTTTAAGAGTAATACATGCCACCATGTAAAAGATATGGGAGACATTGACTTCATCATTGAAACACTTGAGACAGATGAGATACGTAAACTATATAAACGCAGCTGGTATAGAGAAGCCTTTTATTTGCTGGCGATGATTGATTATCTGTCCGGACTGAATGGCCTCCCCATTTGCACTAATTACAATGATATCCGTTCCAGAAAACTTGAGATGCCATATTTTCCCGCAGGCGTTGCAGTATCATATGCAGCGACAGGAGATGAACGCATAAAAGAAAAGGCATTGGCGAATGCTATACCTGAATTTATGCGATTTAATATCGTGGAAAGTGAGGTGCGCAATGTCTGCTGATATACTTTTTACAAAAGAAAACCTTGATAGCTGTTTAAAGGAATTGGCGAAGGAGTTCCGTAAAAAGAACGGTACACGAATGGGTGCTGAGATTATACTTGTCGGAGGGGCATCTATTCTTATTAATTATGGATTCAGGACGATGACTTATGACATGGACGCAATTATCAAGTCCTCAGGAACAATGAAGGAAGCGATTAACACAGTTGGAGACAGGCTGGGACTTCCGGTTGGATGGTTAAACACAGATTTTGTTAATACGAGTTCATATACACCGAGACTTGCGGAACATTCAAAGTATTACAAGACTTTCTCAAATATACTGCAGATAAGAACGGTATCTGCTGAATATCTGGTAGCTATGAAACTTATGGCAGGCCGCCAATATAAAAATGATTTATCTGATATTGTTGGTATATTGATCGAGCACGAAGAACGACATGAACCATTGAGCTTAGAAAGAATTCAGAAGTCCGTAGTTGATTTATATGATTCATATGACAAGATACCGGAAGCTTCCAGAACCTTTATAGAAGCTGTTTACAAGAAAGAAGACTTGCAGGAATTTTACAAACAATGCAGAGAGCTTGAACAGGAGAATAAAGATGTTTTAGTCGGATTTCAGGAGGATTATCCGGATGTACTGAATGGTGACAATCTTGCTGATATCCTGAAAGCTGCAAAAGCTAAAAAGCAACAATAAATAAGATGCGTTTGCGAGACGATCATTTCAGGATCTATGATGGTATTGCTGCCATGGTTATCATAGGAGAAGCGATTCAGCTAAAGCGTGAAGTGTACGTCAGATAATAAAGATACCGGAAACAGAAGGATATATCAAGCTAAGCTCACAAACAAAACTGCCATGCCTTGAATTATGACAAATTATGAAATATAATCTATTTTATGACAAATTATAAAACATTTATATATTATGACAAAATATAAAATATTTACGAATTATAACAAAGTATAAAAGCAATGAAAGGACAGGTTCATATGACTTTCTTACAAAAAGATAATCCCTATACCTTGCAGTTTGCGCTGGTTCCGCCTCAGTACATAAGCAGGGCAGCACTTACAGAAGAAATCGTAGGGGACCTGATTAAAAATGTTCCGACTTTCAGGGGATATTTTCTCACGGGAGTCAGGGGCAGCGGTAAGACCGCAACAATGACTGATATATCACAGCGGATCACAGTAGAGCCGGGATGGATATCAATAGATATTGCGAATCCGGAAAGTGATATCATAGATTCGCTGGCAAGAGCACTTTACCGTATACCGGAGCTCAGGAGCATTTTTATTAAGGCAAAATTGGATTTTTCTATCCTAGGGATCGGTGTATCGCTCGAAAAGGCCGACATGATTGCATCCGATGCAGAAGATGCTGCAGATATTATGCTCAGCATTTTGAAGAAAAAGCAGAAAAAAGTACTCGTGACTATTGATGAAGTGACTTATGGTAAGGAGATTTCCGCTTTTTCCCATACCATGTCAAGCTATGCCCGCAAGGGATACGATATCTATGTATTGATGACAGGGCTCACAAACAATATTAATAAAATCAAAAACAATAAATCCCTTACATTCTTATATAGGGCGAAGGAAGTGGAGCTTCCCCCACTCAACAGATCAGCCATAATAAATGATTATCAGTCAGTCTTTGGAATCGGCAGGAGCGCCGCTGCTGATATGGCAGACCTGACCAAGGGATATGCTTTTGCGTTTCAGGTACTGGGATATCTGTACTGGAAATCCCTATCCGCAGATAAAACAGCCCGGATCGAAGATACCATGACAGACTATGACTATTATCTTTCGGAATTTGTCTATGAGAAAATCTGGTCAGAGACGACAAGAAAGGAAAAAGATATTCTGAAAGCACTCTCAGTCGCCAGCCAGTCTCCTGCATCGGTTTCGGAAATCAAAACCATGTGCAATATTGAATCCGGAGATCTTTCTGTATACAGAGAACGTCTGATTCAAAAAGGTATAATTGATGGTTCGGAAAGAGGGTACATCGCCTTTGCACTTCCAAGGTTCTCTGAATTTATTAATAGTCTCTGGAAATAGACAGACTGAATTCCTGACTGTCATGTTTTAGAGTCTTCCCGTAAACCTGAGTACTTTTATTTTCTGCCTTGCCAGACATACTGCACTGCGTTATCGAGCTTGACAGTTTGGAATAATACGTACGGTTTATCTGCCGTGTACGATGCGTTCAGCTGGTGCATCATAGAAAACACATGAAAAAAGAGAGCATCCCGCGGGATGCTCTCTCACTGCTCAACGCTATGTGCGCTTTCCTGCTGCACTCGGTTTTATACCTCCGGCTCGATAAGCCCGTAGCTGTTGCCCTTTCTCTTGTATAC
>DCHJ01000022.1:29617-32102 GCA_002314805.1 Lachnospiraceae bacterium UBA1755 | reverse complement strand
GGCTTGACTGCAAAGCTCTTGGTCTTTACGATCCTGATCTCCTCTTCATCCTCTGCCGGATACTCATCCATGAAAAGCTGCGAGAAAGCAACGGCACTCTGCTTCTTATCGATGAGCTTTGTCTTATGCTTCTTGATCTGTTTCTCGATGATGTCCTCCACGCTATCGATCGAGTTATACATGTCACGGCTGGCCTCCTCGGCACGGATATAGCCAACCTTAGTCGGTATGGTTACTTCAATCTTCTGGAGGTCGCCGTCTGTGCTCAGCGCTACCTTCGCCTCTGTGTCATCGGCGAAATACTTGCCCAGCTTATCAAGCTTGCCCTCCACGGCATCTCTAAGACCATCGGTGATTTCAACGTTGCGTCCTATCAATGTGTACTTCATAAAGTCCACCTCCTCTTTCTTAGATAGCTTAATTGTACTCCCGGCAGACAGTCATTTCAATTCGTAAAGCGGTTAAGTTAGATGTTAAAGTTTTGTTAACAATATGTGATTTGCGGGTGCGCACGGCAAAAAATGTGATAAGATATAAAAGACATATTGTGCCTTTACGCAAAAGGCTTGTGTTTTTGCGGCTTCCGGGAGGAAGCGCGTAAGGTTTTACAGGAAACACATATATATGCTATCATAGGATGTGATTTTTTTAAGGAGTACAGACAGAAGATGAGTTTAATAGAAAAGGTTTTCGGAACACATAGTGAGAGAGAACTTAAAAGCATCAATCCCATAGTTGATAGGATCGTTGCCTTAAGACCGCAGATGATGGCAATGACGGATGAAGAGCTTAAGGCTCAGACACTTAAATTCAAAAAAAGGCTTGCAGAAGGCGAGACACTTGACGATATCCTGGTGGAGGCCTTTGCCACCGTACGTGAGGCCGCAAGGCGTGTGCTCCAGATGGAGCATTATCCGGTACAGCTGGTCGGCGGTATCGTGCTGCATCAGGGCCGTATCGCAGAGATGAAGACCGGTGAAGGCAAGACCCTCGTATCTACCTGCCCGGCGTATCTCAATGCACTTGCGGGACATGGTGTACATATCGTAACCGTCAATGACTATCTGGCAAAGCGAGATGCGGAGTGGATGGGTTCGGTGCATGAATTCCTCGGACTTAAGGTAGGCTGCGTGCTTGTGGGCATGACCAGCGAGGAGCGCAAGGAAGCCTATGCATGCGATATCACCTATGTGACCAACAATGAGCTCGGATTTGACTACCTGCGTGACAACATGGCGATCTACAAGGAGCAGCAGGTAATCAGGGAACTGGATTATTCTATCATTGACGAGGTCGACTCGGTACTTATCGATGAGGCGCGCACACCGCTTATCATCAGCGGTCAGTCAGGCAAGAGCACCAAGCTCTACGAGCTCTGTGATATAGTTGCCAAGCAGCTCATCCGGGGTGAGGCCAGCGGCGAATTTACCAAGATGAATGCCATCATGAATGAAGATATCGTCGAGACCGGCGATTTCGTAGTGAATGAAAAGGAAAAGATAGTTAACCTTACGGAGCAGGGTGTCGCCAAGGTAGAGCAGTTCTTCCACCTTGACAACCTGGCCGATGCGGAGAACCTGGAGATCCAGCATTGTATCATCCTTGCGCTGCGTGCCAATAACCTTATGTTCAAGGATCAGGACTACGTGGTCAAGGACGAAGAGGTCCTTATAGTAGATGAGTTCACAGGACGTATCATGCCGGGCCGCCGCTACAGTGACGGTCTCCATCAGGCTATTGAGGCCAAGGAGCATGTCAGGGTAAAACGTGAATCCAAGA
This sequence comes from Lachnospiraceae bacterium UBA1755, assembly GCA_002314805.1. GTDB lineage: Bacteria > Bacillota > Clostridia > Lachnospirales > Lachnospiraceae > Darwinimomas. The sequence goes on along the minus strand of DCHJ01000022.1, from coordinate 30,323 downwards.
CACTTGCGACGATCACCTTCCAGAACTTCTTCAACAAGTTTAACAAGAAGGCCGGCATGACCGGTACAGCCCTTACCGAGGAGAAGGAATTCCGCAATACCTACGGTATGGATGTCATCGAGATCCCGACCAATGTACCGGTTGCGCGTATCGACCATGAGGATGCCGTATATAAGACACAGCGTGAGAAGTTCCAGGCTGTTGTCGAAGAGATCAAAAAGACCCATGCCACAGGTCAGCCGGTGCTGGTAGGTACTATTACCATCGAGACATCAGAGATGCTCTCAGGCATGCTCCGCAGGGCCGGTGTGCCTCATACGGTACTCAATGCCAAGTTCCATGAGAAGGAGGCAGAGATCGTAGCAGGTGCAGGCCAGCAGGGTGCAGTCACCATCGCCACCAACATGGCAGGACGTGGTACCGATATCAAGCTGGATGATGCCTCGAGGGCAGCGGGCGGACTTAAGATCATCGGTACAGAGCGCCATGAGGCAAGGCGTATCGACAATCAGCTCCGCGGACGTTCCGGGCGTCAGGGAGATCCGGGATCAAGCCGTTTCTTCATAAGCCTTGAGGACGATCTGATGAGACTCTTCGGCTCGGACAGACTGGTAGGCGTGTTTAACAGTCTTGGTGTTGAAGACGGAGAAGAGATCCATCATAAGATGCTTTCCGATGCGATCCGCAAGGCTCAGGAGCGTATCGA
>DCHJ01000022.1:28783-29524 GCA_002314805.1 Lachnospiraceae bacterium UBA1755 | reverse complement strand
AATCAGGTGCTTGAAGGCCATAACATGCGCTCCACTATCATGAAGATGATCAATGATATAGTCGAGCACTGTGTGGATATGACCTGCAATGAGGATGCGCCCAAGGATCAGTGGGACATCAAGGCACTCAACGAGCTGCTGCTGCATATCATCCCGCTTCAGCCGGTACGCATCCAGCCAGGTGATGACAAGAAGGTGCTTATACACAGGCTCAAGGAAGAGGCAGTAAAGCTTTACGAGGCCAAGGAGGCAGAGTTTACCAATTCAGAGCAGATGCGTGAGACAGAGCGTATCATCCTCCTTAAGGTCATCGACAACAAGTGGATGAACCATATCGACGACATGGAGCAGCTCCGCCAGAATATCGGAGTAGTTGCCTACGGTCAGAAGGATCCGCTGGTAGAATATAAGGTGCAGGCCTTCGATATGTTTGAGCAGATGGAGGCAGGTATCGAGGAAGATACGGTAAGGATACTCTATAATATCCAGGTGGAACGTAAGATCGAGAGAGAGCCTGCAGCCAAGGTCACCGGAACCAACAGGGATGACTCTGCGGTGAAGCAGCCTGTAAAGAAGGCAGCTGCAAAGATATATCCCAACGATCCGTGTCCTTGCGGCTCAGGCAAGAAATATAAGAATTGCTGTGGAAGGAAATGAGGCATTTTACCACTGAGGCTTTTGCCTCACTTTTATCCACCCGGCCGTGCCGCCTTGATATTTCTTCTCAGCTGACGGCTCGCG
>DCHJ01000022.1:28554-28761 GCA_002314805.1 Lachnospiraceae bacterium UBA1755 | reverse complement strand
TCGCGTTACTAAACTCATACTGCGCAGAGCTTGTATTCGTTAAGTAACGACGTCTCCAAAGGCATCTGAGAAGAAACACCAAGGCAGCGCAGCCTGATACACAAAACAACAGAAATGAGACAAAGGCTCAGAGCATTTGAAGCATATGAATTTATTCAGGCCGTCGGCTCAATATCACCTCTCATCTGACGGCTCGCGCCTCCGTTT
>DCHJ01000022.1:20896-28529 GCA_002314805.1 Lachnospiraceae bacterium UBA1755 | reverse complement strand
GCGTTACTAAACTCATACTGCGCTGTGCTTGTATTCGTTAAGTAACGACGTCTCCAAAGGCATCTGATCGGTGATATTGAGCCTCCGGCTATGGATGAATTTATATATTAACAGGAAGGGAATAGGAACTATAGTATGGTCGAGTTGGATCAATACAAATACACATTATCTCAGTATGAGAAGCCTCTGCAGGAGCTCAAGGCATCTCTTGATCTTGAAAATAAGAAGAACAGGATAGCTGAGCTGGACCGTGCCATGGAAGCACCGGATTTCTGGACGGATCCGGAGAAGTCTACTAAGCTTTCCAAGGAAGCGAAGAATCTTAAGGATACTGTCATCGGGTACAGCAGAGTCGAGCAGGACTTCAATGATGCCAGGGACATGATCGACATCGCCAATGAGGAAGAGGACAGGGAGCTCATCCCTGAGATCCAGGCGCTGGTAGAGGAGCTCACAGCTACCATTGATATGATGAAGACTCAGCAGCTGCTGTCCGGACAGTATGATCACAGCAGTGCCATTCTAAGGCTCAATGCAGGTGCGGGTGGTACGGAGTCCTGCGACTGGTGCTCGATGCTCTACCGCATGTATACAAGATGGGCAGAGAAGAAGGGCTACAGTGTTGAAGTACTTGACTTCCTTGACGGAGATGAGGCCGGGATCAAGTCGGTGACCATCCAGGTCAACGGAGAGAATGCCTACGGCTTCCTGCGTTCTGAACACGGTATTCACAGACTGGTACGGATCAGTCCGTTTAATGCGCAGGGCAAGCGTCAGACCAGCTTTGTAAGCTGTGACATCATGCCGGATATTGAAGAGGATCTTGATGTGGAGATCAGGGATGATGATATCAGGATAGATACCTACAGATCGTCCGGTGCCGGCGGGCAGCATATCAACAAGACATCATCGGCCATACGTATCACACATTTCCCTACAGGAATAGTAGTGACCTGCCAGAATGAGCGTTCACAGTTCCAGAATAAGGACAAGGCCATGCAGATGCTCAAGACAAAGCTCTTTATGCTTAAGCAGCAGGAAAACATGGAAAAGCTATCAGGCATCCGCGGCGAAGTAAAGGACAATGCGTGGGGTTCACAGATACGGTCATATGTGCTGCAGCCCTACAAGATGGTAAAGGATCTGCGTACAGGCTGTGAATCGGGCAATACCGATGGAGTGCTTGATGGTGATCTGGATAAGTATATCACTGCTTACCTTACATGGATGAGCCTGGGCTGCCCGGACCGCAAGGTGGATGATAATTAAATAAGATGATGATCTGCATCGTAACAGTTCTTTTCAGATGACGGCCTGTGCCGCCGGTTTCGGCGCCACGTTACTGAATTAAGACTGAGCAGGCTTGACTTCGTTAAGCAGCGATGTCTCCAAAGGAATCTGATAAGAGCATTGAGTTTCCGGTTGATAGATAATAAACAGGAAGAGGAAGTATCATGAAGATAAGCATATTGGGATATGGAACGATCGGCAGCGGCGTATATGAGATCGCCAAAGCAAATAAGATAGAGATAGTCAAGGTATTGGACCTCAGGGATCTGGATGTACCGGAGCTTACTAAAGATTTCAATGACGTGCTTAACAGCGACAGTGATACTGTGGTCGAGACCATGGGAGGGGAGCATCCTGCCTATGAGTTCGTAAAGCAGTGTCTGGAGGCCGGAAAGAACGTGGTTACATCTAATAAAGCTCTTGTTGCGGCTTTCGGAGAGGATCTTATTGCTGCGGCCAAGGCTCATAACGTGCAGTTTCTTTTTGAAGCATCAGTGGGCGGAGGTATTCCGATCATCCATGTGATCACCGAATGCCTGCGCTGTGATGAGATCACAAGGGTAAGCGGCATACTCAACGGCACGACCAACTATATCCTTACGCAGATGGATCTGAACGGAGTATCCTTTGAGGAGGCACTTAAGGAGGCACAGAGACTCGGCTACGCAGAAGCCGATCCTTCAGCAGATGTGGACGGCTGGGACACCTGCAGGAAGACCGCGATCCTTGGGTGGCTGATCAGCGGTCATATGCCTGACTATAAGATGATACCGACAGAAGGCATTACGAAGATAACAAAGGCTGATATTGACAGCGCTAAGGCTGAGGGCAAGGTGATAAAGCTGCTGGGCGTAGTGGAGAAGACTCCGGACGGGCTCAGGGCATCAGTAAAGCCGACTGTTATCGGCAGGGATAATGAGCTGTATGCGGTGAGCGATGTAATGAATGCGATCCTTGTTGAATCAAAATACATGGGCAAATCCATGTACTACGGACCGGGAGCGGGCAAGCTTCCTACGGCAGCGGCAGTTATCGCGGATGTGCTGAGGACAACTCCGGCGGCACAGGGCTGAACCTGACGGAACCAAATTTGTGTACGTGTGTGAATATGACAGAAGCGGATCGTTTAAGATCAGCATTTCTCCGATACGAAATAACACAGCAGGAGGACGGTCGGACGACCGCCCTCCTGCTGTAGTATCATGTATGACATGCGGTAAATTAGTCCAGCGATATCCCGGCCTTCTCAAACATCTGCAGCATGTTTTCCGGCAGCTGATCTTTAACGGGTTTAATAGTATCAATAACAGCCCTGCTCATTTCGGGATCAGACAGGATGTATGCGGTTGATATGGCGATGATAAAAATCAGCATTCCGAAAACAAGCGCGATGATCGACAGGATCAGCGCGGCTTTTCCCCGTGAGGTAAGTTTGTTGGTATCCGCATCCTTGCAGAGTATAGAAAAGGCTATCCCGAAGATCCCGAGAGGAATACTTACCGGGATCCCACCTATATTAACGATCAGAATGTTGCAGATGATTCCTGCAATGGCAAAAAACAATGCCGGTTTACTCATATTTTTCATATCCCATACTTTAACAAAAATATCCCGGATAAGCAAGACACTCTGAGTGGACATATATCATGGAAACGGGTACTCCGGTTTTTGATGATATGCCGGTTCATAGTATCGATGCAGGGATCATATAATTGTTTTCATCAATAGGAAAAGTGCTGTCGGTCATGCAGATGACCAGCCCTTTGCCAATTTCATTACCCGATGCTTTTAATACATCAAATGTTTTTACTGTTTTTCTCTCGGGATTTGAGGCTTTTTTGATCTCTATGGGATGAAGAACACCATTTTCCTCAATAATCACATCGATCTCTTTCTGGTTAGTATCCCGGAAATATGTCATGTTGACCATTGTTTCCCCGTAAGCATTATTCCTGAGCAGTTCGCCGATGACATAGTTCTCAAAATAATGTCCGCTTGCAGCACCGTTCATGAGTACATCTTTACTGGTCCATCTGGATAAATATGCCGCCAGACCCGTATCGCAAAAATACAGCTTTGGGGTCTTTACTAATCTCTTTAATTCATTGCTTGAGTATGTATCTAACAAAAATACTATACCCATTGTCTGCAGTATTCTGATCCAGTTCTTTGCCGTAGGCACACTGACTCCGCCTGCGGCGGCTATGTCTGAATAATTTACCAGATTCCCAATAAAAGCAGCACAAGCCGTAAGCACTCTCCTGAAAGCCTCTGTGTCGGATATCCCATTGTCATCCACTGCATCACGCATGAGATATGTTTCTATATATGATGAGTAGTAACTATTCATCTGCTCAGCATCAAATCCTGACAATGCAGGCATTCCGCCTTTCCAGATATGTTCATAGATTTGATTTATATCATATTTAGGCAATAAACTTTCTCTTTGTGTCAGATCCTCATAGGTATACTTAATATCCGGGATCGAAGTTATTCCGGATTTTTCTTTCAGAGAAAGACTGTATAGTTTCATTACGCAGACTCTGCCGGCAAGAGAATCTCCGGCATTCTTCAGCAGCTTTCTGCTTTCAGATCCTGTTAGCCAGAACAGACCGGTCTCTTCGGTGTTATCACATATTTGCTTGATATACTCAAAAAGTTCAGGTGCCTTCTGAACCTCATCGATCAGTAAAGGCGGCTTAAACGTATGAAAAAACAACTCGGGATCATGGTGCGCCAGGTCCCGGTTCCTCATATTATCCATTGTGACAAAGGTCCTGCCGGTGTTTCGGGCCAAATGCTTCAGCATAGTTGATTTTCCAACCTGCCTTGCACCGGTAACCAGGACCACTTTAAATACCTTATTCATTTTTAAAAATTTGCGTTCTAATTCACGGCTTATATAGTCCATAATCCCTCCAACAGCAAAAAAAACGACGTTGAATTAAAGTACAAATTAAATCAAAGTCATTTTAGCATAAAGCACTTTTTTTATCAATCTGAATGAAAACTATGATTCCGCTATGATTTCGCAGATATCCCGCAAAAATTACGATTCGTCCGTGCATAGACTTTGCATACCACATTGCCATCGGAAGCGCATATCGGAGATACTTCCGGTTTTATCAGTAACGCTCTGGTCAAAAGCCGCGGTTCGTATATATTCATATAGACACTGTTCTTCTTAAGCCGGGGCTTGATTCGGCACAGCTGCAGTACTGACCATTCCGGAGCAGAATTGACCGGCATAGATGAGTTTACGCATATTTTCCCACTGAACTCAATAAATGTGGTACAATACGCTGTATGGACATTATCAAAATTTTAGCAGAAGAACTTAATATCAGAAGCACCCAGGCTGAGGCAGCCATAGGTCTTATCGATGACGGCAATACCATCCCGTTCATAGCCCGCTACCGTAAGGAAGTAACAGGCTCACTGGACGATGAGACCCTCAGAAACCTGGACGAAAGACTCAAGTACCTGAGAAATCTGCAGGAGAAGCAGGAACAGGTGGCAGCAAGCATTGCTGAACAGGGCAAACTGACAGATGAGCTTAAGGAGGCCATCTTTTCTGCCACTACACTTGTTGCCGTTGATGACCTGTACAGACCGTACAGACCTAAGAAGCGTACAAGAGCAATGATAGCAAAGGAGGCAGGCTACGAGCCGCTTGCACTTGAGATCATGGAGCAGGATCCGGCAAAGCATGAGCTGCTGGATGCGGCAGATGCCAAGGCTATACAGGGAGCCTCGGACATCATTGCAGAAAACATATCTGATAATGCGGATTACCGTAAGGCGATACGTAATGCTACATATAATTACGGACTTATCGAGACTTCTCTTAAGGATGCTTCTCTTGATCCGGACAAGACCTATGAGATGTATTATGAATACAGTGAAGCTGTAAGCAAATGCCCGGGTCACCGTATACTGGCTGTCAACCGCGGAGAAGACGAGAAGGTCCTCAAGGTTGATATCGTGGGACCGGATGAGGATATCATCCGTGTCCTCAATAAATATACCATCACCAATCCCGGCAATATCAGGACTGCGGAGATACTTAAGGCTGCGGTTGCGGATTCCTACAAGAGGCTGATCCAGCCTGCTATTGAAAGGGAGATCCGTAATGACCTCACTGAAAAGGCTCAGGACGGAGCTATAAAGGTATTTGGCAAGAACCTCAATCAGCTCCTTATGCAGCCTCCGATCGCCGGCAAGACCGTGCTCGGCTGGGATCCAGCATTCAGGACGGGCTGTAAGATCGCCGTAGTTGATGATACGGGCAAGGTCCTTGATACCACGGTCATCTACCCGACAGCGCCCCAGTTCAGGATCGCGGAATCACAGAAGATCATCAATGACATGATCAGAAAGTACAAGGTCGATCTCATCTCGCTGGGCAACGGTACAGCAAGCCGCGAGTCCGAGCAGGTTATTGCCGATGGCATCAGGGCGCCCTATGTCATCGTCAATGAAGCCGGGGCCTCTGTGTATTCGGCATCCAAGCTGGCGACAGAAGAGTTCCCCAATTTTGATGTGGGTCAGAGATCGGCGGCATCGATGGCAAGAAGACTTCAGGATCCGCTGGCAGAGCTTGTAAAGATAGATCCCAAGGCGATCGGCGTGGGGCAGTATCAGCACGATATGGATCAGAAGAAGCTTGGTGAGTCGCTGGGAGCAGTAGTAGAAGACTGTGTTAACAGGGTAGGAGTAGACCTTAATACAGCCAGTGTATCATTATTACAGTATATTTCCGGTATCAATAAGGCACTTGCTAAGAACATCGTTGATTACCGCGAGAGTAACGGAAGATTCAGATCAAGAAAAGAACTCCTCAAGGTTCCAAAACTCGGTCCCAAGGCCTTTGAGCAGTGCGCAGGCTTCATGCGTATTGTGGGAGGAAAGGAGCCTCTGGATGCGACCAGCGTTCATCCTGAGAGCTATGAGGCAGCAAGAGCACTTCAGGCAGGAGAGGACAGGCAGTCCATTATGGACCGCCTCGGAGTGGGAGAGATCACACTTGACGATATAGCCAGGGAGCTTAAGAAACCGGGCAGAGATCCGCGTGAGGACATGCCGGCACCGATCCTGCGTACAGATGTATTGGAGATGAAGGACTTAAGGGAAGGGATGATCCTTAAGGGGACGGTCCGCAACGTAATAGACTTCGGCGCATTTGTCGATATCGGCGTGCATCAGGACGGACTTGTCCATATTTCGCAGATGAGCAATAAGTATATCAAGCATCCGCTTGAGGTGGTCTCTGTCGGAGATATAGTAGATGTCAAGGTACTCGGGGTCGATCTGCAGAAGAAGAGGATATCTCTGACTATGCTGTTTTGAGACTGACCCACGGTCCGGCAGCCGCTTTTTTCATGCGAGTGCCGGCAGATCAGGCCCCTGCATCGTGCAGAGGATACCAGATGTTGCTTCACATATTTTAAGATAAAAGGCGGGAATTCTCGGTTACTTGTATCCGAGTAATTCACTTACGACGACAAGGAAGTAATAATAACAGCAGACCATGGATTCATATAGTGTAGAAGATACGATCGCATACGCAAAGAAACTGGCGGGAGAGGTACGGCCGGGTGACATCATCTGTCTGGATGGTGATCTTGGAGTAGGGAAAACCGTGTTTGCTCAGGGCTTTGCACAAGGACTGGGGATCACATCACCGATCACGAGCCCCACATTCACCATCATGAATATCTATGAATCAGGGCGTCTGCCGCTGTATCACTACGACGTATACCGTATCGAGGATGAGTCGGAGATGGACGAGCTGGGCTATGAAGAATACTTCTTCGGACAGGGCGTGACCCTCATCGAATGGGCTTCACAGATACCGGACTGCATCCCCGCAGATGCCCGTCACATAGTGATCAGAAAGAATCCGGAAAAAGGAATGGAATACCGTGAAATTACTTGCTCTTGAATCCTCGGGTCTGGTTGCATCGGCAGCCATTGCAGAGGACGATATCCTGATAGCAGAATATACAACCAACACTAAGCTCACACATTCGCAGACACTCCTGCCCATGGTGGATGAGATCATAAGGCGTACGGAGACAGATCCCGGCAGCTTTGATGCCATAGCGGTCTCTGCAGGTCCGGGCAGCTTTACAGGGCTGCGTATCGGTGCGGCAACGGCCAAGGGACTGTGCCTTGCGCTTGACAGGCCGCTCATTGCCGTACCCACTCTGGATGCCATGATCCACGGGGCAGGTCCCACGGATAAGCTTGTAATCCCCATCATGGATGCACGCCGCAATCAGGTCTATACCAAACTTGACGGCAGGGCTGTGGCGCTTGATATGCATGAGCTTATCGGCAT
>DCHJ01000022.1:15692-20836 GCA_002314805.1 Lachnospiraceae bacterium UBA1755 | reverse complement strand
CAGATAGAGGATGAATTGCGGGTGCGGCATAGCTACGCTCCGGCATGCTTCAGCAGACAGCGTGCAGGCGCAGTGGCTTCACTTGCCATGACGATAGCTCCCATGAATGCTGATGATTTTGCTCCGGATTATCTGCGCAAATCACAGGCAGAGAGGGAGAAGGAAGAGCAGGAAAAATCGGGTCAGTAAAGCCGGAGCAGAGACAGAAACGTTCCGCAGGACAGATCGGAAGGATAGATCAGAAAGACAGCCGTAAAATGCCTGAGACAGGCATGGTAAGCCCGGTCAGTACGGCGGCGCAGGCAATACAGAAAAAGAGCAGCTGATAACGGTTCAATAGGGCAGCCCGGAAGGCAGAGCAGGAGAGAAATATGTGGATCAGACAGGCGCAGGACGCCGATATGGATGCGATAAGCGCGCTGGAAAAGGAATGCTTTACAGATGCATGGTCAGAGGCACTTATTTCCAATATGTTTTCCAACAGCTACGATAAGATATTTGTGCTGGAGGAGGATGAGAAGGTAGCAGGCTATATCAACACCAGAGATATCGGAGGTGACGTGGATCTGATGTCTCTGTGCGTATCTCCGGCATACCGGAGAAAGGGCTATGCCGGAAAGCTCATGGAGCGTATCCTGTGCGAGCCCTACAGGCAGATCATCCTTGAAGTCAGGGAATCCAACGAACCTGCGATAAGGCTGTATGAGAAGTACGGCTTTGAGAAATTCGCAAGACGGGAAAGATATTACTCAAGCCCCGATGAAGATGCGATAATCATGATATTAAAAAAGAAATGAGATAACCAATGCTGGATATATGTTTGCTGGGTACGGGAGGTATGCTCCCTATGCCCAAGAGATGGCTTACTTCAATGATGGCCCGGTGCGAGGGTATGGACCTTCTTATTGACTGCGGCGAAGGCACGCAGATAGCCATGAAGGAAAAGGGATGGAGTCCCAAGCCCATTGATATCATATGCTTTACCCATTACCACGCAGATCACATCAGCGGTCTGCCGGGTCTTTTGCTGAGCATGGGCAATGCGGAGAAGACTTCCCCCCTCATCCTGGTGGGACCGAAGGGGCTGCAGAAGGTGGTGGGAGCTTTAAGAGTGATCGCACCTGAGCTGCCCTTTGAGCTTAAGTTTTATGAGCTCTCTGAGGACAGGGAACAGCTTAAGCTTGGACCGTACGTTATTGATGCATACCGTGTAAATCATAATATACCATGCTATGGTTATGCGCTTAGCATACCCCGCAAGGGAGAGTTTAACAGATTCAGGGCTCAGGAGCTGGGCATCCCGCTCAGGTTCTGGAACAGGCTCCAGCACGGACAGACTATGACGGATGAGGAGACAGGAGTGACCTATACTCCGGATATGGTCATGGGTGAGGACCGGCGGGGCATAAAGGTGGTGTATTGTACGGATACCAGACCGGTGCCGGTCATCGCGGAATATGCAGCTGATGCGGATCTTATGATCTGTGAGGGCATGTACGGCGAGGAGGATAAGGAAGCCAAGGCCAGGGGCTATAAGCATATGACGATGCAGGAGTCGGCCCGGCTGGCGGCGCAGGCTCAGCCGAGGGAGCTGTGGTTTACGCATTATTCGCCCAGCATGGTCAATCCGAAGCAGTACATGGATGAGATATTAAAGATATTCCCAAGAGCCAGAGCCGCAAAGGATGGCTGGAGCAGGGATATCGGGTATGAGGATCGGCAGCAGGACTGATCCATAACGTGTAATGGTGTAATAAATAAAAAGATGCTGTCCTGGTATCAGGAGATCCGGAGCAAAAGTACGATGAATATTTTAGGCATAGAATCAAGCTGTGACGAGACGGCTGCATCAGTAGTCAGGGATGGCAGGGAGGTGCTGTCCAATGTCATTTCGTCTCAGATAGCTATACATACGCAATATGGTGGCGTGGTGCCGGAGATCGCGTCACGCAAGCATATCGAGAATATCAATCCGGTCATCAGGCAGGCGCTCGCCGATGCAGGAATGACTCTCAAGGATATCGATGCGATAGCTGTGACATACGGGCCGGGACTTGTGGGGGCGCTGCTTGTGGGAGTCGCGGCTGCCAAGGCGCTGGCATACGCATCCGCAAAACCTCTTATTCCTGTAAATCATATCACGGGACATGTGTCGGCCAATTATCTGGAGCACCCTGATCTGGAGCCGCCTTTTCTGTGTCTGATAGTGTCGGGCGGACATACCGATCTTGTGGTGGTGAAGGATTACGGGGAGTATGAATTCATCGGAAGGACCAGGGATGATGCTGCAGGTGAGGCCTTTGACAAGGTCGCCCGCAGTGTGGGACTGGGATATCCGGGGGGACCTAAGATAGATAAGGAGGCGCGGCTTGGAAATGCAGATGCTATTGTATTCCCTAAGGCTAAGGTCGCAGATGCTCCGTATGATTTCAGCTTCAGCGGATTAAAATCGGCAGTGCTTAATTATCAGAACCATGCTCGGATGATGGGACAGGAGATCAACAGGGCTGATCTTGTGGCAAGCTTCCAGAAAGCGGTGGTGGATGTGTTGGTTGAGCATACGATGGATGCGGCACGGGAGTATGGATACAGGCAGGTCGCTCTGGCCGGAGGCGTGGCTTCAAATACCACACTGCGGGCAGAGATGGACAGAGCCTGCAGGGAGCGCAGCATTGAGCTTTATTATCCGTCACCGATATATTGTACGGACAATGCGGCAATGATCGCGAGCGCGGGATATTATGAGTATAAAAAAGGAAAGTCTGCCGGGTGGGATCTGAATGCTGTGCCGGGACTAAGACTGTAACCAAGGTGCGAAATTGTCAGATTGGAGTACGGTATGAGCATGATAGCTATAATTGTTGCCGCAGGCAGCGGGACCAGATTTGGTGCCAGAAAGCAGTTTGCGGTGGTTGCAGGCCATCCTCTGTATTACTATGCGATCAAAGCATTCAGACCTTATGCGGAGCATATTATTCTTGTGGTGCCGGGGGAGTGTGTTGAGACAACCGAAGGCTTCGGGGCCATGGTGATCGCGGGGGGCGAGCACAGATATGATTCGGTATATAATGCTGTCAGGGCTGTCGCAGCGATCGACGACAGCAGGATAACGGATGATTCTGTAATCATGATCCATGACGGAGCACGGCCTGCCATAACGGCGGATGTGATCGAGAGGGTGATCCGGGATGCCGAGAACTGCGGAGCTGCGGCTGCTGCGGTGCCGGTGACAGATACGATACGTACCGTGGACGGAGAGCTTATTGACCGCTCAGAGCTGCGTGCCATGCAGACACCACAGTGCTTTAAGTATGGTCTGCTGAGGGAGTCCTACGAGAAGCTGATGAGTCTGCCGCGGGAAGCAATCGGCAGGATGAATATCACTGATGATGTGGAGACAGTATCCCGTATGAGCGGAGTGGATGCCAGGCTGACGGAGGGAGATCCGCGTAATATCAAGGTGACAACGCCTTACGATATTGAAAACTTACATCTTTATTAAGATGAGTATTCGACTTTCTTAAATATAGGATTCAAAAGCACCCAAAGCTTTTATTGGCGGGTGCTTTTTTGATATAATACGGGAGTGGATTTGCGCGATAGAAAACAACATACGCTTCGTATTGTTGAAGGACTTGCGGAAATTATTCTGTTTGCCCTGATTTATTATTTTTGTTTCAGACAGTTCGGAGACCTGATGGGGGTGAGCGGGTATGCTTACCGCGGAAAGTATGTTCTGGTTGGCATTTATGTTGTGCTGATCTTTTTGGTGTTCCGCGTTTGCGACAGCTTTAATATCGGTAATATGAAAATTGTTGATCTTGCAGTCTCGCAGGGGATATCCCTGCTGCTGGTTAATACCCTTACGTATTTTCAGCTTTGCCTGATCGCAAATAAGATGATCACTCCTGTACCGCTGCTGATCCTGACCATAGCAGACGCAGTCCTTGCATCGATATGTTCATATGTCTTCACGGTCATTTATCATAAGAACTACATTAGAAGGAACATGGTTCTCATATATGGAGCAGATAATGCTCTGGAGATAGTGGAGAAATTCAATTCCAGAAGTGACAAGTATCTGATATCAGAAATAATACAGCATGATGCGGATGATGATTTCATTAGAGAAAGAATCCGCTGTCACGATGCGGTAATTCTTAATGATATTCCTGTGGGCAGGAGAAATGAGCTGCTTAAGTATTGCTATGAGAATTGTATCAGGACATATATGGTACCTCATATCACTGATGTGCTGATCAGGGGCGCAGAGCCGCTCACATTGTTTGATACTCCTTTAAGTCTGGTTGACGGATACGGAATCAGGTATGAAGCTGCTTTTTTTAAGCGTCTGATGGATATTATTCTGTCTGCAATGGCGATGATCCCCTGCTCGCTGATTATCCTGGCTGTTGCTGTTGCAATCAAGCTGGAAGACGGCGGCCCGGTGTTTTACAGACAGAGCAGGGTCACGATCAGCGACAGGGACTTTGACATGATAAAGTTCAGGAGCATGATAGTGGATGCCGAGAAGAACACCGGAGCGGTGCTTGCCGAAGAGGATGACCCGAGGATAACAAAGGTCGGGCGCTTCCTCAGACGGCATAGACTTGATGAGATTCCGCAGGTGATAAATATTCTCAAGGGGGATATGAGTATTGTGGGGCCACGCCCCGAGAGACGTGAATTGAAGGAAGAGATAGAAAAGACAATGCCGGAGTTTGCATTCAGGACAAAGGTCAAGGGTGGTCTTACCGGATATGCACAAGTTTACGGCAAGTACAATACTACGTCATATGATAAACTCAAGATGGACCTGCTGTATATTGAGAATTATTCCATTCTGCTGGACATAAAGCTTATCTTTATGACACCGCAGATCCTGTTCAGGAAGGAAAGCACAGAGGGTATAAAGAAATAATGGCAAAGAGAGTCCTGATAGTTGCGACTGTTGTAAAAAAGCATATCATGCAGTTTCATATCCCGACGATCAGGATGCTTTCGGAAATGGGCTGGGAGGTTGATGTCGCCGCCGGTAATGACTATTCCGGTCATGACAGACCGGATATTCCGTATATAGACAGATATTATGACATTCCGATTGCAAGGAATCCAATAAATAAGGATAACATCACTGCAGGCAA
>DCHJ01000022.1:852-15629 GCA_002314805.1 Lachnospiraceae bacterium UBA1755 | reverse complement strand
ATGGGAGGATTTCTGACAAGGCTGTGCGCAAGAGCTGCCAGAAGAAATGGCACAATGGTGTTCTATACTGTGCACGGATTTCATTTTTACAAAGGGGCGCCGCTTTTTAACTGGATCATATACTACCCGATCGAGAAGTATTGCTCAAGGTTTACGGATGTGCTTATCACGATCAATAAAGAGGACTATGCACTGGCTAAGGCAAGGATGAATGCCGGGACAGTGGAATATATTCCGGGTATTGGTATAGACTGTGAGTCATTCAGCAGGATCAGGAATATCGCGGGGGATAACAGGCAGTACAGCGGGCAGAAAATAATACTTACGGTAGGAGAACTGATCAAGAGGAAGAATCATAAGACGATCATGGATGCACTTGGACTGCTGCAGGACAGAGATATCCGGCTTGTGATCGCAGGAGACGGAAAACTTAAGAAAGTCCTTAAGGAGAGAGCAGTCGGCCTGGGACTGGAAAAGAATGTCTCCATGCCGGGATATATCAGTGATAAGGCTCAGCTGTACGGTAATGCGGATCTTTATATTCAGGCCTCATTTCAGGAAGGACTGCCGGTATCAGTCATGGAGGCGATGGCCTCGGGAATACCGGTCATTGCCTCTGATGTCAGAGGCAGCAGAGAACTGATAGCTCCGGAAAGGCTTTTTGTTCCGGGTGATGCACAGGCTCTGGCTCAGAAGATAAAGGAATGCTTTGCCGATGATACAGGACCGGAGATCCAAAGAAACATGGATACAGTGATGAAGTATGACCAAAGTAAGGTTTTGGAGCGAATAAGACAGATATATGAAGGACGGAGTATTGTTCATAAGAACAAGGATGAAAAATGATTATTGCTATGATGCAATAGAGAGCTACGGGTACAGAATAATCACTCCGTACCGTGAACTCGGTCTTATCCTGAGATGCGTCCGTGAACTCTGGTTCAGATTTAAACTCCCGTTCAGGACGATCTGGTATAATCCACAACTCAGGGATCATGGTGAAAAAAAGATTATTATCCGGGAGCCACTGATTACCATGGATTATCTCAACTGGGTCCTGAAGGAGAAGCCGGATGCCGGGATAGCACTGGAGTACGAAAACCGGGCGGGCAGGCTCTTTGATCCGCGCGGACTGGACAAGAGGATATCCCTGTGGACATATGACCCGGATGATGCTGAAAAATACGGTATGAACCTGAATAGAATAGGCTTTTTTGAGATACTGAGGCCTCCGGCGAAGACAGAGAAATCAATCGATATATTGTATGTGGGCCGTGATAAGGGACGGGCAGATAAGATATTCGATCTTCAGAGAAGGCTGGAAAAGAGTGGCCTGAAGACGTATGTAAGGATATGTCCGGACAGAAGCTACATGCTCTTAAAAAAGAAATATTATAAGCCGGTTATCACATATCAGGAGTATCTGCAGCTGTTATCACAGAGCAGGGCGATCGTCAATATCATGCCGGAAAATCAGCGGAGCATCACATGGCGAGATCTGGAAGTATGCTATTACGGAGTCAAGGAAATAACCAATAACAGATGGATAAAGGATTCCGAGCTGTATGACAAGAGCCGTTATTTTATTCTGGGTGAGGATGATCTGGACGGGATCAGTGATTTTCTGGATACTCCGTCAGTTCCGGTGGACGAAGAAGTGCTTGTCCGATATTCATTTGAAAATAATACAGAATATATTTTGGATAAAATATGAAAAAATCAAAGCTTTTGTGTGTATATGAAGCAAATATGCCGACAGTCAGTATTGTCAGGGAGACAATAGGGATAATCTCAGAATATGGAAATATTGAGTATTTATTCAGAAATATCAGGGAGGTCAATAAGAAAGATGTAGATGAAGCAGATATAGTTATGCTCATCAGACCCAGTGATGTTATGACTGTCAGTTTGGAAGCATCAATCAAGGGATCAGGAAGATTGATACTTGTATACTTCGATGATGATCTGCTCAATATTTATTCCAAAGCGGAGAATCCGCTGATCCACGGATATCTCAAAAAAGCTCTGAAAATGGCAGACGTGGTTGTCTCACCCAATTACAGGCTGGCAAAGAAGCTGGCTGCGGAGCATCATATCGGACGGGCAGTTCAGATGGATACAATAGTAGACAGGATATATTGCAAACCGTCGGACAAATCCGATAATGAACGGGTAAAGTTTGTCTATGCGGCGGGATGCTTTCACGGAGTTTTTTTTGAGGAGATCGTGCTGCCTGCTCTGCGGGAGATAGACGGGACATACGGAGACCGGATTCAGATAGATTTCATAGGGGTGCATCCCAGAATCAGCGAGGACATAAAGAATATCAGATTCAGGTATTGTGATACCATGCCGCTTGAGAAGTACAGG
Source organism: Lachnospiraceae bacterium UBA1755 (assembly GCA_002314805.1). Taxonomy (GTDB): domain Bacteria; phylum Bacillota; class Clostridia; order Lachnospirales; family Lachnospiraceae; genus Darwinimomas. Next base: position 13,259 of record DCHJ01000022.1, on the reverse strand, counting down.
AAGTACGTATCCGCTCAGAGATATGAATACGGCTTTGCATTACTGCATGATAATTCATTCATGAATCACAAGTACTATAATAAGTATATCGAGTATTCGATACTTGGGATATGCGGCATTTATTCTAACCTTGAACCTTACAGGCAGGTAGTGCGCGACGGATGCAACGGATATATGGTCGACGAGGGTACGGAAAGCTGGAGCAAGGCTATTATCAGGGCAGTAGTTGACCGGAAACAGTCTGAAAGTATGGTGGAGGCGGCACAGAAGGATCTGCTTGAGAGACAGTCTGAAGAGAACATCTGGAAAAAGCTTTCAGAGAATATCCCTGAGATGATCACCGGGTGTAAAAAGAAAGAAATCAAAGTGAAGAGTAATAGGCTAAGGCATTATCGGGACAGAGTCATTTATGTAGGCCTGGTATCAAAGGCAGTATTGGAAGCAGAGGGATTATCAGGCCTCAGAAAAAAGGTTTGTAATTATATTGTACAAAGGAAAGCTTATTGAAGAGAGGAAACGGGTATGGCAATTCAAGTATTAAAACCAAAATTTCATGTTGATGAATGTATGGCAGAGGTAAGAGAGTGCCTTGAGATGGGCTGGACCGGAATGGGATTTAAAACGGTTCAGTTTGAGGAGACGTGGAAAAAATATACAGGACATGAGAATGCATACTTTATCAATTCTAATACGGTAGGTCTGCATCTGGCGGTCAAGATATTAAAAGAAAAATACGGATGGGAGGATGGAGATGAGATAATATCCACTCCGATCACATTCGTTTCAACTAACCATGCGGTATTGTACGAGAACCTGCATGTCACCTTTGCAGATGTGGATGAGTATCTGTGCCTTGATCCGGATGATGTTGAGAAGAAGATCAATGAAAGGACAAGGGCAGTCATTTTTGTGGGTTATGGCGGCCGCGTCGGACAGCTGGAAAGAATAATTGAAGTGTGTAAAAAGCATGGGTTGAGACTGATCCTGGATGCTGCACATATGTCAGGAACTCGTGTTAACGGCGTATGTCCGGGTACATGGGACGGTATTGATGTGACTGTATATTCATTCCAGGCTGTGAAGAACCTTCCTACAGGAGACAGCGGAATGATATGCTTCAGGGACGCAGAAGATGACAAGGTATGCAGACAGCTGGCATGGCTTGGTATCAACAAGGATACATATGCAAGATCCAATACAGGCACCTACGCATGGAAGTATGATGTGGATAATGTAGGTTACAAGTACAACGGAAATGCGATCATGGCAGGAATAGGACTTGTACAGCTCAAGTATCTTGATGAGGATAATGCAAGACGCCGCCAGATAGTAAATATGTACAATGAAGCATTTAAAGATAATGGCAGGATTCAGATCATAGGAGCGCCTTATCCGGATGAATGTTCCTATCATATTTACGAGATAGCTGTTCCCGACAGAGAGGCATTGATGGATGAGCTCCATAAGCACGATATCAACTGCGGAGTCCACTACAGAGACAATATTGAATATAAGATGTACAGATATGCAGAAGGAACATGCCCGAGGGCAAGGAATCTGAGTGAGCATATTATTACTTTGCCGCTGCATATGTGGCTTACAGATGAGGATGTTGCAGAGATCGCGCGGCTGACAAATGAATTTGTAAAATAAAGGATGCCGACTGTCTGCCTGTGCAAAGGTATCCTTGCGAAGGCTTTTATAAAGGAGTAGAGTTTTGAAACAATACTTTTCGGAGATATTTGAATACCGTTATGTCTTGATCAGCCTGGTCAAGCGGGATTTGATGGGCAAGTACAGACGGTCCAGGCTGGGTGTGCTGTGGTCGGTTCTGACACCTCTGGGTCTAGCAGCGGTTGTAGGAGGAGTATATGGTATTCTTTTCGGGACTTCTCCGCAGACTCTGATCCCGATGATTTTTGCGGGACTTAATCCATGGGTGTTCATGTCTGGCACGGCAGACAATGCCACGATGACATTTACAGCAGCGGAGAGTTATATCAAGCAATCGACAGTCACCACATACATCTTTCCGCTCAGGACTGTGCTTACCAATTTTTTGACACTGTCATACAGTATACTTGCCTTTTTTTGTGTGTATTTGTTTTTCCAACCTAATCTATTTGGTCCCAAGATGCTGATGTGTATTCCGGGTTTACTGATAATGTACTTTTTTTCATGGGGTCTGGCAAATATTACCAGTGTTATCAATATGAATTTCAGAGATTTTGCACCAATGCAGAGCCTGATTCTGCAGGGGTTTTTTTATGCGACCCCGATCATATATGATGCGCAGATACTGAAGGATAGAGGATATCAGTTCGTGTATCTGATCAATCCGTTTTATTACATGTTGGAGGTAGTAAGGAAACCGATGCTGGGGTACATTCCCGGATGGCGGTGTTATGTCGCAGCAGTGGGAGTGGCAGCAGCAGTTTTTTTGGTGGGAGCATTTGTCCAGATCAGAAACAGAAAGAAAATCGTGTATTTATTATAGGAAAAACATATGAGTCGAGTTTTGCTTGAACACGTTGACTTGGTTTTTAATGTCAACAGGGAAAAAAGAATAAAGGATATTATTATCCCGGGCAGTAACAGATTCTCTGATTTCAACAAGGGAAAGACTGTACATGCATTGAATGATATATGTCTGGATATCAAAGAAGGTGAGCGGCTTGCCGTAGTAGGGCATAACGGAGCCGGTAAGAGTACACTGCTGCGTCTGATCTCAAATATCTATCATCCTACATCCGGACGCATGACAGTTGATGGCAGAATCTCAGGATTGTTTGAGTTTTCAACGGGTTTTGAGATGGAACAGAGCGGGTGGGATAATATCTATCTTAGAGGACTGATGCTTGGTGAGACTCCGGAGGGCATCTTGGGTAAGATGGGTGAAATAGCCGAGTTCTGTGAACTGGGCAGTTTTCTCAATATGCCGGTTAAGTATTATTCATCCGGTATGCTTATCAGGCTCGCGTTTTCTGTCTCAACAGCAATTCACCCTGACATCCTGCTGTTGGACGAAGCTCTTGCTGCGGGAGATGCCGCATTTATCCAGAAGGCACAGGACAGGATGAAACAGCTAATGGAAGAATCCAGAATTCTTGTGCTGGTGACACATAGTATGGACACTGCAATTTCTCTCTGCAACAGATGTATCTGGCTTGATAAGGGCCGTGTGGTAAAGGACGGAGATCCAAAAAAAGTAACTGAATCGTACATTGGGTATATTTCGAAGTGATAATAAAATCAGTAGGACGTCTTATCATGGATCATTTTACTGGATGTCCTAAATGGATGATTTGATGAATGGGACTGCTTGTCAATACAATGTTTATTCGAGGGATAAAAATGAAATGGCTTAGACCGATTGCCGTGGTTTTATGTGCGGTTTTCATAGAGGTGGTTTTGATAAACCACATGTTTTGTGTTGCAGTTTTTGCTCCACAGAGAAATACCAGAATGGATTCGTATACCGGTACTGAGATATGTTTGGAAAACACACCATGGATCTGCAATATAGTGATAACTGCAAAGAACGGTACAAATGATGGTGATCAGTTTACTGTGATGCTTGGTAGAAAGGACGGTCAGGAAGTTTGCGTGAAGTCGGGAAAAGCTTATTCCGGTAGGGTAAAGGTATTTCCGATATGCAAAGCTGACAGTATTGCTGTATACAGTGATTCCGGTACTAATAAAGAGTTAAGTATGGAAATAAACCGTGTCGCGCCTGTAATCAGTCTTGCAAGGATACTGGCAATGATTATCATCTATTATGTGGGAGTGTTGCTGTTCGGCCTGCAGAGTATGCCGGATTACAGGAAATACATGGGAAGTCAGGAGGTATAGAAGAAAATGAGGATTTACCTAAGACCGATTACTCTTGAAGATGGAAAGTATATCGTAAAGTGGAGAAATGCACCCGGTGTGTCCAGCCACTGCTTTAACAGAACTGTGGTCACGGAAGCCTCCAATGCCAGGTTTTTCAACGAATATGTTGTAACTGGTAAGTACCAGCAATATATTGTCGAATGTGTTGATGAGGATTACGGAGTTGCCTCCTATCCGATTGCAACAGTTTATCTGAAGGATATCGACAGGGTGAACCGCAGATGTGAACTGTGTATTTTTACCAGTGATGATCAGGAATGGAACAGTCAAAGTCAGACCATCGCAATCAAACTGCTGATTGATAAAGCATTTAAAGAACTGAATATGCACAAGGTATATTCCTACGTTTTTGCAAACTACCGCGACGAGATAGAGCTTTTGAAACAATCAGGCTTCCGCGTGGAGGCTATTCTGGCCGATGAGGCACTGGCGATCGATGGAAGTTTTTATGATACATACAGGATGGTAGTATTCAATGACAGCAACGAAGGAAAGATAAATATTAAGGATTCTTGATAATAGAACTGGAGGGAATGCAATGAAAGGAATAGTACTGGCCGGAGGCTCCGGCACACGTCTGTATCCGTTAACAAAGGTAACAAGCAAACAGTTATTACCGATATTCGACAAGCCGATGATATATTATCCTTTGTCAGTACTCATGCTGGCAGGGATCAAGGATATTCTCATTATAAGTACCCCGGATGACACTCCCAGATTTGAAGCATTACTGGGTGACGGACATCAGTATGGTATCAATCTGCAGTACAAGGTGCAGCCGTCTCCGGACGGGCTTGCACAGGCATTTATCCTTGGTGAGGAGTTTATTGACGGTGATGCATGTGCAATGATACTGGGAGATAATATCTTCCATGGTCATGGTCTGACTAAAATGGTCCGTGCAGCAGCATCCAGGGAAAAGGGCGCGACTGTATTCGGATATTATGTTGATGATCCGGAAAGATTTGGAATAGTTGAATTTGACAAGACAGGAAAAGCTGTCTCCATTGAAGAAAAGCCGGCGCATCCAAAGTCCAATTATTGTGTTACCGGTCTGTACTTCTATGATAACAGAGTAGTTGAGTATGCCAAGGCGCTTAAACCGTCAGCAAGAGGTGAACTGGAGATAACCGATCTCAACAGGATGTATCTTGAAAACGGAGAGCTTGACGTGACGCTTCTGACACGCGGCTTCACATGGCTGGATACAGGCACACATGAAAGCCTTATCGATGCATCCAATTTTGTCTATACCGTTGAGAAGCATCAGCACCGCAAGATTGCCTGCCTTGAGGAGGTTGCATTCTCCAACGGATGGATAGGAGAAGGGGAAATGCTCGCCGCATATGAGAGTATGAAGAAGAATGAGTATGGCCAGTACCTGAAGGATGTACTGGACGGAAAGTACAGAGATCAGAGGGAGAAATAATTCATGAAGATAATCGTAACCGGCGGAGCCGGATTTATTGGCGGAAATTTTGTACTGTATGCAGTTAATCAATATCCTCAGGATGAGATCATCAATCTGGATGCACTTACATATGCAGGCAATCTTGAGACTCTCAAGAGCGTCGAGGACAGACCTAATTATAAATTTGTGAAGGGCGATATCGCAGACAGGGATTTCATTTTCGGACTTTTTGAGACAGAAAAGCCGGATGTGGTCATCAATTTTGCTGCAGAATCTCATGTAGACAGATCTATCACGGATCCGGAGATCTTTGTGCGTACCAACGTGACAGGTACCACGACGCTTCTTGATGCCTGCAGGAAGTATGGCATCAAAAGGTATCATCAGGTATCCACGGATGAGGTATACGGAGACCTGCCGCTTGACAGACCGGACCTGCTCTTTACAGAGGAGACACCTATCCATACGTCTTCGCCGTATTCATCAGCAAAGGCATCGGCAGACCTGTTTGTGCAGGCATATCACAGGACCTACGGACTGCCGGTATCTATTTCAAGATGCTCCAATAATTATGGTCCATATCACTTCCCGGAGAAGCTGATTCCGCTTGTTATCTCAAGAGCGCTCAACAATGAAGAGATCCCGGTATACGGCAAGGGTGAGAATGTACGTGACTGGCTCTATGTGACGGATCATTGCAAGGCGATCGACCTGGTGGTACGCAAGGGACGTGAGGGCGAAGTATACAACATCGGAGGACATAACGAGAAGACCAATCTCGAGGTAGTACAGACTATCCTTAAGGCTCTGGGCAAGCCCGAGTCGCTTATCAGATACGTGACGGACAGACCCGGCCATGACCTCAGATATGCTATGGATCCCACAAAGATCACCGAAGAACTCGGATGGGTACCTGAGCATGATTTTGAATCGGGTATTAAGGATACGATAGAATGGTATCTTAATAATAAGCAGTGGTGGGAGAATATCATCTCCGGAGAATATCAGAATTATTTTGCAAAGCAGTACAGTATCTGATACGCAGCCGGATCGGCTGAGGTACATTGTGGCAGCTGAAGACAGCCACAATTACCGGTGAAACTGTGAATCAGCGAATCAGAACGTATGTGGTCCGGAGTATATATGATCCTGAAATCGATAATATAAGGGAAGATTTAGCGATGAAGGTATTTATTACCGGTGCCAGGGGACAGCTAGGCACCGATTTAATGCAGGAATGTGAGAATCAGGGCGTTGAGGCGATCGGAGTGGATATTCAGGAAATGGATATCACGGATAAAGCTTCAGTAGAAAAAGTGATGCATGAACTGGCACCTTTCGATGCGGTCATTCACTGTGCTGCTCATACGGCGGTGGACAGAGCGGAAGATGAACCGGAGCTGGTACACAGGATCAATGCCACGGGCACTCAGAATATTGCTGACATATGCGCAGATTTGAATATCCCGATGATGTATATCTCGACCGACTATGTGTTTGACGGAGAGGGTACAGCGCCATGGAAGCCGGATGATATGGACAGAAGACCCCTCAATGTATACGGGCATGCAAAATATGAGGGTGAACTGGCTGTAGAGAATACGGTAAAGGATTATTTCATTGTCCGCATTTCCTGGGTATTCGGTCTGCATGGTAACAACTTTATCAAGACCATGCTGAGACTGGGAAAGGAGCGTGGCGCGGTATCCGTAGTCAATGATCAGATAGGATCGCCAACATATACCCCCGATCTGGCAAGGCTGTTGGTTGACATGATCCGGACAGATAAGTTTGGAAGATACCATGCTACCAATGAAGGAACCATCAGCTGGTATGATTTTGCAGTGGAGATATTCAGGCAGGCCGGGATGAATGTTAAGGTCACGCCGGTATCCTCAGACGCATTCCCCGCAAAAGCAAAAAGACCGCATAATTCAAGAATGGATAAGAGTAAGCTGGACGAAGCAGGATTTAAGAGACTTCCTGCGTGGCAGGATGCGCTGGCAAGATATCTGGCTGAACTCGGCAGCGAAGCACAATGATCCCGCCGAAAGGTATCGTCAGGTGATGAAAAAGCGAAGCGCATTTTTACATTATCTTACGCTTTCATGACATCAATGGTATTTCCTCATGCTTTATGCTATGCTTTTGACTGCAGCCGCAGCTGCGGCATATTGCATCCGGTCATACCGTTTATAATATACAGCATGAGGAGGAACTTCATGAGAAAAAGTATCACATTTAAGACAATAGCAATATTCATGGCTGCAGCCGTAATGACCATTGCAGGCAGCATCTGCGCATTCGCAGGTCCCGGCGACGGCAGGGGAGGCGGCGGTATACCTAATTATGTTTCGGTACCCTACGAGTCTCACCCCGGCAATCTGGATGCGATAGTAGCAGGTGCGGGTCTTGGCAGCCTTGGAGTATGCGCTATTCAGGATCCAATCCTGGATATGACGCCGATGCTCTATTACAGATTTGAGAGCGGATCAAATGATCCGATCATCAATGGAGTACCGTCCACATCCACGGAATACTGCTATGCACCGGACGGCTTCCAGAGACTGTACTGCGATCATGCGGGTATGGGACGCTATTATTACAGAGTCTACAGTGATGCCCACGGATGGAGCGCATGGTGCAATTCCAAGGAGCACACACCGATCAACGATGACGGGACAAGAGTACAGGCCGTACAGATCCGTATGAAGGGCTACTGTGATACACTTGGTGATCTCTATTATAAGGTAGTCATGAGCGACGGTACTGTCCTTGACTGGGCAAAAAACGGTCAGATCACAGGTACGATGGGTACTGACAGATATATCGTAGCGCTGGCAGTATCGATCCAGCCTCAGGGGAGCCAGGTGCCTTCCGGCAGGAACCTTATGGAGGGCAAGGGCTACGAAGGCGTATATATCGCACAGGACGGCAATACATATTACGGTACATATGACGGGCGCGCCTACACAGGCTGGGGCTGGCTTGGAGATAAGCAGTACTATTTCATAGACGGCAATGCAGCATCGGGCTGGCAGTATATTGACGGCTATAAGTATTATCTGGACGCAGACGGGTCGATAGTAAAGGATCTTGAGCCGATCATGGGACTGCCGGGTTCCTACAATATTAAATACAACAAGGCTACGCGCACGATGTATATCATGGCTAATGATCCTGACGGCGGCGGATTCATCATCCCGTACAAGACATTCATGACATCCTGCGGTCCGGACACGCCTATCGGCACCTTCAAGACCTATGCAAGGTATGACTGGAAGTTCATGCACGGTGACGAGGATGGCTCCGGAGCGGTATATTGTCAGAAGCTGACAAGATTCAAAGGCAACTTCCTGATGCATTCACTCCTTTATTACAAGAGTCCAAATCCGTTTACTCTGGATGCCATCAATTATAACTTCATCGATGATGCGGTTTCGGGCGGATGTATCAGGCTCAGAGCCTGCGATGCCAACTGGATATACAAAAACGTGCCGCTGGGTACTCCGGTCATTACCTACAATGAGCAGTACAACAAGGGACCGGTAGAGAAGGATGCGATCACACAGGCCATCCCAAGAGATCAGAATTATGATCCGACGGATGAGGAGGCACTTGCGGTGATCAGCGCACAGAATGATGCAGCAGCTCAGGCTGCAATGGCCGCAGAGGCACAGGCGTCAATAGATCAGGCAGCAGCCGATGATGCAGCTGCGCAGTAATACATTGATTCAAGATGAATATGGTATATTCCCGTTATGTTTGGAGATATTGTATATGGGTGAAGTGACTTTAAGAACAATAGAACTGGGTGACACTGATAATATCGTAAAGTGGCGCAATGTGGACTCAGTCAAAAAGTATCTGTACACGCAGGATGAACTCACTGCGGAACAGCATATTGCTTACTATGAGCGTTGCGTAAAGAGCGGGAAGTGTGCTCAGTTCATTATTTCTGTCAGAGACGATGAACGGTATAAGGATATTGGGACAGTATTTATAAAGAATATTGACCACAAAAATCATAGCGGAGAATATGGGATATTCATCGGAGAGGAATCGGCTCGTGGCAGGGGATACGGAAAGGAAGCTACTAAACTAATTCTGAGATATGCTTTCGGTGAGTTAAAGCTTCATAGAATATTTCTTACAGTAATGTGCGATAATTTACAGGCAATATCAGCATACGAAAAGTCAGGGTTTGTGATGGAGGGAATAATGAGAGAAGAGTACCTTCGCTCTGATGGATATATCGATATAATTATTATGTCAATACTGAAAGACGAATGGGAAGAGAGAGAAGCCGCCGCCTTGCGCACCCGCAGTTCATAAACCACCACATATTGTGGTAAGAATCCGATCAAAACCGGTGCGCTCTCCGCGGTTTTGCGACACGCCCGGGAAAGTTTAAAAAATCAAAAAAAGTACTTGCACTAAACCGATTAATCTGTTATAGTAGACAACGCTGTGACAAGATAGCTTGGAAGCGAAAATTGCTGTTGGCGTGACAAAAAAGTACAAAGCGCCTGCAGGGAACTTCGTGGAGCGAAAGTCATGTAGCATTATGGCGACAAGTCACTGTACAGCATAATGAGTATTTAGCGCAAGTCCATTAAGGAAACTCACGCAAATTACAAAAGCCGGGATTATGCGGGGATGTGGGAAATAATACGACACTCACGGACGCGTGTAAGGGCATGTGTACAGTCACCACTTGTTGAACCAAAAGTTCGAAAAGGAGGCGACTTTTTTTATGGCAAGTCAGGTAATGAGAATCACACTTAAGGCTTATGATCATCAGCTCGTTGACAGTTCTGCGGCAAAGATCGTTGATACTGTTAAGAAGACAGGTGCTCTGGTATCAGGTCCGGTACCGCTTCCGACAAAGAAGGAAGTAGTTACCATCCTCAGGGCAGTTCATAAGTACAAAGACTCACGTGAACAGTTCGAGCAGAGAACTCACAAGAGACTTATCGATGTCATTGCTCCGTCGGAGAAGACCATCGATGCACTTTCAAGACTTGAGATGCCTGCAGGAGTTCATGTCGACATTAAGATGAAGACAAGATAAACTTCGCAGACCGGGAATTGCGGGTGCGCATCCCGCAGATCCAAAGTAAGGAACACGTAACAAAGCAAAAAATCAATTCTGCTAATATGAGCCCCGTACAAGGCGATAAGCTGTGGGCTCCGCTGTAGGAAGAAGGAGAGAAAAATGAAGAAAGCAATACTTGCGACAAAGGTTGGCATGACACAGATCTTCAACGAGGCTGGTCAGCTCATCCCTGTAACAGTTCTTCAGGCAGGTCCTTGCGTGGTAACCAAGGTAAAGACCGCTGAGAACGACGGCTACGATGCGATCCAGGTCGCATTCGGAAGCATCAGAGCAAAGCTCGTTACCAGACCGGTAGCCGGACAGCTTGCAAAGGCCGGCATCGAGTCAGAGGTGATCGAGAAGGCTAACGGTTCCAAGAGGGATGTTTATCCTGTAGGACGCTACCTCAGAGAGTTCAGATTTGAGAACGCAGCTGAGTACAGCGTAAAGGACGAGATCAAGGCTGACATCTTTGCCGACGGCGACAAGATCGATGCAACGGCGATCTCAAAGGGAAAAGGCTTCCAGGGTACGATCAAGAGATTCAACCAGCACAGAGGACCGATGGCACATGGTTCCAAGTTCCATCGTCATCAGGGTTCCAACGGTTCATCATCAGATCCGAGCCGCGTAAGAAGAGGCAAGGGAATGCCGGGCCATATGGGCGCAGTACAGGTAACAGTACAGAATCTTGAAGTAGTAAGAGTTGATGCAGAGAAGAACCTCATCCTTGTAAAGGGATCGGTTCCGGGACCGAAGAAGGGCCTCATCACTCTCAAAGAGACAGTAAAGGCTTGATGAAGGAAAGGAGGAATTAACGAAATGGCTAACGTATCAGTATATGATATCAACGGTAAGGAAGTTGGTAAGTTAGAATTAAACGATGCAGTATTCGGCGTAGAAGTTAATGAGCATATCCTTCATATGGCAGTTGTTGCTCAGCTCGCCAACAAGCGTCAGGGTACACAGAAGGCTAAGACACGTGCCGAGGTTTCCGGCGGCGGCATCAAGCCCTGGAGACAGAAGGGTACAGGACATGCACGTCAGGGTTCGACAAGAGCTCCTCAGTGGAGACACGGCGGCGTTGTATTCGCTCCGGTACCGCGTGATTACACTATCACACTTAACCGCAAGGAGAAGAGACTCGCACTCAAGTGCGCACTTTCTTCCAGAGTTGCAGAGGGCAAGTTCAAGATCGTTGATGATTTTGCAATGACAGAGATCAAGACAGCAAAGATGGCAAAGACACTCGGAAATCTGGGTGTGAAGAAGGCACTTGTTGTCTGCCCTGAAGGAGAGAAGAACACAATGCTCTCTACAAGAAACATCAAGGGTGTTAAGCTGGCATCCCCGTTCACACTCAACACATACGATATCCTGAAGTATGACACGGTTGTGGCAGAGAAGTCGGTTATCAATACTATAGAGGAGGTATATGCATAATGGCTAACGTTCAGTATTACGATGTGCTGCTTCGTCCTGTACTTACAGAGCAGAGCATGGCAGGAATGGCAACTAAGAAGTATACCTTCATGGTTCATCCGGAAGCTAACAAGATCATGATCAAGGAAGCAGTTGAGAAGATGTTCCCGGGGACCAAGGTAGAGAAGGTCAACACAATGAACCTCGACGGCAAGAAGAAGCGCCGCGGCATGACAGTCGGAAGGACTGCAAAGCAGAAGAAGGCTATTGTACAGCTTGCAGCTGACAGCAAGGATATCGACATCGTTGAAGGCCTTTAATTAAACTATACGGTACTAATCCGTGATAAAAGGAGAACAAAATGGGAATTAAGAAGTATGGCCCTTATACTCCGTCCAGAAGAGCAATGTCAGGTTATGACTTCGCTGAGATCACAAAGTCAGCTCCTGAGAGAAGCCTCACAGCATCACTTAAGAAGAATGCAGGACGTAATAACGAGGGTAAGATCACAGTAAGACACCGCGGTGGCGGATCAAGAAGAAAGTACAGGATCATTGATTTCAAGAGAAATGCCAAGGACGG
>DCHJ01000022.1:0-775 GCA_002314805.1 Lachnospiraceae bacterium UBA1755 | reverse complement strand
ATCTGCTACGCAGACGGCGAGAAGGCATACATCCTTGCTCCGGACGGACTTAAGGTCGGTCAGGAAGTAATGAGCGGACCCGAGGCAGAGGCTAAGGTTGGCAACTGCTTGCCGCTTGACAAGGTTCCGGTAGGTGCTCAGATCCACAACATCGAGCTTTACCCGGGCAAGGGCGGACAGCTTGTACGTTCAGCAGGCAATGCAGCACAGCTCATGGCCAAGGAAGGTAAGTATGCTACACTCCGTCTTCCTTCGGGCGAGATGAGAATGGTTCCGATCCAGTGCCGCGCAACTATCGGTATCGTAGGCAACGGTGAGCATTCACTTATCAACTACGGTAAGGCAGGACGCAAGAGAAACATGGGCTGGAGACCTACAGTACGCGGTTCCGTAATGAATCCCAATGACCATCCGCACGGCGGTGGCGAGGGCAAGACAGGAATCGGCCGTCCGGGTCCGTCAACACCATGGGGCAAGCCTGCACTTGGTCTTAAGACCAGAGCAAAGCATAAACAGTCCAACAAGCTTATCGTCCGTCGCCGTGACGGCAAGGCTGCTAAATAATTGAGGGAGGAGGAAAGAATATGTCACGTTCATTAAAGAAAGGACCATTTATCGACGCTTCACTTGAGAAGGCTGTCAATGAGCTCAACAAGTCAGGACAGAAGACAGTTATCAAGACATGGTCACGCCGTTCTGTTATCTTCCCTTCATTTGTAGGCCATACGATCGCCGTACATGATGGAAGAAAGCACGTTCCGGTATACGTAACAGA
>DCHJ01000109.1 GCA_002314805.1 Lachnospiraceae bacterium UBA1755 | reverse complement strand
GATCGCTCTGAAGGTGGCTTCCGAATCATCCCCGGCATTGTCGAGCCCGTCCCCCACCCGCAGTATCGCTATCCTGGCATAGGGCACATCCCCGATTATCTCCCCAAGTTCCCGGCCGTACACAAGCACTTCATCCTTATCGATCAGAGAATCATCCGAAGTGACACAGGTACAGTTGGCAGTTGGCAGCGAGCTCCCTCCCAGTTCAAAGGCAGCGTCCCTTGTCATGATCAGTTCAAACTCATCAGCTTCAGGCCAGCTCCTTTCAAGATCGTAGCCATAGCGCCGCGGCATCTCCTTTTCCAGCAGACTGTACAGCTGCCGGATCACGTTATCATACAGTTCCATACTTAGAATTTAATATCCGTCTTCTTACGGTCAAATACCTTGTTGACCAGCTTATAGAACCAGGCCATGAGCTTCTGGTCCAGGTTGAGGAAATAGATCACGAAAAGTACCGCAAGTATGATGAGCAGGATCTTAACTATGACCCATATTACATGTAATACTCCCATAATGACCTCCTGTGTTATGCCATGCCCTTCTGGCGTGCATATTCTGCTGCTCCGAGAGCTCCCATGAGCTGCGGGTCAGTCTTTAACTCGATGACCTTAAGGTTAAGCACATGCTCGATGGCTGCCTTGAGTCCTTCATTCTTTGCGCATCCGCCCGTCAGTGTGATGCTGTCCGTAGCGCCTGCCTTCTTTGCCATTACAAAGCATCTCTTGGCAACTGCCATCTGTATGCCTGCCGCGATCTCATCCACAGGCTTTCCCTCTCCTACGAGAGTGATCACCTCCGACTCTGCAAATACAGTACACTGCGCTGTGATCGGAATTACGTTCTTGGCTGTAAGGGAGAGCTTGCTGAATTCCGGAGTTGTCATCTCAAAGGATCTTGCCATAGCCTCGTAGAAACGTCCTGTACCTGCAGCACATTTATCGTTCATGGCAAAGTTCTTTACTGTTCCGTCGGTATCAACGCTGATACCCTTTACATCCTGTCCGCCGATATCGATGATAGCCTTGGCTGACGGATCAGTCACATGTACGCCCATTGCGTGACAGCTGATCTCTGAGATATTCTCATCAGCAAAAGGAACCTTGTTACGGCCATAGCCTGTACCGATGAGGTATGTCAGCTCCTCCGAACTCTTAAGCCCTGCCTGTTCGCATACTTCCTTCATTGCAAGTCTTGCGGATTCTTCAGAATTGATCTTGCTCTTAATAGTTGTATTTGCTGCGATCTTTCCCTCTTCATCGAGGATCACCGCCTTTGTATATGTTGAACCTACATCACATCCGCCAAAGTATTTCATAACCCTTCTCCTTTATTCATGTTTCTGAGACCGATGGAGGTCTCTGTAATCATTTACGTCTGTTTTGTCTTTTTGTCTTTCGTGTCTTTTATATCTGTTTTGTCTTTTCTGCCGTTTTGTTCAGAAAATCACTGATAATATGTCCATTTATTGCCGGATCCTCAAATATAGCCTTGCTATTGTAACATTTGAGAAAATATCCTGATGGAAATGATTATTAAATCAGTGTTTCCACAGATCACCATGTCTTGTCATCATCAAATTCCACCAAGGACGGATCGACCGGTTCTGCCTTCATAACTGTCCTCATGTATTCATTGACCTTGCCGCGCATCGTCTTACGGCTTACTGTCCTCGGATCCATAAGATCGTGCTCGATCCAGATCATATGGTAACCCTTCTCTCTTGCCTGGTCGTCCAGGATGCCCTGCAGTGTCGCCATGTTCTTGCAGGCTACGTTCTGATACATGATGATGATATCGATATTCCACTCCTCGACCTGACGCCAGAGCTCGTTTACTACGTTGTGGTATCCTCCGTTGGTATGGCGGCGCATTACCATCCTCTCGTAGAGCCTTGCCAGATCCATGAGTGCCTCTTCCCTGTCCTCCGTCTCCATAGGCTTGGTGAAATTGAGTGATTCCATCTCTACCAGGATGTCAACGCCCCAGCAGTTGGCTATCCAGTTGGAGAAATTGGCATAATAGTGTGCCGGACAGCTCCATACGATGCCGCGGTACTTCATCTTGCCCCGCCACGGCTCTTCCTTCTTCAGGTATGCCTTGTTGATCATCCGGCTTACCTTTTCGCAGGTACCGATCACTCTCGGATCGCACCCTCCGTCCATCTCATAATTCCACTTGCGGAAGAGCTCATATATAGGTCCTATAAGCTGCGGATTGGCAGTCTTGTTGATATCCCATTTCTCAAGCTCGTACTCAGTCTCTTTATTGAAGCGCTTCATTGCTGCGAAATACGCATCCCAGTTCCACTTGGCTCCTGTCTGCTCCTCGATGAACCTGATGCAGGCCTTGATATCATCCGCGCCGGCTTCTACCGTCTCCTCATACTCATAGCGTACCGGGAAGCAGAGATGGAATACCGGAAGATCCGGGAATCTTCTTGCCATATAGGAAGAAGCCATTACCGAACCGTCACATGGCATCGAGCTTGAGATAAAGCATTTGCCCAGATGCGGGAGCGCATCAAGCACAAGTGCTCCGCACTCAGAAGAAGGCACCGGGCAGGTATCAGCCGGAAGTCCGAAGCTCTCTACTGCATCAATGTACGGTACACAGGTCAGCTGATCGATCTCAGATACAAGGAATACCGGCATCAGCTGATAGGGGATTCCCAGCAGATCCGGGAAGCCCGCCATGATCTGTCCCATGGTCATCTCGTCTATGAGGACTACCTTCTTGTTGAGCTCCTGTGAATTACCGTTCTTGGCATCTCCCTTTGCAAGGAACACCAGGTTCTCGCATACGTAGCGGAAGATATCATAGATCATGGTATGGCTCATCCTCAGCGCGCTGTCCCTCTGTCCTATAGTATTCTTATCCATGAAGGATACACAGCACATGTATGAAACCATCCATCTGTAATGGAGCGTAGTATTAAGTGCCGGGATGAGAGCCTTGCCAAAGGTGCCAAGCAGCATGCCCCACATCTTGAGCCACTGCCCGAAGTCATAGATGGTATCCTTAACACCTCTCCACTCTCTTCTGGTAAAGGCCATCGCATCCTTGCGGTAGAGCCTTCCCAGACTTCTCTCACCGTGGATTACAAGGTCCCATTTGCGGGGTGCCTTGATGAAGGCTGCAAACTCCTGACCTATCCGCTTGAA
>DCHJ01000060.1:916-10495 GCA_002314805.1 Lachnospiraceae bacterium UBA1755 | reverse complement strand
CTGACCTTGCGGCTTCTGCTGCCGCCTTCGCTGCCTCTGCTTCCTCTGTCACGTCAGCCACAGCTGATTTGCCTTCCGGCCCTGCCGCCGGTACATTACTGTCCTCAGCTGCCGCCGTCACAGCCGATACATAAGACATATCTTCCCGCGTGTCTGCTGAAACATAACCGCCCTGAACAGCCGCTGCCACAGCTGCAGCTGCTCCGGCTGCGCCTGCAGTATTCACAGCATCAGCCTCCGCATTTCCTGCATCTGCCGGCATGACCACTGTCACTGCATCATATTCCCTGATATTTTTTTCGAGCCGCTTTATCTCACCGCAGTTAAGCGCATACGCCTTAGCCGCTTCCGGATCAATGCTCTCCGTAAGCTTTCTTTTCTGATCATTGAGGTAAGCCCTCGCTCTTGTGCAGTTAAGCGCATGGCTTCCGGTACTATCCATATTGACAATATACTTCTTCAGCTCTCTGCCCAGACCTGCGTCCCTGTCGGCCTTGAGCTTGCTGATACTGATCGTATTGTCAAAGGTGTCTGCGGACATATTAAGAAGAAGCTCTGCCACAAACCTGTCTGCGTATGGCACTGCTTCCATCAGAGTCTCATCATACACACTGCAGCCCACAGGATCCTTAAGGAAATCTCTCCTGATACAGTAGATATGTCCGTTGTCCTCAACTCTGAGAGCAGCTCCGTACCGACCTGAAAGCCAAGGTCTGAACCGGGAATACGTGTCTGTAAGTGCCGCGACCCCCCGGGCTCTTGTCATGCCGAAGAACATGGCTCTGATACAGGTATAGACTGTGCTCTTGCCTGCCTCATTCGGACCTGTTATCAGATTGGTACCCTCTGAAAAAACGATCCTTTCGTTATTCAGTTTTCCGAACCCGTCTATCTGAAGATCAATAAGTCTCATCAGTCTCTCTCATCGGCGGTCCTGAGCAGTGCCGCAACTCCGTAATTAAGTGCCTTGGTCTGTATCTCAGACCGTTCCTCAACATTCATATCCTTTACAAAAAGGCCTATCATATCCGACGGATGCTCCCTGAAGAGCTGTACATAGTCATACTCTGGTTCCGTCTCATTTATTATCTCTTCTATCCTGAAATCATCCCGTATGCCCCGTAGTTCAAAGCTCTCCTCCGGACTGCACTTTCCTCTTATCTTGAGAGTATAAATATTTTCCCTGCCCCGGTTTTCAAGTGCCCTGCGGATATTGTCCTCTACCTCCTGCCCTGTGGATGCCGGTGTGACATCCACTGCCAGAGTGGTATACATGACCCCCTGTCTGCGCACAAGCTTGAGTGCCGCAAGCTTCTTCTCCTGTATGTCGATCTCCCCGATATAAAATCCATGCTTGCCGGTATCCTTAGGTCCGAGCGGCTCCGGCGCTCCCGCATTTACCACCCTGCCGTCTCTCATCGTACGGGGACTGTGGCTGCCGCCCAGTGCTGCATAAGCAAATCCCGCCGGTATGTCGTCCTCTTCGATATTCTCTCCCGACAGCACCAGTATCGAAGCCATGGCAGCGTCGGCCTGCGCACCCGCGATCCTGTCCTTTACAAAATGAGCCCTGTCACAGGATGCTCCAACGACCGTTACCCCGAGCTCCTCATAGACTGCGGGTGTGAATTCCGACTGTGTGCAGTATTTCACGTTGCCAGACCACGCGTATGAGGCTGCCGGCGAATTGGCAAAGAGGTAATCGTCTTCACCTGCAATAATGTAGACCTTTGTTTCCGGGATGAATCTGAATGCGTTGTCCACATCCTCGATCCACTCAAGAGTGGGGTGGCCGTCGAAAAGGCCGCCGCTTATGATAAGCAGGTCCACGGACTCACTTTTGCACACTGAAATGACCCTCGCAAAACCATCTCTGATCGCGCGGGCGCGTTCCTTGCCCCATGGCCGGTTGGCATCCGGAGCTGCACCGTAATGAATATCCGCTGTGTGTAAGAATTTCATAGTGTCTGTGTGATATGATACTTATCTGAAGCCTTTCAGTTTATCCCCGGATGCCGGTACCTTAACCGAGATAACACGATCCGGTCCACCGTACACGTCAGGTCACGTCCGGCTGTCATTCCTGACCGTCATTCTCCGGCTGTACTGCCGGACTGCATGCAGCTGTCTTTGTCCATCCGCCTGCAGTTTCTGCCGGGTACCGCCGGCTGCTGCATCAAAGCTCGCAGTTTCCTACTGTACGCGGGAACGGGAGGACATCACGGATGTTGCCCATGCCTGTCACGTACATGATTAT
This sequence comes from Lachnospiraceae bacterium UBA1755, assembly GCA_002314805.1. GTDB lineage: Bacteria > Bacillota > Clostridia > Lachnospirales > Lachnospiraceae > Darwinimomas. The sequence goes on along the minus strand of DCHJ01000060.1, from coordinate 8,238 downwards.
ACGCTCAAATCCGAGACCGTAGCCGCTGTGACGGTTAGATCCCCACTTGCGCAGGTCTGTATAGAACTCATAATCTTCGGCTCTGAGACCGCACTCTGCCATCTTCTGATTGAGCACCTCGAAATTGTCCTCACGCTGTGAGCCTCCGATGATCTCGCCTATGCCCGGCACAAGGCAGTCCATAGCTGCAACTGTCTTTCCGTCCGGATTGAGCTTCATGTAGAACGCCTTGATCTCCTTGGGATAATCTGTTACGAAAACAGGCTTCTTATATATCTGCTCAGTAAGATATCTCTCATGCTCAGTCTGGAGATCACAGCCCCAGAATACCTTATAATCGAATTCGTCATTGTGCTTTGTCAGGATATCTATAGCCTCTGTATATGTGACCCTGCCGAATTCGTTGCTTACCACATTATTAAGTCTGTCGAGAAGGCCCTGATCGACGAACTGGTTAAAGAATGCCATCTCCTCCGGGGCATGTTCAAGCACGTAATTGATGATGTACTTGATCATTGCTTCAGCCGTCGCCATATTGTCATTAAGGTCTGCAAAGGCCATCTCGGGCTCGATCATCCAGAACTCCGCTGCATGGCGCGTCGTATTGGAGTTTTCTGCACGGAATGTAGGTCCGAAGGTGTACACATTTCTGAATGCCATGCAGAAGGTCTCCACATTGAGCTGTCCTGATACGGTCATTGCAACTTTCTTGCCAAAGAAATCCTGTGAGTAATCGATGTCTCCCTCCGCTGTCCTCGGGAGCTCCTCAAGAGGCATCGTGGTCACCTGGAACATCTCTCCTGCGCCTTCACAGTCGCTGGCGGTGATGATCGGGGTATGTACATATACGAAGCCCTGCTCCTGGAAGAACTGATGGATCGCATATGCCACCAGGGATCTCACCCTGAAAACAGCCTGGAACATATTGGTCCTCGCACGCAGATGTGGGATAGTGCGGAGATATTCCAGCGTATGGCGCTTTTTCTGGAGCGGATATGTCGCATCAGACGGTCCCTCTACAGTTACCTGTGCTGCCTGGATCTCAAAAGGCTGCCTGGCCTCCGGTGTGGCAACGAGCTCGCCCTTTACTATGAGGGCTGCACCGACATTGACCTTGGCGATCTCCTGAAAATTGGCCATTGTATCATGGTACACCACCTGGATCTGCTGAAAGCAGGTACCGTCGCTTATGGTGACAAAGCCGAAGGACTTGGAATCACGGTTGCTGCGTACCCATCCGCCTATGGTCACTTCTTTGCCCAGATAATCCTCCGGTGTCTTGAAAATATCCCTTAATAAATTAAACTCCATGGTATTAGTCTCCTCAAATCCTGCATTTGTAATTATGCTTTGCATTTGGATTTATTATAACACAAAACTGACGCTGCTCTACAGTTTTTTTCTAACTGAGCTGCGTCAGTTTGATTCTGTCAAGTAAACGTTGGCAAACTTTTGGCCGCTATTGTTTTTGGCTTTCCGCAGCACCATCTCCCCGCCTGTCAGGGAGGGCTCTGCCGACTCCGGCGTCCTTGACAGGCGCCTTCTCCCGCACTGCCGGATGTCCGAGGGCAGCTTAAGAGCTGCCGTCTCCTCTCTGCGTTTCTGCCCTCACTCAAGATGCTTTATTACTCTTGCAGGTACCCCTGCCGCAAAGCTGCCTGCAGGAATATCTCTTGTAACTACCGAACCCGCGCCGATAACAGAGCCCGCGCCGATGGTCACTCCCGCACATACAGTAACACCGGCACCTATCCAGCAGTCATGCTCTATCGTGATCGGTTTTGAAAATTCCACATGCCAGAGCCTGCCGTCTTCATCTTCCCTGTACGCCCGTTCTTCGGCCTTCATAGGATGGAGCGGGGCTGCCAGTGTGCAGTTTGGTCCGATGAGTACATCATCTCCGATGGTTATCCACGCAGTATCCATGCATACAAAGTTGTAATTAACAAATACCCGCCTGCCGAATCTGGTGAACTGTGCATAATCAAACTGTATCGGGCGCTTTAGCACTGTATCGTCCTGAATATGGGGACAGAGCTCCTTCAGTATCCTCATCTCACCTTCCCTGTCGGCAGGATCTGAATTGTTGAACTGCTGACACAGACGGCAGCATCTGATATGCATTTCCGGCAGACCGTCTCTCTCATTCAGATACGGCTCTCCCGCCAGCATCTTATCTATTTCTGACATATGTATTACCTCTCAGTTTACTGCAGAAACGCAGCTTTAATAAACTGTTGCATTCTGTTATCTTCACAAATGTATGCCGGTCAAGCGGCCGCGTGACGCGCGTTCAGTCTCACTCGTATTTCTCATCTGTCGGAAGCTGCTTTTTTACTTCGCAGGGATTGCCTGCCGCCATACAGTTATCCGGGATATCATGTACAACTACTGAACCGGCTCCGATAACTACGTTGCTTCCGATGGTTACTCCCGGACAGACCACCACATTGCCGCCAAACCAGACATTGTCTCCCACGGTTATCGGTCTGGCCCATTCATAGCCCTCATTGCGCTCCTTCCAGTGTGTGGGATGGTGCGCGGTATAGAAGCCGCAGTTGGGTCCGATATATACATCATTGCCGAAGGTGATCTTTCCCGGATCCATGAAATTGCAGCTGTTATTGGCAAAGAACCTGTCGCCTACCTCAATATTAAAACCGAAGCCAACCCATATGAAAGGCTCGACATAGGGCTTCTCACCCACTTTGCCAAACAGCTTCCGGATGAGTGCCTCTCTGCCTGCCTCATCGGACGGACGCAGATTATTGAACTCCCAGCAGATATCGTTGGCTTCCTGATGAGCCGCATTTCTGCCCTTGAAATCCGCATCATAGCGTTCACCCCTCATACATTTGGCAAATTCCTCATGATCATATTCAATTCCTTCAAAAGGTTTCATTTCTTGTCCTCGTTTCTTTCTGTCTTATTTATACACAGCTCTCATCCGGGCGTTTTCTTACTGCCGCGTTGGCTGTGCCGTGTCGGCAAGCACATATGCACCGTGCGGTTTTACCCGGAATATAAGCATGCCGTCCCTGACGGTCATCTCGCTTCCCCTGAAGCCATAATTCCAGCAGTCTGTATAGAGGAGCCCCCGAACCGTATCTCCGTCCTTTAATCCCGCTGCCTCAACAGGTATGCCGACATCAAACTCGTCTTCTCCGGTATGCACGATAGTGATCACCCGTGCACCGGTCTCACCTTCAGCCGGGATCCTGGCATACGCAATCAGATTTTTTTGTGCAGCAAGCCACTTCATATCTCCTGTTTTAAGGGTCTGAATGGATCTATGTATTTGTGCAATACCTCTGCAGAATTCCAGGCACTCCTGATCTTCTTTACCCCATGGATAATCCCGGCGGCTATCGGGATCCGTAAAGCCCGTGACCCCTGCCTCATCCCCGTAATATATAGTCGGTGCACCGCTTAATGTAAACTGCAGCACCTGTGCCTGGCGCAAAAAGCATATATTGGTACCTTCTGTCGCTGCTTCGCTGCCGAGAGAAGCCAGTCTGCCTGCAACATGATTGGTGCGTGTAAGGAATCTGGAATGGTCATGATTGTCCAGCTCGTTCATCGCACTGAGTACACTGCATCTTGGCAAGGCAGCTTCCACGCGCTCTATGGTCCTCTTAAATCTCTCTCCGTCACCCATTGCGTCTTCATCCAGGGCATCGCTGTGTTTCTCCATCCCTGTAAGGAATGCACTCACAGGCTCCATGAATCCGTCATAATTCATGATGCTGTCCCATTCATCGCCTTTAAGCCATGCCGATGCATCTCCGTAATGCTCTGCAAGTATCAGCGCATCCGGGTTGACGCTCTTTACCTCGTTACGGAACCGCTTCCAGAAGCTGTGATTGAATTCTTCACTGTGTCCCAGGTCGGCTGCCACATCCAGCCTCCATCCGTCTATGCGGTAGGGTTCCCTGAGCCAGAACTTTGCAATTTCCATCACTTCATCAACCAGTTTCCCGCAGTCGTCATAGTTGAGCTTGGGCAGTGTCTTGTTGCCCCACCAGCATTCCGGCTCTCCCTTCTCGTCCCTGCGGAAGTATTCACCGATCCCGGTCCAGGGGTTACGGTCGCTGCAATGATTGAAAACGCCGTCCAGGATTATCTTCATGCCCCTCCTGTGCACTTCTTTGCAAAGCCTTTCCAGCGCTTCATTGCCTCCGAAATGCGGGTCAACATGATAATAATCCTCGGTATCATACTTATGATTGGAGGGTGAGCAGAATACCGGATTAAGATAGATCGCCTCCACACTGAGAGACTCAAGATAATCCAGCTTGCGGATCACCCCCTCCAGATCGCCTCCGTGAAAATTGGCAACGTCAAAGCTTTCGGGGAGATCATTCCATTCCTTGTGTCTGGTGCTCACATCCATATATGTATATTCACCGTCTTTTACGTCATTGCTTCCCCCGCCGTTAAAGAACCGGTCAACGAATATCTGGTAAAATATGGCTCCCCTGGACCATCCGGGGGTATCAAATTCCAATCTGCCGTGGCCGGCAAATCCGTCTTCTTTCACTCCCGCAATCCCTCCTTATATAAAAAGGGCATTTGCTGCTGCGCAAACGCCCGAATTAGTGTACTGCCTGCTGAGCTTATTCAAACTCAACCACTCCGATGTAAGGCAGGCTGCGATACTTCTGGTCATAATCAAGACCATATCCCACCACGAATTCATCCGGGATCTCAAAGCACTTATAATCGACATGTACTTCCTTCTCCACGCGTCGTGACGGCTTGTCCAGCATCGTGCACAGCCGGATGCTCGCCGGATGCCGCTGCTCAAGAAGCAGCTTCAGATTTTTGAGTGTCCTCCCTGTATCGATAATATCCTCCACGATGATGAGATTGCGACCTGCGATGTCCTCATCAAGATCCTTGATGATCTTTACCACGCCGGTTGACTCGGTGCCCGATCCGTAGCTGGATACATCCATGAAGTCAAAGCTCACATCACCGGTAAGCCGCTTTGCCAGCTCGCACATAAACATCGCTCCGCCCTTGAGTATGCAGATAAGATGTATCGGCTCTCCCTCGTAATCTTTGTTGATCTCCTGTGCTACTTCTGCGATCCTTCTGTCTACCTGCTCCTCTGTAAGAAGCACCCGTATGTGCTCAGCCATCCTGCTCCCCTTCCTCGTATCTTATTTCAAGCACTATCTCCGTATGCTTATCAACCTTATATCTCTCGCTGATGCGATATCCTACAAGCCACATCACATGACTTCCCGCAGCTACAAGCAGTATCTGATCCCGCTTATCCTGCGGCACCTTGGCATCCGTGAGATATGTACGCAGCGCCTTTGTACCTACTCCCTTGAGTTCCAGCGTATCTCCCGACATGCGGTACCGTATCTCCATGAGATCATCTATCTTATCGTAATCAAACCACTTTACGTACTTGCCTTCAGGAGCCTTTTCACCTCTGTACGGAAAGGTGCGGAATATAAACTTGCCGCTGTTTTCCGGTTCTTCTCCTGTGTCCTCGCCGGAGCCGGCTTCCTTCCTGTATACACGTATGGTCTCGTAAGTCCGTTCCGCTGCAAGTCTGTACGGCAGGTCAATACGCTTCCCGGTCTCAGAATCAGCCAATGCCACGATATCCTCGATATGTCTTGAGGTGATGTTCTTCATCGACCTGTTGACCATACCTATCAGCAGCTTGATCACATATGTGCGGATGATCGGATCCTGCTTCCTGAACTCATCCACCGGGATCTCATAGGATCCTCCGCGTTTCCTCATTATCACATCGAGTATGCTCTCGGCAGTCTTCGTGATGTACTGATCGGCCTGCCCCACCAGCTTGCCTGCTCTCGTGATATTATCTACTGCACCGGTATTGATCTCTCCAACGAAAAGAGGAAGTATGTCATGACGGACACGGTTGCGTGTATAATCGCTCTCCTCATTGGTTGAATCGCTGATCCAGCTCTCCTCTTCCTTGACCAGATAGGCCTCGATCTGAGAACGGCTGATATCCAGAAGCGGCCGGATGATCCTGCCGCGCACCGGAGCCATGCCCGATATTCCTTTTAGTCCGCTGCCGCGGGCAAGCTGCATAAGTATGGTCTCCGCATTATCCTCTTTATTGTGAGCGACCGCGATGAGCACCTGCTTCTGGGTATCCTCTTCCATCTCCCAGCGCTGTGCCTCCGTCTCAAACGCCTGATACCTCAGATATCTTGCAGCCTCCTCAATAGACAGCTTGTGCTTGCTCGCAAAATCCTTCACGTTGACCTCAATGATCTTGCATGGGATATTGTATCTCGCACAGGTACTGCGTACGAAATTGGCATCCCTGTCCGCCTCGGCTCCTCTCAGACCATGGTGCACGTGCACGACCCTGTAATTGACCTTAAACAGCCCGTTAAGACGTATCAAAGCATGGAGCAGACCCATGGAATCAGCACCTCCGCTGACTCCTATGATGCATCTATCTCCCCGGCTGAGCATATGGTTCTCCAGAATCGTATCTCTTACTGTATTCTGCATATACCTGCCCCCTATTCGTTAGGCTTGACCGCCTTTTCATCACGACCAATAAGACCAAGCTTTTCCTTAGCCACCTTTTCGATGTGCTCCTTGGTCTGCACGTAAACACGGTACTCCTCCAGCTTCTGCGCCCGTTCTTCCTCCTGCGCGACCTGTGCTATGAGTGCCTGTTCCTTCTCCAGGTATTGCTGCTGCCTGGCCTTGAGCCTGCCCACACGGATAGCGAGCACCACTGCAAGACTGGCAACAACAACAGTAACCGCAACTATCGCTACCTTGTTACTTCCCCTGTCTGTACGTTTTCTTCTGACATTGCTCATAATCTAAATATTAAGCCATACGTGGGTATTATTCAAGTGAAATTTGCCCCCAGAGACGCTTCAGGACACATGGAGGCTTGCTGTCGGATGAAGTACCACCGTTATGGTCTGCGGGGTCGGATGTCGAAGTTATATCTGATATATTGTCTCTGATATCTATCATGTCCTGAGAATGATCCGGGATAGTTTCATCTTCGCCGTCACCACCGGTGCCATTGTCAGAGCCGCTTCCGCTCCCGCTGCCGCCGCCTGAACCGCTTCCGCTTCCATTGCCACCACCGGAGCCGCTTCCGTTTCCATTGCCGTTTCCGTCTCCTGTGGTGGCAAGGNNTCTCCTGTGCCGCTTCCGTTCCCGCTGCCCGAGCCACTACCTCCCGGTCCGTCACTGCTGCCCGAACCCGAACCGCTTCCCGAACCGCTTCCGTTTCCACTGCCACTTCCGCCCGGTCCATCGCTGTTACCTGAGCCTGAGCCGCTTCCTGAGCC
>DCHJ01000060.1:263-818 GCA_002314805.1 Lachnospiraceae bacterium UBA1755 | reverse complement strand
GCCGCCGGATCCATTTCCGTTCCCGTTTCCACTGCCGCCTCCTCCCGGTCCATCGCTGCCGCCCGAACCGCTTCCACTTCCTGAACCGCTGCCACTTCCTGAGCCGCTCCCGCTGCCTGAGCCGCTCCCGCCCGGTCCGTCACTGTTACCTGTACCCGAACCGCTTCCCGAGTCATTGTCGTCGCCTGTGATTTCATCCACCAGATCAGAAATATCAATTGTTCCTTCTCCCACGGCATAGTAATGACCCTTATTATCCTTAGATACAAACGCGATACCTGTAAGGGCCGACGTAGGATTCTCTATTGTAACAGTAGCCGTAAATGTACCACCGGAATACGTATAATCAAATGTCACCTTGCCGGCAGCAGTTACAGTTGAACCGTCCGGCAGCCGTGTAGTTATCGATCTTTTTGAATTGACAGATCCTCTGGACATCGGAGAAGAAATATTATACGAGTTGACTGAATATCCGTTGACCGCCTCCGGGGACTTTGTAGATTCACCGCCGTAGCACTTGATATGCGCATTGTTGGTCAGCAGGTATAACGTAAA
>DCHJ01000060.1:0-233 GCA_002314805.1 Lachnospiraceae bacterium UBA1755 | reverse complement strand
CTGTTGACCGGGATCCCTGAAAATGTGTATGTAATAGTCTTGCCGCTAACATATCCCGTGCCCGCGGCAAATGCAAAAACTGCGTATAACAATATCAGCGCTGCGCATATTATCAGCGTGTTCCTTAATTTCTTCATGGGTTATTTCGCGGATGCGGGAAATACAGATAAGTTTTGAAAAGAATGATAGTAATGAGAACTATACCACATCACGGGGAAAATAACAATTGTGTG
>DCHJ01000009.1 GCA_002314805.1 Lachnospiraceae bacterium UBA1755 | reverse complement strand
CATTCACGGCGTGACAGGCTGCTGCGGTAATCTCTCCTGAATGCAGCCCGGTCACCCATCCGGTATTTATTTTTGCGTTGTGAAAAACCACTGAGTGAATTACTCGGATACAAGCAGCCAGGAATTCCTGCCCTTTATCTTAATTGGCAGTATATTGCAGGGTTTTCATATGGAAAACCAAAAATCTCCCGGCAGCCGGAAGCTTTCCGGTCACCGGGAGACGTATTGAGCTCTATATATCCCGAAGCGATTTTCTGACCTGCAGCCTGCATCATCAGCGGTGTGATCCTGCAAAGGCTTCGATTCGGTCCATGGCCTTCTTCAGGCTTTTGAGGGAGTAGGCATAGGATATGCGTACAAATCCTTCTCCCGAGTCTCCGAAGGCAGACCCCGGCACTACTGCAAGCTTCTGCTCATCGAGCAGTCTCTGTGCAAACTCCTCGCTGGTCATACCAAACTGTTTTATGCACGGGAACAGATAGAAGGCTCCCCTTGCCTCAAAGCACGGGATGCCCAGCTGAGCAAATCTGTCCAGCAGATATTTGCGCCTTACATCGTACTCGCTGCGCATGTATGCGATATCCTCATCCCCGTTTTTCATGGCTTCTATTGCGGCATACTGGGAATTTGTAGGTGCGCACATTATGGCATACTGGTGGATCTTGAGCATCTGCGCTGCGATGAGTGCAGGTGCTGCCGCATAGCCCAGCCTCCAGCCTGTCATGGCAAATGCCTTGGAAAAGCCGTTGACCACCACCGTGCGCTCCCGCATTCCCGGAATGGATGCTATGCTTACATGCTTTTCGCCCGTGTATGTAAGCTCCGAATATATCTCGTCGCTGAGCACGAAAAGGTCATGCTTCATGACTACCTCGGCAATGGCCTTAAGGTCTTCCCGGGTGGCAATGGCGCCTGTGGGATTGTTGGGATAGGATATGAAAAGCAGCTTGGTGCGCGGAGTGATCGCTGCTTCCAGCTCCTGCGGCTTAAGGACGAAATTGTTCTCTGCCTTAAGGTCGATGGTGACCGGAGTCGCTCCTGCCAGCACCGCACAGGGCTTATAGCTCACAAAGCACGGCTCCGGGATGATGACCTCATCGCCGGGCTCCAGCATTGCGCGAAAGCACAGGTCGATAGCCTCCGATCCGCCCACCGTCACGATGATCTCATGCAGCGGATCGTAGCTCAGGTCATAATGGCGGTTTAAAAAGCCGGCTATCTCGCGGCGCAGCTCCTTAAGACCTGCATTGCCAGTATAATATGTCCTGCCCTTGGTGAGGGCGTAGATACCTTCTTCCCTGATATGCCACGGCGTGTCAAAATCCGGTTCGCCGACACCGAGTGATACCATGTCCGGCGACTTCATCTCGGCAACCAGGTCAAAAAACTTTCTGATACCTGACGAGGGCATTGCCTCAATAAAACTGTTTAAGGGATTTCTCATGATATGGTCTCCCTCTCGTCCTCAGTCCTGTCGCTTACCTGTATGCCGTGATCCTTGTATTTTTTAAGGACAAAAAGTGTGGACGTATTGGTCACTCCGTCAATGATGGAAAGCCGCTCTGATACAAACATCGCCACTTCCTTCATGGTCTTGCCGCGCACGAATACACCAAAATCAAAGCTGCCGCTCATGAGATACATGCTCGTCACCTCCGGGAACTGATAGATCTTGTCAGCGATGGCATCAAAGCCCATGCCCCTGCTCAGAGCCACCTTTACCTCGATAAAGGCATCTGCCTTTTCTTCTCCCATTGCAGACCAGTCAACTATAGTATTGTATCCCTGAATGATATGACTATCTTCCATCTCCGCGATAGCACCCGCGACTGCAGCCTCATCAGCTCCTACGATAGCTGCAAGGTCCTTGCTGCTCATGCGTGCGTTACGTTCCAGAATGTTTAAAATAGTCTCTTTCATCTCAATTCTCCTTTTCACTGCTGTGCGCCTGATCAAAAAATCTCTGTACCGGCGTCTTGTACAGATACAAAATTTCGTGAACACATTATCTGCTATTTTACGAAAATGTGCAAGTTTTTGACAAATGAAGTATAATAGCCGTTAATGTGTAATTGAAAAATCAATTGACCGTTTTAATAAGTGTTCCTGCAATTCAGAAATAACGTCAATTGAACAAAAAGGAGTCATTTATCATGGTAACTCAGGAAGAAAGAATCAGCGTGGGCAAGAAGGCCGGCATAACCGGCATACTGTGCAATCTGACGCTCTGCGTCTCCAAATTCATCATAGGAAGTCTTTCCGGGTCGGTATCTATCACGGCAGATGCTGTCAACAACCTTTCCGACGCAGCAAGCTCCATAGTGACCCTCCTTGGCTTTAAGCTTGCCGGCAAGAAGGCTGACGCAGAGCATCCATACGGCTATGACCGCTTTGAATATCTGGCAGGTCTCATCGTAGCCGCCCTCATCCTTATCATCGGCGTGGAGCTGGTCAAATCATCCATTGACAAGATCATCCATCCTGCGGACGTGGAATTCTCCGTCGCTCTGGTGATCGTGCTCTCACTTTCGATAGCGCTCAAGCTCTGGCTCGCCTCTTACAATGTAAGACTGGGCAGGTCCATCAATTCCCAGACTCTCATTGCTTCCGGCAGTGATGCCCGCAATGATGTGATCTCAACCGGTGCCGTGCTTCTGGCATCCATTGTCGAGAAGCTCACCGGTCTGAGAGTCGACGGCTATATCGGTCTACTGGTAGCACTCTTCATCATCTGGTCCGGCATCGGTATTGCACGCGATACCATCTCACCGCTCCTTGGCGAAGCTCCGGACGAGGAGCTGGTCCACAATATTTCAGGACTTATCACCTCAAAACCGGGTGTGCTCGGCGTACACGATCTTATCGTACATGACTACGGTCCCGGCAGACGCTATGCCAGTGCACATGCCGAGATGGATTACAGATCTGATGTGCTCACTGCCCACGAGCTCCTCGATGATATCGAGCACGAAGCAATGGAGAAGTACAATGTCGAGCTGACCATCCATTATGATCCTATAGTCACCGATGACCCGATCCTCAATCAGGCAAAGCAGCTCGTCACTGAAAGGCTTCACGAGATCGACAGCAATATCAAGCTCCATGATTTCCGTTTCGTAAGGGGAGAAGGCCACAGCAACGTGCTTTTCGATATGGTCATCCCGCAGGGCTCTGCGCTTGATGATCCGCAGGCACAGACCGGCATCCTAAGGACCGTCAATGAGCTGCTCAACAGCGGCAGGATCGCGGGTGCGCATGGCAGGTTCTTTGCAGTCATCACCTTTGATTCCGAAGCCTTCAACGATCCGCACTGCTCATGACAGCGTACCGTTCGGTATACGGCACTTTTCATAGAGAAACCTGCGCCGCCGGACGTCAGAGTTCTCTCTTACAGGTTTGCCATAACCTCGTCAAGCTCCGGTATACTGGATATTCCGCCCTTTCTCATAGTCGAAAGCCCCGCTGCCACAGTCGCAAAGCGCACCACCCTCTTAAGCTCATCTTCGTCCAGCTCCTGAGGCTCGGTGCCGCTGAGCAATACCCGGTTAAGAGCACTTCCTCCGAAGATATCTCCGGCACCTGTGGTATCTATGGGTTTTGCACCCTCAAATGCCGGAAGCCTGCCTTCTGCCTTGGCATTCTTATAATATGCTCCGTCACCGCCGCAGGTCACAAAAAGAAGCTTCACATCATATTTCTCAAAGATATATTCCAGTCCCTCCTCAGGCGCAAGACCGAAGAGGAATTCTACTTCTTCATCACTTATCTTTACTATATCTGCCTGTCCCAGACCCCAGAGCATTGCTTCCTTTGCCTGCTCCTCGCTGTGCCAGAGCGGCTTACGCAGATTGGGATCATAGGAAATAAGCTTGCCCTTATCCCTTGCGTATGCCACAGCCTTTTGGGTTGCCTCGATCGCCGGATGGTCAGTCAGTGACAATGTACCGAAATGGAATACCCTGCAGGCATCGATCAGAGCATAATCGATCTCCTCCGGAGTGATGCAGGTGTCAGCTCCCGGCTTTCTTGCAAAGGAGAAGCTCCTGTCACCCTGTGCATCAAAGGTAACAAAGGCAAGCGTGGTAAATACATCGTCATCCCTGATAACTCCTGCTGTATTGATCCCTGCATCATCAAGTGTCCTGATAAGCATACTGCCGAAGGCATCGGTCCCGACCTTTCCGATCATCGCCGTATTGAGTCCGTATTTCTGATTTGCCGCAAGGAAATTTGCCGGTGCTCCGCCCGGATGTGCGGACATGGTGGGATAGCCGGTCTCATCAACGCTTTCCGTTGCAAAATCTATCAAAATCTCACCCAGTGATAACACATCAATGTTCATACCCTTCTCCTCAATTTTTATTATTTGTATATCTTCCGGTTTTGTACCGGACAGTATTATATCCGGTCCGTTATATGATACAGGCCGCCGCAATAATTACGGCGACCCGCATCAGCATATCATACCAATACTATCTGTTTATCATAACTGCCTTGCATGTGCCTGCGGCATCATCAAGGTATGCATTCAGTGCCCCGGGAAGCTCATCAAGCGTGAAGGTGTTGGTGATCATCTTATCTACCTTCACAAGACCTGCATGCATCATGTCAAATACAAACGGGAAGTAGAGCGCCGGCATTGCATTGCTGCCTCTTATCTGCAGCTTGTTGAGGTGCACGATATTGGAATCAAAGGTGACCATGCCTCTCTCTCCGTAGCCTATGCCGAGGAAGGCGATGATCCCGCCCGGTCTGCAGAGCCTTGTGGCGATATCTATGGTCTTTGGCGGTGTGGTGACAAGTACCCTGTCCACTCCGCCCTTAGGCCATGGATATTCTGTGATATCTGCCGTGTCCGTGAAGAGTACCTCATCTGCTCCGTATCCGAGAGCCAGTTCTGCTTTCTTCCTGCAGCCTGACTGATCGACAGCCCATATCTTTCTTGCGCCTGATGCTTTGGCCATCTGGAGTGCCATAAGCCCTATGGCTCCGCATCCCATCACCACAACATCATCTCCCAGCTTTATATCTGCCGTCTTTACCAGATCTGCCGCAACTCCCATCGGCTCCGCAAAGCAGGCCTCTTCATCGGGTATCCCGTCAAACTTATAGCATAAGCATTCCGGAACCAGCGTCTTTTCCGCAAATCCCATCTCCACATGAGGCCTGTTGACATAATCGACAAGCGACTCATATGCCAGGTCAGGTCTTCCGTTAAGGACAAAATCCGACATGGGGCTTGTGACAAACATCGAGGTCATCACCACGACCCTGTCCCCAACCTTAAGACCTGTTACCTTTGCACCCGCAGCCTCAACCACTCCGGCAAACTCATGACCGAAGGGTTCCCAGTCCTGTGCCTTATAATCTGCAAGGATCTTGTCGTGTCCGCAGAAGCCGCACGCCATGACCTTTACAAGTACCTCATCCTCCGGCAGCTCCGGAAGGGTGACATCTCTTAATTCAAACTGATGATGCGCTTTAATATATCCGGCCTTCATATGACCTGCCTCCCGTCATTACTTCGCTGCAGGATACTCGTTGCAGAGAAGTCTGTATGGTTCTTCATCCTCTTCGATCTCGGGGAATCTTCCGACAGGCGGATTGAAGCGGTTGTCAGTATTGTCGTCATTGCACTGACTCACCTCTCCCAGCAATACAGGACCTGTGCCCGGCTCCACTGCGAAATCATGATAGAGTCCCTGATATATATAGATGCTCTCACCCGGTGTGAGCCTGATCTGTGTACCTGCAGGGACTGTATATGCCCTGCCGTCCTGATAGACCTTTACATCCGACTCATAGTCGATCTCCTCATCGGGCAGCCTGTTGTAGACTCTGATAAGGCAGTTTCCGCCTCCGCGGTTAATGATATCCTCGGTCTTGTACCAGTGGAAGTGATTGCATGCTGTCTGACCTTCCTTTAAGTAGAGGAGCTTCTCGGCATATACCTTGGGATACTTCTCCGGCATCTGCTGATTGCCGTTTCTGATGGTGATGAGAGAAAATCCCACCTTATCAAAATCTCCGAGTCCGAAATCCGTAATATCCCATCCGAGCATGTTGTCACGTACCTCATCGTACTCATGTCCCTTGGTCTGCCACTCCTGGGGAGTAAAATCACAGAACGGCGGAAGGAAGCATTTATACTCCCTGCACATTGCTTCAAGCTCTTTAAGCGCTTTGTTTATTTCTGACCTTTTCATATAGGTTCCTTCTTTCTTATACAGATATATGCCTGCCCGTCATACCGGGCAGGAAACACAGCTCATACGAAGCTGACCTTTTACCGTGATCAGGCCTTGGCCTTGGACTGGAATGTAGCCATAAGCACTGCGAATGCCATGATGCAGCCACGTACTACATACTGTGCATAAATATCAACATTGAGGATCGTCATGGCATTGATGACAACTCCCATGAAGAGTACACCCATAAGGGTGCCCCATGGCTTGCCGATGCCTCCTGCCATACTGGTTCCGCCGACTACTACTGATGAGATGACATCGACCTCCCAGCCCTTACCGAAGCTGTAGGAGCCTGATGCAACCTGAGCCGAATGCATGATGGCGGAAAGCACACACATCACCTGAACCGATGCAAATACAACGATCTTTGTCTTGAATACCCTGATACCTGAAAGTCTTGCAGCCTCGGTGTTGCCGCCGATAGCATAGATGGAACGTCCCGTGGTGGTATATGTCATCACAAAATGTGCGATGAGGAATACTACGATAAGTATGATGGCAGGTACCGGCACAACAGCAACTCTGCCTACACCGATGTTGAGGAACCACTGCGGGAATACATTGGCGATCGGGAAGCCTCCGCAGATCATTCCGGCAAGACCGTACATTGCATTAAGGGTGGCAAGCGTTACGATGAATGCAGGCATTCCGAACTTGTGCTGCGCAAATGCATGGATAAATCCCATCAGTACTGCGATGATTATCGCAACAAGGATACCCAGGAGACAGGCAGCCGTAAGTGACATCCCTGATGCCGGAAGGTCACGGCAGAATCTTGCTATGATAACACCTGCAAGTGCAACCTGGGAACCGATGGAAAGATCGATCTGTCCGGCAATGATCACCATGGTCATACCGAATGCGATAACGCCCTTGAGTGCCTGATTTCTCAGAATATTCATTATGTTGTTGACCGTCAGGAAGTTGGGACTGGCAATAGCCATAACGATTACAAGCAATATGAGAAGTATCTCAATAATGTGATCCAAAACTAAATTTTTAACTTTATTCTTATTCATTGGTCTTATCCCCCATACTTAATGCATACAGCTGATTGATATTTACCTCATCCGGAGTTACCTCTCCTATGATCCTGCCTTCCTTGAGTATGATGATCCTGTGGCATACCTCCAGCAGCTCCTCAAGCTCACTGGATACGAAGATCGTGGATATGCCCTTCTTTGCCTGAGCCCACATGATCTCAAATATCTGCTGCTTGGCATTTACATCGATACCTCTTGAGGGCTCATCGTAAAGCATGATCTGAGGCTCTGTGTTGAGCCAGTTGCCTACGACTACCTTCTGCTGATTTCCTCCGGAAAGACTGCTTATGGGAGCATTGATATCAGGGATCTTGATCTCAAGCTCTTTCACCTGTTTCTCCGCAGCAGCAGCTCTCCTGCCTCTGTTTTCCAGCCATCCGTCGGCGGTCTTATCCATACTTGCGTAGCAGAGGTTGTCCCTGATGGAATGGATAAGGATAAGTCCTTCTATCTTTCTGTTTTCGGGAGTAAGTCCCAGCCCCAGCTTCTTTCTGTCTACCAGGCTGGCATTCCTGGGAACCTCTTCCCCGTTTACAAATATCTGTCCCGAATCATAAGGATCCGCTCCGAAGATCGATTTAAGGAGCTCTGTCCTTCCTGCACCGAGCATTCCGGCTATACCCAGGACCTCTCCTTTTCTGAGCGAGAAGCTTACATCCCGGAACTTGTCCTTTCTGCACAGATCCTTTACTTCCAGCACCACTTCCTCCTGCGGTCTTACATCATCAGGAAGCGCCCTGATCTGTGTCTCTCCGAACATCATGTTGACGATATCGGCATTGGTCACATCCGCAGTGTTTACTTTTCCTATCAGCTGTCCGTCACGCAGTACTGTGATGGTATCAGTGATCTGCGGGACCTCATGAAGCTTGTGGGATATATATATGATAATGATGTCCTGTTTCTTTAACTCTCTTATAACACCAAATAAGCTTTCTACTTCATTTGTCGCCAGCGATGATGTGGGCTCATCCAGCATGAGCACCCTGGGGTTATAGCTCATAGCTTTGGTGATCTCAACGACCTGGCACTGCCACATTGAAAGTCTGGACACGATCTCCTTCGGATTGATACTGACTCCCATCTTATCAAGCAGCTTTGCCGCATCAGCATTGGCCTTCTTCCAGTCGATCAGGACGCCCTTCTTAGGCATACGTCCCAGGAAGATATTTTCTGCAACAGTAAGCGACGGCACGAGACTCATCTCCTGGTATACTGTTGCGAAGCCCTGTGCATTGGCCTCGCCTGTCGAGGCGAAATGCAGTTCTTTATCATCCAGATAAAATGAACCGGATGTAGGCTGTATAGCTCCGGCAAAGCACTTTACCAGAGTAGACTTGCCTGATCCGTTCTTTCCCAGAAGCGCATTGACCTTGCCGCTCTCAAAGCTTGCGGTGACCTGATCAAGTGCCAGACATCCGGGGTACTGTTTAGAAATCTTTTCTGTTCTCAGAACACTCATAACTAAAGTCCTTCCATAAATTATCAGCCTTTTTAACCAAGCAGGGGAGAATCTCCCTTAAGAGATCCTCCCCGATAAGAGTAATACTTATTACTTGATAGCCTCAAAGCCGTTGTCAACTCTCCACTGATTTGCAGCATCCTTGTCACGGCATGTGATAAGGATACCATCAAGGAACTGGCACTTGCCCTGTGTATCTGATACGTCTTCGCCACGGATAGCCTTGATAACCTGTGTCATAGCTCTGTAGCCCTGACCATACGGATCCTGTGCGATAACTGCCTGAAGCGGGCAATTGTCATCAAGTACCATGCTGGAGATCTGATCTGATCCGTCATGTCCGAATACAACGACCTTGTCTGAAAGGCCTGCGTTCTGAACTGCCATAACTGATCCGATAGTACCACCGTCGTTTACAGTGATGATGCACTGTGTCTCCGGATGAGCTGTAAGGATAGCTGATGCTGTCTCAAGTGCTGTATCCTGAAGCCATGCATCCTGATCTGCTACTACTTCGTACTTAACGCCGCCTGCATCAAGAGCATCGAGATAACCCTTTACACGGTTTCCTGAGTTGTCGGGAAGGAGTGACTTGAACTGTACGATAGCGATCTTAACTGTCTCATCACCGAACTTCTCCTTAAGGATCTCAGCTGCTTCCTTACCAACGATCTGGCAGTTTGTGTAATCGTCTGATGTGAAACCGCCAACGATGAAATCACTGTCCTTAACATCGATGTTTGTAAGAGCGATCTTCATCCCCTGATCATTAGCTGCCTTAAGAGCTGCAACTGATGCATCTCCGTTGAGCGGAGCGATTGCAAGACCTGCGATACCCTGTGCAAGGTATGTGTTGATAAGCTCTGTCTCCTTAGCCTGGTCATTGTTGGTGTTGTCTGTAAGGATCTCAACACCAGCATCTGCTGCTGCATCAACATAGCCCTTTGTGAGCATGTTCATGAACTGGTCATCCTGGAATACGATACCTGCAACCTTGAAGTCCTTAGCGCCTTCGCTGGAAGCCTGAACCTCTTCCTTAACTGCTGCCTGTGCTGCCGGAGCCTCTGTCTCAGGTGCCGGAGCTTCTGTCTCTTTTGCTGCAGGTGCTGCCTCTTTTGCTGCAGGTGCTTCTGCTGCTGCAGGTGCTGAATTGCCGCAGGCTGCAAGAGAAATCACCATTGCAGATGCCAATAATAATGCTGCGATTTTCTTCATGTCTTTTTTTCCTCTCTATAAATTTTAAATTTATATTACAAAGAAGCTTTCGCCTCTTCAGTAACCGGAATCGTTACGGCCGTCAATTGTTCTCCGTCCGCTTTTCAGATACATTTTAGCACCGATTAAGGCTTAATGCACTACCTGTATACGAAAAATGGCCGCCTTCTCCGTTGTTGATGCAAATCCTGCTGTAATACACTGCCTGTACCCGAAAAAGGAGCTGCCCGGACGGCCGGGGTAACAAACTGCTGCCGGTTCCTGAAACAGTGTCAGTCGGCCCGGGCAATAGTCTTCATCTGACCCGGTAAATTATATCCTGCCGCCTCATGTGAATTACTGAAAGATCATCTCAAAGCCTGCATGATATGTACAGCCTGCCTCCACGGACTTAAGATCCGGCTGGGTCTCAAGGTCCTCCGTGATCCCCTTCCTCGACGGCAGTGAAGACCATGGCTCCAGGCAGATATACGGAGCATCGGACTTTGGTTTATGCCAGAATCCGAAATAGTCAAAATCATCAAAATGCATCTCCACGCTGTGTGTACTCTTATCTGATTCAAGTCTTACCTTATGTGAGGTATCGGTGATAATGATCGCGTCATTGTCAAACATATCATGGCGCAGATCATAGTAAAGACCATCCCTCAGCCTGAGGGGTCTCCTCTCATCGGTCACAAAGCAGTCCTCTGTGAACTGTATGAAGGTCGGATCTCCTGCGTCTATAAAGCTGAGCCTGTAATCCGAAAAGTCAGTTCCGTCGATATGCGCACCCGCAATTCCGGTGAAGGGCACGTTAAAGCCGGGATGGCCTCCGACTCCGAAATACATCCTCTCCGCGCTGCGGTTCTCGATATCAAAGGAGACTGAAAGGGATCTGCCGTCGAGGGTGAAGGTCTCTGAAAACCTGAAATCGAAGGGATACATGGCGCGTGTCCCCTCGTCGGACTCAAGATACATTGTCATGCCTGTCCCTGCGGTCTGATCACATTGAAATTCCGAAGACGGAGCAAAGCCGTGGATAGGCAGCTCGTAGGTTTTCCCTCTGTAGGTATACCTGCCGCCGGTGAGCCGTGCCACATAGGGGAAGATCGTCAGAGCCCGGTCACTCCAGTACCTCGGATCGCCCTGCCAGAGATATTCTATGCCATCTGCGGACCGGATAGACTGAAGCTCGGCGCCTCTGCCGGAAACCTCGACAGTAAGAAACTCATTGGATATCGTATAGTTCATTCCCACACCTCCCTGCGTATTCGCTGATCATCGCCGATCCATGGTTTTTATGCTGCGTCCGGCGCGCTATGCGCTGCGTTAGGACATACCACGTGTCATCTGAGAACGGTCACCGCTGTATCTGCTCATGCCGTTCCGGCAGCACGCTCCGTGTCATGTAAGAACGTTCCTGCACGATCGTCCCTGATCTCATCGGGCCGTTTCGGATGCGCATCAGGGCGCGTAAAAGCAGTTTTTTGCGTGCATTTTGTATGCATTTGGATTTACGTGATTGATTATTCATTTTCCGCAGTATAATATGGACTCAATGATACCACAGTCCGGCTGATTTTGACAGAGACGTCTGCAGGGAGGATGCCTGCGAGGATGCCGGCGAGGATGTCTGCGAGGATGTCTGTCGGCACTCCTGAGCCCGGTCACGGATTTTTTGAAGCGACCGCGGAAAACAAAAGGAGAGGCAGCGTCAGCTCCTTACCGGAGCACATCCCGGCGGGGTGCTTTTATGCGATGAATGAGACAGCCGGCGGATATCACTGTCGGCATTTATATCAGACAGATCACAGAGCCAAGGAGGAACCGGCCATGAAAGAGATGACTTCTTTAGAAAGGGTGAATGCGGTAATGAAGGGTGAGCTGCCCGATCGTATACCCGTGATCCCGCAATGCTTCATGTTCAGTGCGATGGAATATGGCTATCATATCGGAGAGATCAACCGTGATCCGGCAAAGCTTGCGGCTGCGCATATCGCATGTCAGGATAAATACGGATATGACGGATGCGTTATCGACATCGATGATGCGACTCTGGCAGAGGCCTGCGGTGCAAAGGTCATATTCAGAGATGAGGGCGTGGCTGCCGTGGATGAGAAGCATCCGCTGCTTGAATCGCTGGAGGACATAGATGAGCTGGAGCTGCCCGACCCGCTTAAGTCAGGCCGATGCTGCGAATGGCTTGAGACCACTCAGAGGCTTGTGGAGGCCATCGGCGATCATGTGTTCATCATGGGACGCGCGGACCAGGGTCCCTTTGATGTGCTCACGCTGCTGCGCGGTCCTGAGGACTTCATGTGTGATCTCCTCACCGAGGATCCCGAGGTCATACAGCATGCACTCGAATGGGCCACAGAGGCTCATCTGAGATTTGCCAGAGCTCAGTTTGCCGCCGGTGCTCATGCCACAAGCATGGGCGATTCCTATGCGGGGCAGAACCTGATATCTCCGCAGATGTACAGAGAATTTGCATTCCCCCATGAGAAGGCCGTGGTCGATGGTCTTGCTGGCAGGGACGGATACTATTCCATCCATATCTGCGGCAAGGCGAATGACATCATTGCAGACATGGGCAGGACAGGCGCAGACATCCTTGAGATCGACTATGCGACCGACATGGGCTTTGCACGTAAGATGGTGCCTGATAATGTCGTACTCATGGGCAATATCGACCCGTCCGGTCAGCTGGTGCTTGGCTCCCCCGCAGATGTTGATGCCAAGGCAAAGGAAATCATCGAAAGCACCCGCGGCAGGGGCATCATCCTCAGCTCGGGCTGCGCTATGGGTGAAAATACCAGACCCGAAAATATGCGTGCTATGATCGATGCCGCAAAGAAGTACGGTTCCTATGAATTGCTATGCGCAATGCAGGAGCAGAGCTGAGTCAGGGTACAGGACGATCGCAGGCGTCATCTGCCGGTGACCCTGCGGCTCTTCCTGCTCAGTCAAGACGGCGTCCGCATCTTGGGCAATACTCATAATCCTCATCCGTAGTAAACCCGCAGCTGCTGCATTGCCTGCTGCCGGAGCCGGCACTGCTGTAACTCCTCCAGCCTCCGTTATGTACCATAGTCATATCATCCTCTGTGATCTCTATATCCTCACCGGCAGCAATACGTCTGCCTGTCGCCGGATCAAGCTCATATACCGTATTGCAGCAGGTGGTCTGCACATAATAATGCCTGTTCCACTTAAAGCACGGGATAAAGAACAGTGAAAGCACCGTATATGTCATGAAGACCTGATACCTCCCGTACTTTCCGCATACAGCACATACAATTGTCTGACAAAAATCAAAATCCTTTCTTCCGTCATTGATACCCATAATAAAAAACATTGGCTGCCACCTTCTCTGTCCGGTCCTTACACCGTTTCTGCTTACCTCAGCATCCCGCGATCCGTATCTGACACATCGGAATACACTGTGCATTTTCCTGCATGTGAAACTGTCCGTTTCAGTCCGCAGGGACGGTCCGGGTTCTTTCGTTCATAGACATTATAGACTCAATTTTTCGATTTTTTAATGTTTTTTAATTTTTCAGGCTGCTGTCATGCACTCAAAAAATCATTTATCCCCGATCGAAACTTTGTAGTAAAATAGTCCTGTAGATATTACATGATCAATATTAATAAACGAGGAAAACCATGCAAACATTTTTACTGACAGACGGTGAATTCACCGGCATGATAAGGGCTTTAAGGAGCCTGAGCGGCAGTCCGCGTATAGTGGGCTTCGTTTCCTCTGCCTTTTCGGCGCACAGAAGCATGCTGGATGCATCTTATGAGGCACCTGACCGGACAGACGGGAATTATTATTCATTCCTTATCGATGTGATCAGAAAAGAAAGAGTGGATTATGTCTTTCCGGTAGTCACATCCTCGCTGGAATATATGGCAGCTGTCGCAGAAGACGTCCGCAGGGATACAGGAGCTTTTGTTGTCACATCCTCTCCTGAGGCAGTCAGGATCGCCAATAATAAGGGACTGCTGTTTGATTATTTCAAAAGCTCTGAACACAGCGGGATCATAACTGACTATGAAAGGGTCACGACCGTCGGCGGGCTGAGAGCTGCCGCAGCGGCTTTTCATGACCGCGGCATTGCCTGTGTCTCCAAGCCGGTGATCGGCGAAAATGCAGAAGGACTGCTTCTCTTTACCGACAGTCATAATTACGCACGCAAGGCTCTTGAAGGACTCTCCGGCAAGCTTTTCTGCATAGATTCTCTCAGCTTCCTGAGCGATGATACTCCTCTGCCGCAGGAGCGCATAGTAATGCCCTTTCTCCCCGGTACGGAATGGGATGTAGACATACTCTCTGACAGGGGGCACATACTTGCCGCCACTGTACGCCGCAACAACGATATGTTCGGAGGTCTCTCGGCCTCCACCACTTCGGAGGACAACCCCCTGCTCCTTGAGCACTGCAGATACATCGCAGCAAAGCTCGGTCTTTCTTACCTGAGCTGCATCAGCTTCAGGGAAGATGCCTATGGAAATCCTATGCTCCTTGAAATCAACCCCCGCGCCATGGGGAGCATTTATTTTTCGACTCTGAGCGGCAACGATCTGCTCTGCCAGCTCATGAGTCTTATTTCCCGGCAGGAACAGGGCTGCAGCGATACTGCGGCAGCTGTCTCTTCCCCGCGTGTCACAGCACCGGGGAATACGGCATCTCTGTATTATGATATCATCCCTGTAAGTACCGGTGCATCCGATGAAGATCCTGAATGCAGTTACTGTCCCGAAAAGCATGTCGTAAACTGGAACCGGATCTCGCCGCCCGACTACTCGGTATATGAAAAATATTACAGCCGTATGACCTCCCGCATCACAGACATCGTCTTCAACTGCCGTTTTGCCTGGGATATCATGTACCATTTTGTGTGGTCGGTCATTGAAGACTGCTTCGTACAGATCTCCTTTGGCTCCGGGCATGCGGATCCGTTTATGATGATGCCGCTGGGCAGCCTCAATAAAGAAAAGCTGGAGAAGATCATCTGCGCCGTATATCCGGAATTTAAAAAGAGAAATATCGAAATGATAATCTACGGCATCGGAGAGGAGTACGTGGAGCTTTTTGAGAGCATATCAATACCGCATGAGCCGGTCTTTTACAATGACGACTTCTCGGATTACCTGTACGATGCCAGTGCTCTCAGGGATCTGGCCGGAAGGAAATATTCCAAAAAACGCAATCATCTTCATAACTTCGAGAAGAACTTCCCCGATTACAGATACGAGACTCTCACAGAAAAACACTTTGAGGGATGCCTGGAGCTTGTAAGAAAATGGGAAAAGGAAAAAGGAGTGGATATCGAGAACCCCGAAGAAAGCGATTATCTGATGATCCGCAACCTGCTTGCCCACTGGCATAAGCTCAATGCCCGGGGCGGAGTCATAATAATAGACGGACGGATCGCCGCATTCTCGATCGGCAGTATGGAGAAGGATACCGCCTATATCCATTTTGAAAAGGCAGATATCTCATATGACGGTATCTATGCAGCTATCAATAAACTCATCCAGCAGCATGAATTCCCGGAAGCGGTATATGTAAACCGTGAAGAGGATATGGGGATACCCGGTCTCAGAGCATCCAAGGAATCCTACTTTCCCGTCAGCAAGGTACGCAAATACAAGATGCGTATCACGATGTGAAAGTCGAAGAGGCGGTTTTACAGCCGTATTGCTTTCGCAATATTTTACA
>DCHJ01000088.1 GCA_002314805.1 Lachnospiraceae bacterium UBA1755 | reverse complement strand
CATCAGAAAAAGAACGCACGTACAGCTCTTGCAGCGATACACGCACTCAGGGACAGAGGCTGGAATATAGGTGAGGAAGCAGTCCGTGAGGGTCTGGCAAGTACAGTATGGCCTGCAAGATTTGAAGTGATGAGTACTGATCCGCTCTTTATCATAGACGGAGGGCACAATCCTCAGTGCGCTCAGGCACTGGCTGACTCACTCGATGATTATATCCCCGGTCAGAAGGTGACCTTCATCATCGGGATACTGGGTGACAAGGATTACGAGAAGGTACTGGATATTGTGATGCCGTATGGAGAATATTTCATCACACTTACTCCGGCGAGCCCGAGAGCATTGGATGGCTCCGTGCTTGCTACAAAGATCAGAGAAAAGGGCGGTGATGCCGTCGCCGCTTCTTCTGCAGAGGAAGCGATTGATAAAGCAGTCCGTCAGGGCCGCCCTGTTGTCGCATTTGGATCTCTGTATATGGCAGGTGAGGTCCGCCCCGCATTCAGACGTTATCTCATGACGCACTGATCAATGTCATCCGGCAGCTTTTACCTGATACTGCCGCTTG
This sequence comes from Lachnospiraceae bacterium UBA1755, assembly GCA_002314805.1. Classification (GTDB taxonomy): domain Bacteria; phylum Bacillota; class Clostridia; order Lachnospirales; family Lachnospiraceae; genus Darwinimomas. The sequence continues at coordinate 5,154 of DCHJ01000088.1, read as the reverse complement.
CCTGATCCTCTCATACATGCAGATGCCTGTCAGAAACATTCTGCCTGAACTGACAATGGCTGATTTCTGACTTTGGATGACCGGATGCTTATCTCATGCGGTTTTCAGCATAATGAAGCAGCGGGACACGGAACATCATTATCCGTTACCCGCTGCTTTTTCGTTTATACTGTCCTTTCAGCCGCGCTGACTACATGTCCCAGCAATACAGTGGTCGTGACTGCGCCTACGCCTCCCGGTACCGGTGTCAACGCTTCAACAACAGGCTCAACTTCATCAAATACACAGTCACCTGTTATTCCTCCCTGACCGTTGTTTTTCGTCGGGTCCCAGTTTATCGAGATATCCACAACTGTCTGTCCGGGTGCCACATGATCCCTTGTCAGGCTTCCCGGTGCTCCTGCCGATGTCACGATAATGTCTGCTTTTCTTGCGATAGCCGCAACATCGACTGTACGGGTATGACATACAGTCACTGTTGCGTGCTCAGCCATCAGCATCATGGCAGCAGGCTTACCTACCACCAGCGATCTGCCTATGACCGTCACGTTCTTTCCCTTAAGCTCCACACCATAATACTTGAGCAGCTCCATGCAAGCCTCCGGAGTGCAGGGTGCAAAACCGAGGTCTCTTCCCTCATACACACCCGCATTGCTCAGATCAGTCATGCAGTCCACATCCTTGGCCGGAGAAAGCATATTGCATATCTCAGTCTGATACTTCCTGAGATGCTCCGGCAGTGGCCGAAACAGCAATACACCATGCACCGCATCGTCCCTGTTAAGAGCCACTATCTCTTCAGCCAGCATCTCCCTGTCTGCATCCTCCGGCAGTGCTGTCACCCTGACTTCGATGCCGAGACTCTCTGCTTTTTTCAGTATTCCTCTCTCATAGGAAAGGTCCGAAGGCTTTGCACCGCATCGGATCACTGCCAGTGTGGGCACGATACCCTTTTCTTTAAGCTTAGCCGCCCTTTCACTGATCTGTATACCCAGTGCATCTGCAACGGCTTTTCCTGACATAAGCTTTGCCATATCGGTTTCCTCTCTGCTTCTTTATTTGGCTTCGTTTTCCATAGCCTGCTTTACACTATCCTTCAGAAAATCCTTCCTGATTTCACTGTATATCCTGTCGCAGACCGGCCCCCAGGTATCCAGCATCTCTTCACATCCTGCATTCACCTCTTCTGCCTTCTTCCTGTCCTTAAGCATCCTCGAATTAACATACACGTTAAGCGAAGCTGCCTCCATAGCCGCCTTAAGACATACGGCTGCACAGCCCGCATCGGAGACGGCAAGCCTTGATCCCCTGGCAGCCAGTATCTCCGCCACCCGGACTGCTTCGCAGCACAGCTCCATTATGCGTATGGGGGTGCGCATGGCAGTAAGAGTTGCAGCCTCCATGACCTCTTCCCTGCGCGGATCATCCTTGGGCATAGCATATGCTTCTGCCAGAGGCATAAAGTCCGCTTCATCAGCAGGTACCTGATCCATAAGCTCATCTTCGAGCTCACGGCACTTCGCAATAAGAGCATTCAGTTCTTCCTCTATATCTGCATATTTCTTTTTCCCTACTGTCAGGCTGGCCACCATATGTCCGAGGGCTGTCCCTATTGCTCCCACCAGAGCCGCTGCACCGCCTCCGCCCGGAGCGGGACGCGATGATGCCAGCACTGAAACAAATTCACGGCATGTTTTCTGTGTATAATCTGTCATGTTGTTTTCTTTCCTCAATTCTTCAATACTTATTCTTACTGCTTCCTGACCGAACCGACTGTGACCGCCGATTGCTCCCGGAATTCATTTCTCCCTCTCAATCGGGCAGCTATTCATTTACGCCGGATTTCTCAACGGCTGATTCTCTTCTCGTCACCGCTCACTTTCCTTTTGTTCCTGCAGCCACCTCCGTGTCCATTCGCATCGTACTTTGAGCTGTTGTCCGGGATACCTCCGGATCCGGTCCGTGTCGTCCTGCGAACCCGCAGTTACTTATCATTATTCTCATTTATGATCCTGAATAACGGTCTGACCAGCACAGGGAGGATAAGTATATAGATGACGATCCTCACTGCTGTGATCACCAGTCTGACAGGTATCCCGCCCAGTATTGTGACCCAGTTGCCCCACCCCTGAATTATCGCCGTCACGGCGTTGACCGGTGTCACCAGGACCAGGAGCACTGCCTCACCTGCTATCACCACCGGCACAGCTGTCTTTGACGTGAGCTGGCCCGTACGCTTTGCTGAGACCATTCCGGCGATCAGACCCTCCGCCGCATATGGTATCAGCCACAGTACAGTAGTCGCATCAATACCATATAGCAGCAACTGATGGACAAGCTCTCCCGTGATGCCCACAAGGCATCCCTCGACCGGCCCCAGTACTGTTGCAGCTGTCAGGATCACCAGTGTCTCCACCGATATCCTGAAATCATTGGTCCCGACGGAAATCAAAGACAGGATCACATAGACGGCTGCAAGTACGCCTGCAAATGCGATCCTCTTCGTGGTTATTGATTTCTTCCTGCTGTTATCTGACTCCATCACGTCCCTCCGGGAGCCGTCTGCCCGCTGCGGCTGCATCCGACTGACATTTTTGGTTAAAGTAAAAATAACCCTCCGTTAGTATTCCGCCAATACACTTATCGAATTATATCATAATCACCTTCGTATTTCACGGATTCTGCCCAGTAAAGAAAGAATAGGACTAAGCGAATACACAAGTACTATGGCTGTGGGGATGCTATTCTCCGTCAGTTTCGGAATGGCTTTGAGGACTGGGACTAACTGATAATCTGATTCTACGCTCAACGTTTTCACAGGCAAAAGACCTTATACCACCATTATTTGGATGATACATATGATCCCTTATGTTTTTACATCGTATATAAGCCTTAGGAGCCTGTCTATGAATACGTGCACCACATTCCCCCGCCTACCACAGGCTGCATATGAGCTCCGTGTACGCCACAGGGTCTTCTGTCTTAAGCCCCGCCATCATGCGTCCCTGCTGATACAGTATCTCCACGTATTTTTCAGCCCTCTCCGGTTCTGCCCCGATTGCATCCTTAAGCTTCGCAAAAGCCGCATGCGTGCCGTTTAGCTCAAGTATCTTCTTTGCATGCACCGGCATATCCGGTCTTAAGCTCTTGAAGTACTGCTCCATCTCAAAGGTTATGCCGTCTCCGCTGGTCAGGATGACCGGATGGCTCCCGAGTCTCGACGACAGCCTAACCTCATCTATCCTGCCTCCGAGGACCGTCCTGATATAATCAAGTACCTTCTGATCCTCACCGCCTGCCTGCGCACCCACGACCTCATCAAGTCCCAGTTCACCGTTTACCACGGACTTAAACTGTATATCATGATAGTTTCCGAACATCTGGGTCACAAGCTCATCAACCTTATCGACGAAATACAGTATCTCATACCCGCGTTCCTTAAGCACCCCTGTCTGCGGCAGGCTCGCAGCCTCCTCCACAGTCGATGCCACAGTGTAAAAGATATACTTCTGGTCAGGCTTCATCCCCGCCACATATTCCTTTAAGGTGACCGGCTTATTCTCCTTAGACGATACGAAAAGCAGCAGATCCTGCAGCTTATCCCGGTTTTTGCCGAAATCCTCCATTGCGCACGCCTTCAGATGCCGTCCGAAACGCGCAAAGAACCTCTCATATACATCCCGCTCATCACTGAGCATCTGCTCAAGACTGCCCCTGATCTTCTTCTCGACGGACTGGCTTATCATACGCAGCTGCCTGTCCTGCTGAAGCAGCTCGCGGCTGACATTAAGACTCACGTCACCGGTCTCCACCACACCTCTTACAAAGCTGTAATAATCCGGCAGGAGCGCCTCACAGTGCTCCATTATCTTCACTCCGCCTGAGTACAGCTCAGGCCCCCTCTTATATCCCTCCGAGCCGTAATCTGCAGATACCTCTGAGGGGATAAACAAAAGCGCCTCATAGGATACATTTCCGTCAACCGACACCTTCATGACCTTAAGCGTGTCTGCCTTATCGTCAAAATGCTCCTTATAGAATTCCTCATACTCCCCGTCCGACACCTCTGACCTTTTCTTTTTCCAGATCGGACACATGGAGTTGACCGTCTCATAATCGAAGACTTCAGTATACTCAGGAGCTGCGGGGCCGCACCCCGGCTTTAACTCCGGATGAGGCAGCCTCATGCGTATCGGCCACCTCACATAGTCGCTGTATTTCCTGATGAGCTTATAAACCGGATACTCCCTCAGATACTGACTGTATTCATCCTTCTCATCTCCGTCTTCCCTGATGTGCAGTATGACTGTGGTACCCCGTACAGGTACCTCGCAGGGTCTTATCTCATAGCCCTCCGCTCCCCCGGATGACCATTCATAGCCCTGAGAGCAGTCATATCTGCGGGTGCGCACGGTGACCTTATCTGCCACCATGAATACACTGTAAAAGCCCACACCAAACTGACCGATAAGCCCTGACAGATCATCGTCCGTGCCTGCCTGTTGCAGCTTCACATTAAAATCCAGAGAACCGCTGCGGGCAATTACTCCCAGGTCGTTCTCCAGATCATCCTCATTCATGCCTATACCGTTGTCTTCAACTGTGAGCAGACGATTGGGCTTATCAAAACTCACCCTTATCTCAAGCTTACTGCGGTCATAACCCTCTATTTGCTCAGTTAGTGCAATATAGCACAGCTTATCAAGGGCGTCACTGGCATTGCTGATGATCTCCCTCATAAAAATTTCCTTATGGGTATAGATGGAATTGACCATCATACCCATAAGGCGCTGTGTTTCTGCTTTATACTGTTTATACATTGTACTTGTAATCCGGTGTATCCGTAGGATACTCCACCTGAAGCGGGTCCCTGCGTTTCATCTTGTCATAGCGCTTGCACAGTGTCGGCTCCACTACGTGGTATATAAGCTTGCCGTCAAGGTCAAAGAAGAATACCACAAAGGCAAGTACATACAGTGCAGCAATAACTGCCAATATTATCAATATCACCTTAAGCATATCTATCCTCCTTTACCAGCTCTCTGAATCGTCAAAATCAAGCAATGTGGGATCCAGCGGCTCTTCATGCATGATCGTCGTCATATAGTCATTGATTATGGTCCTGATCTCACTCCTGCTGACCACACGCTTATC
>DCHJ01000018.1:306-9324 GCA_002314805.1 Lachnospiraceae bacterium UBA1755 | reverse complement strand
TCTGTACCCATATAACAGTAAATATAAATAAAGATAATTCTATTACAGTCAGTGATAATGGAAGAGGAATTCCTGTTGATATACAGAAAAAAGCCGGGAAATCGGCACTTGAAGTTGTATTTACTATCCTTCATGCAGGAGGAAAATTCGGTGGCGGTGGTTATAAGGTATCAGGAGGTCTTCATGGAGTAGGAGCTTCTGTTGTAAATGCTCTTTCTGAATGGCTTGAGGTAAAGGTATATAAAGACAGCAGTGTCTACCAAATGAAATTTGAACTCGGTAAGACAGTGGAAGAACTCAGCATTATAGGAAAATGTGATGAAACATCACATGGTACTGAAGTGACCTTTAAACCTGATCCGGAGATTTTTGAAGAAACAGTTTATGATTACTCTACATTAAGAACACGTCTCAGAGAGACAGCATTTCTTACTAAAGGAATAAAAATTGAACTTGTTGATAAAAGAGAGATTCCGGAAAGAAGAGAATCCTTCCATTATGAGGGAGGAATAAAAGAATTTGTACAATATCTCAATAAAGGAAAGACTCCTCTCTATGATGATGTAATATATTGTGAAGGAGAAAAAAATAAGGTAATAGTTGAGGTTGCTTTCCAGCATAATGATGCTTACAACGAAGGTATATATTCATTTGTAAATAATATAAATACCCCTGAAGGAGGCATGCATCTTACCGGATTTAAGAATGCTCTCACAAAGACAGTAAACGATTATGCAAGAAAGACAAAACTAATCAAAGAAAATGAAGAAGGTCTTTCGGGAGAAGATATAAGAGAGGGAATAACTGCAATAATAAGTGTAAAGGTAGAGGAACCACAGTTTGAAGGGCAGACAAAACAAAAACTCGGTAACTCGGAAGCAAATACAGCTGTAAGCGGCATAATGAACGAGCAGCTTACATATTATTTTGAGCAGAATCCAAAGGTTGCAAAAATAATATGTGAGAAATCAATACAGTCTCAAAGAGCGAGAAATGCTGCCCGTCACGCACGGGAGCTTACAAGAAGAAAATCAGCACTTGAAAATAACAGACTTCCGGGCAAGCTTGCAGACTGTACGGAAAGAGATCCTTCAAAATGTGAGATTTTTATTGTCGAGGGAGATTCTGCTCTCGGTCCCGCCAAGAACTGCAGGGATGTTAAATATCAGGCAGTAATGCCTATACGTGGAAAAATACTTAATGTTGAGAAGGCTCGTGTGGATAAGATCTATGCCAATGAAGAAATTCAGGGTATGATCACTGCTTTCGGTACAGGTATCCATGATGAATTCGATATTTCAAAGCTCAGATATAATAAGATAATAATTATGAGCGATGCAGATGTAGACGGAGCTCATATAGCAACACTAATGCTGACTTTTATATATAGATTCATGCCGGATCTTATCAAGGAAGGCCATGTATTCCTGGCACAGCCGCCACTCTATTATGTGAGAAAAAATAAGAAATTATTCTATGCATACAGTGATGAAGAAAGAGATGTACTTCTTGCGCAGGTAGGAAAGGATGCAGATGTGCAGCGTTTCAAGGGTCTCGGTGAGATGGAGGATCAGGAGCTTTCAGAGACGACAATGGATCCGGAAACGAGGACACTTCTCAGAGTAAATATGGAAGAGGATTCCAAGTCGGAGCTTGATCTTACATTCACTACACTCATGGGTGATCAGGTTGAGCCGAGAAGAGCATTCATCGAAGAAAATGCAAAATATGTTACTAATCTTGATGTATAAGAGAGGAAGAAATGGAACCTAATACATACGATAAAATAAAAGAAGTGGATCTTAAATCCACAATGGAAAGCAATTACATCGATTATGCGATGAGCGTCATTGTGGCCAGAGCACTTCCGGATGTAAGGGACGGTCTTAAACCGGTACAGAGGAGGATCCTCTATGCCAGCATGAAAATGGGAGCTACTGCTGACAAAAAGACCAAGAAATGTGCAACAATAGTCGGTGAGACTATGGGTCATTATCATCCTCACGGTGACAGCTCAATATACGGAGCACTTGTATATATGGGACAGCCCTGGTCAATGAGATATCCTCTCATAGAGAAGCAGGGCAACTACGGTTCTGAAGACGGAGATTCTCCGGCTGCAGCACGTTATACAGAAGGTAAGCTGTCAAAAGTTGCCATGGAAATGATGGAAGGGATCAATAAAAATACGGTTGATTTTGTTCCGAATTTCTCCAATGAGCAGGGATATGAGGAGCCTTCTATACTTCCTTCACAGATACCAAACATACTGGTCAACGGAACTACCGGAATAGCGGTCGGCATGGCTACTAATATGCCTCCTCATAATCTGCGGGAAGTAATTTCGGCAGCTGTACTGATGATAGATAATAAGATCAGTGAAGACAGGGATACCGATATCAGCGAGATAATGCAGGTAGTAAAGGGTCCGGATTTTCCGACAGGAGCAAAGATCCTCGGCGTAAGAGGTATACACGATGCATATACAACCGGCAGAGGAAAGATCCGTCAGAGAGCAGTATGTGAAATAGAGGAAATGCCGGGAGGAAAGCATTGTATCAGAGTTAAGGAGCTTCCTTATCAGGTATACAGATCAGGGGTAATAAAAAACATTGCTGATCTTGTTAATGATAAACGCATTGAAGGAATAAGCGATGTAAAGGATATCTTCGGCAAGGGTTCCCAGGACAAGATACTTATAGAACTGAAAAAGGATGCAAATCCTCAGGTGGTGCTCAATCAGCTTTATAAGCATACACAGCTTCAGTCTACTTTTGGTGTCAACAATCTATGTATAGTGGGAGGGGAACCAAAGACACTTGATCTGAAAGGAATACTGGTTGAATACCTTAAGCATCAGGAAAATGTGATCACCCGCCGTACCAGATTTGATCTAAAGAAAGCCGAGGACAGGGCTCATATCCTGGAAGGATTTTTGAAGGCCATCGACAATATAGATGAGGTTATTAAGATCATCCGTGAGTCAGAGGATACCGAAGCCGCTAAGGTAAATCTTATCGCAAGATTTGTATTCAGCGAGGCTCAGGCTCAGGCCATCGTCGATATGAGACTCAGGGCTCTGACGGGCCTTGAAAGGCATAAGCTCGAAGAAGAATATGCTGAACTTAAAAATAAGATAGAGCAGCTGCGAGCGATCCTGGCAGACAGGAAGCTGCTGCTTACTGTGATAAGGGACGAGATCCGGGAAATAGCCGACAGGTTCGGTGATGACAGGAAGACAAGCATAGAGATCGATGATGCAGAGCTTGAGGACGAGGATCTGATTTCTGATGATGATTTCATTATAGCAAGGACTAATAAAGGATATATTAAAAGGATGAGTCCGGATAATTTCAGGGCTCAGAACAGAGGCGGAAAAGGTATCCGGGGTATGTCAACGATTGATGACGATTTTACGGAAGACATTATCACAACCACTGCTCATCACTATATCAACTGCTTTACTAATCAGGGACGGGTATATCAGCTGCGGGCATTCCAAATCCCGGAGGCATCAAGGACAGCGAGAGGTACAGCCATCGTAAATCTCCTTCAGCTGCAGCCCGGTGAGAAGGTGACGGCAATGATACCGATCCACGAATACGGTGAAGACGGTTATCTGTTCATGGCAACCAAGCTTGGCACGGTCAAAAAGGTAGCGATAAAGAAGATGCAGAATGTCCGCAGGAGCGGACTCATCGCAATCAGCTTAAACGACGGTGATGAGCTCATCGAAGTCAAATCAACGGACGGAAACCAGGATGTCATCATGATTTCCAGACAGGGAATGGCGATCATGTTCAATGAATCGGAAGTCCGTGAGATGGGAAGAGGAGCAGCCGGCGTACGAGGCATGAAACTCAGGGCAGGGGATGAGGTTGTCGGCATGCAGCTCTGTATCCAGGGAGAATACCTGCTCACAGTATCTGAGCTCGGAATGGGCAAGCGTACTCTGCTTTCGGAGTTTGCCGGGCAGAAGAGAGGCGGACTTGGACTTCGCTGCTACAAGATCACAGAAAAGACAGGAGAGCTGGTAGGAGCCAAGCTCATCAACGATGACAGGGATATCCTTCTCATGACCAATGAAGGGATCATGATCCGCATCAATGTAAATAATATTTCCGTGATCGGAAGAAACACATCAGGAGTAAGACTCATGAATATAGACCGAAGCACCGGTGTGAAGGTGACCGGCTTCTCCAAGATGAATGTAAGCAGGAATGAAGAGGAAGATGCGGGTGCGCAGGATGAAGATGATGCAGAGGCAGAGATAACTGCGGAAGTCACACCCTCAGATCAGGATGAAAGAGAGTAAAAATATAAGCACCTCTGACTAAAGATGTGCAGTCAGTCAAGGCATGAAAAGGAAGAGGATATCCGCTGCGAAGGAGGAGAAAATGTCCGGATTAAGATATATGACATTTGGTGAGATTATGCTGAGGCTGCGGGCGCCGGGACAGGAGAGGTTCTTTCAGAGCAATATGCTGGAAGCAACGTTCGGCGGTGGCGAGGCAAATGTTGCCGTTTCATTGGCCAATTACGGCGAGACTGTGGAATACTTTTCGCTGCTTCCTCAGAATGACATTGCAGACAGCTGTATAGCAGAACTGCGACGTTTTGGTGTGGGCACGTCAAGAGTGCAGCGCGGGAAGGGCAGGATGGGAATTTATTTCCTTGAGAGCGGCTTCAATCAGCTGCCATCCAAGGTGATTTATGACCGGGAAAATTCGGCGATCGCACTGGCGGCCCCCGGAGATGTTGACTGGGATACCGTGTTTGAGGGCATAGACTGGTTCCATATTACAGGTATCACACCGGCGATATCGGAGACAGCTATGCTGCTTTCACTTGAAGCACTCAGGCATGCAAAGAGAAAGAATATCACCGTATCCTGCGACCTCAATTACAGGAAAAATCTCTGGAAGTACGGGAAAAAGGCATGCGAAGTTATGAGTGAGCTGACAGCATATGTGGATGTGGCAATTGCTAACGAAGAGGATGTTCAGAATGCCCTCGGGATCGAGGCAGATGTGGATGTGACAGGCGGCGAGCTGGACAGAGAAAAGTACAGGCAGCTCGGAGACAAGGTGCTGGAGGCATACCCTGACATGAAGATGATCGCGATAACGCTGCGGGAGAGTCACAGCGCAGACTGGAACGGCTGGGCGGCATGTCTCAATGACAGAACTGATTTTTATGTATCTAAGAAATATGAGATCCGGGATATCGTCGACAGAGTAGGCGGAGGAGATGCCTTTGCGGGCGGTCTCATCTACGGTCTCAACAATTATGACAGCAGGCAGGCCGCACTGGAGTTTGCAGCGGCTGCTTCCTGTCTCAAGCATTCTGTACCGGGTGATTTCAACCGAGTGTCTGCAGCCGATGTGGAAAAACTGATGGGCGGAGATGGCAGCGGGAGAGTACAGAGATAACAAAGCTATAAGTGCCAGGAGATAAATGAAACTATAAAAGAGACAGCTCTTCAATGGTCATTTCCTGTACGAATTCAAACTTTGATGAGAATTCTTACCGGAGGACTGAAGAAGAGTTGTCTCCTTTTCCTGTGCAAATCTTTTTAGGATTCTTATGCGGTTTTCTTCAGCTGCTTCTGGAGCCAGTCTTTTCCATCAGCATACTTAGATACGATGAAGCAGGCAACATAATCGCCGGCTGAATTGATCATAGTTGCCGGCGGATCGACCAGATCACCTATACCAAGTGCGAGAGTATATGCGACAGCAAGCTGCTCAGGAGAATTGTTGAAGAAGATAGAGCAGAGCACAAGTTCGCCTACACCGCCTCCGCCGGGTATACCGCTCATGGCAACAGAAGAGAATACAGCAACGATGATAGCAAGGATAGCCTTACCTGTACCGAAAGGCATACCGGAAATACCAAAGAGGAAAGCAACCTTTACGATGGCACTCATAGCGGACCCGTCCATATGCATCGTAGCACCCATTGGTATTACGATCTCAGAAACCTCTTTGGAGATACCGGTTTCCTCAGCTACTGCGAGGTTAGTCGGAATCGTTGCAACTGAGGAGCAGGTCCCGAAGGACATGGCAGCCGGTCTGAAGAGATGCTTGAACATTACCTTTGCACCGCCCTTGCCTCCGCCGAAACGAGCATATATAGGGAAGAAGATAAACATATATGCAAAGCATACGATGTAATATACGATGAGTGTTTTTGCATATCCGCCGATAAGCTCCGATCCGTGTGTAGCGGCAAGATTTGCAAAGAACCCGAAGAAACCGATGGGTGCATAGTACGTGATTATCTTCATTGTCTTCATAAGGACATTTGTGAGATCACTCAGCAGCTTTGCGGTCCTTGTCTCTGCACCGCCGGCCATAAGGCAGCCGAAGCCGAAGATAACAGATGCCACGATGATAGGAAGCATAGCTCTTCTTGAAAGCAGCTCATTAAAGTCAGGTTTTGTGAAGAAATTCACTATCAGATCACCGACAGATGCAACTGAAGAAGTATCAGATGTATCTGTTACCATCTCGGTCACTTTAAAGCCTTCCGGAACGATGTTGACAATGGAGACTACGATGTACATGATCACAGCAGCAATTGTTGCTGTGATAAAGAACGTAATGAGTGTAGTTCCCATAAGCTTGCCTGCGCGTCCGGCAGATTTCATGTTGGCTATTGCCGATGAAATAGACACAAACACAAGCGGGACCACGATACAGAACATTGCATTAATGAACAGATCTCCCAGAGGAGCAAGTGCCGTGGCACCATTCCAGCTGAGACCGACAACAGTACCGGCAACGATTGCGACCAGCATACATACGATAAACCAGTAATTTTTCCAGAAATTTTTCATAAAATCCCCCTCAAAAATAATTATCCGTATTAGAAATAATCCGAAACAAAAACAAAGTCCTTTAATAGAATTATACCGTTTTTTAAGCATATAATCTACGCAAATTCTCGATGAAGTATAAATTCTGTTGGAAAAAACAAAGGGAAGAGACCTATTTTCACTATTTTCACAATAGGGAATGCCTTGTTGACAAAGGCGAAAGCATATTCTATAATTACGCAGGTAACATCCTTGGAGAATTACTCAAGAGGCCGAAGAGGCGCCCCTGCTAAGGGTGTAGGTCGGGAAACCGGCGCGAGGGTTCAAATCCCTCATTCTCCGCTCAGAAAAGCTGTGGACAGCAGGCTCTGTGAGGGTGTCCGTCAGTGATGAAAGCCGTAATATCAGCAGTTGTCTGGTGTTACAGAGCGCTGATGGGTCCATACAGCAGACGCTGTGCCGGTAAAAAACGTCTCATACTGCCGTAGCAGAAGGGACGTTTTTTTTGCGCGGTGTATCGCCGACATGCGCACCCGCAATTCAGGATAAAAATAAAAAAATTGTATTAACACTTTCCTTTTGGTATAGTAGACCTGTTAAAGTTTTTAACAAAGCATTTTGTTAAATAGAAGAAGGAAGGTGTTATTTTTATGGAAAACAAAATGGTGAAGCGTTATGGTTTTACTGCTGCGCTGGCAATGGTAATCGGTACCGTAATCGGATCGGGTGTTTTCATTAAGGGCGGTAAGGTTCTTAACCTTACAAAGGGAAACCTGGTAATGGGTATCGCAGTTGTCGGAATAGTAGGTCTTATCTGTCTCATCTGCTCGCTGGTTTTTGCGGAGCTGGGATCGAGATACGAGAAGGTCAGCGGTGTTGTTGACTACGCAGAGGTTGCTCTCGGCAACAAGTATGCATACGCAGTAGGCTGGTTCATGTTTACGATTTACATCCCGACACTCTGCGCGATGCTTGCGTTCTTCTCATCAATGATGTTCCTCCAGCTTTTCGGGATCACAGCAATTGATTTCTCAACCGGATCAGTTAATCCGACGGCTATCGGTGTAGGCGCAGGCTTCCTGATGATAGGATACGGAATCAATATCCTTTCACCGGTACTTGCAGGAAAGCTTCAGGTCAGCATGACCGTTATCAAGCTTATCCCCCTGCTGCTCATGGGTATAATCGGAACCATCGTAGGTCTCAGCAACGGGTCAACGGCAAATGTTCTTGCATACACACAGACAGCAGAGTACCTTGCAGCTCCCTGTACCGGATCGGATTTCTTCAAGGCTATAGTGGGCTTCGCTTTCGCGTATGAAGGCTGGATACTTGCAACATCAATGAATTCAGAGATCGAGAACGGAAAGAAGAACCTTCCAAAGGCTCTTGTGATCGGCGCCATCGTGGCTACAGTAGTATATGCCCTCTACATCTGGTCAATGAGCTCTGTAGGCGATGTAGGTACTATCACAGCAACATGGCCATTCGGAGAGACACTTCCAAGGATCGCATTCTCAGGTATTTTCGGAAAAGCAATCGGAACCATCGTATATATCTTCGTGACCGTAGCCTGCCTCGGCGTATTGAACGGACTGTGCATGTCACACACCCGTGCACTGTACGCACTCTCAGCACGCGGCATGGGCCCGAAGCCGGAGTTCTTCGGCGATGTTGATCAGCAGACCAAGTTCCCCGTTAAGTCGGCAGTTATAGCAATGATGGTTGGAGGTTTCTGGTATGCATGGACAGTAATGATGTGGATGGGCGGTCCCGGAATGTTCGGTGCAGTACATTCATCAGAATGGCTTGCATGGGAGCCTGACGAGATCGGAATCATCTGCCTCTATGTAATGTACATCCCGATGATGATAGGACTTATGGTTAAGGCAAAGGACGCTAAGTTCATCAGCCGGTTCCTTCTCCCGATCCTCGGCCTCATCTGCTGCCTTTTCTTCGCTTATGCGATCTGGGCAGGTTACGGCTTCAAGCAGTGCGTAGGATTCCTGATCTTCTTTGCAGCAGTGGAAGTGATCGGATTCCTGCTTAACAGAGGACGCGGTTTCGAAAAGAAATAACATTTAAGTACAGTGACAGTAATATAAGAACAGCAGCCTTTTGAATTGCGGGTTTGAAAGGCTGCGTTCTTGTTTCTGAAAGCCTGAAGCTCATCGTTCGTGAAGAACCGGAGGAATGAA
>DCHJ01000018.1:0-234 GCA_002314805.1 Lachnospiraceae bacterium UBA1755 | reverse complement strand
AGACTGGCACAGGCAAAGTCGGTTTTGAAAAGAAATATAGTGTCAAGATAAAGGGATAAAGGCAGAGGATGACACTATATTTTGTGGCCATTTTTGTCCGTCAAAAAACATTATAAAATTTTTGAATTTTTTTTGAAAAACTTGTTGACATGTAAATAAACGAGTGATATTATGAACAAGCTGTCGCCCGCAAGGGTAACGAAAACAGTGAAGCGAACCTTGAAAATCAAAGAT
>DCHJ01000010.1:2629-10587 GCA_002314805.1 Lachnospiraceae bacterium UBA1755 | reverse complement strand
ACCGACACCTCATATTGAGGCAAGACAGGGAGAGATATCAGAAAGGATAATACTCCCGGGAGATCCGCTGAGAGCAAAGTTTATTGCTGAGAATTTTCTGACTGATGTGAAGCAGTTTAACCGCGTAAGAAATATGCTGGGCTTTACAGGCCGGTATAAGGGTGTGGAGGTATCTGTAATGGGTACGGGTATGGGTACACCTTCAATGGGGATATACTCATACGAGCTTATCAATTTCTATGGCTGCAAGACGCTGATAAGGACGGGATCGATAGGAGCGATGCGGTCGGATATCGGGATATGTGATCTTATCCTGGCTCAGGCTGCGTGCTGGACTACAACGGCGGAGACAGTACTGGGAACAACAGGCACCTTCTGTCCGATAGGTGACTTTGAAATGCTGAGGAAAGCAGCGGACTGTGCCCGTGACAGAGGTATTCCGTATCATGTCGGCAATGTGCTGACAAGCGAGTTTTTCTACAAGCCGGGATCAAAGAAGCTCGGCGGTATGGAATGGGGAGAATACGGTGTGCTGGGAGTTGAGATGGAGACAGCAATGCTTTATCTCAATGCCATGCTTTACGGTGCAAGGGCATTGTCGATACTGACAGTAAGCAATTCTCTTGTTACGGGAGAATTTGTATCGTCGGATAAAACAGAGAAGGGCTTTACAGATATGATGGTGACGGCACTTGAGGTTGCTGTCGGAGATGTCAGAGAGGCGCAGTAATGAAAGCATTTGTTAAAGAATTCAGGGAGTTCATAACCAAGGGCAATGTGGTAAGCATGGCAGTCGGCATCATAATCGGCGGTGCATTTACTACAATTGTCAACAGTATTGTTGAGCAGATCATATCACCCCTTATCGGTGTCATCTGCGGCGGCATCGATTTCACGTCTCTTTCAGTTAAGGTCGGACAGGCATCCTTTGGCGTCGGGGTTGTGATAAATGCGATCATCACCTTTTTTCTTACAGCACTGGTGCTTTTCCTTATATTAAAGGCGGTAAATAAGCTTCAGGCCAGGGCAGAAGAGTTCAATAAAACTGTAGGAAGAAAGCTGGGACTTGCGGAAGAAGAAAAAGAGCCGGAACCGGAGCCTGAGCCTGAGCCGAGTGATGAGGCAAAGCTGCTCAGAGAGCTTATTGATGTAATAAAGAATGAGCGGACAAAGGAATAGGTATTTATGACGGAGAAGCTCTATTATGACAATGCCTATCTGAAGGATTTTGAGGCAGCAGTTGTCTCCTGCGAAAGAAAGGGTGACAAGTGGCTCACGGTGCTTGACAGGACCTGCTTTTATCCCGAAGGCGGAGGCCAGCCTGCAGATCACGGGTATCTGGGCGGCGCAGCAGTACTTGATGTCCACGATGTGGGCGGAGAAATCGTGCATACCACTGATGCTGAGCTTATCCCCGGTACTGCCGTAAGGGGTACGATAGACTGGGACAGACGGTTTGATCATATGCAGCAGCATTCAGGCGAGCATATCGTAAGCGGTATGCTCTGCTCTGCGTATGGCTGCAATAATGTAGGCTTCCACATGGGCTCTGAGATCATTCAGATCGATTATGATACCGATATATCCTGGGAAGACGTGCTGGAGACCGAGAGAAAAGCCAACAGATATCTGTGGGAAGACCATAAGGTCAGTATTACATGGCCGGATAAAGAAAAGCTTGCAGCTCTTGAATACCGTTCCAAAAAGGAGCTTACCGGCGCAGTACGGATCACTGAATGGCCCGGAGCAGATGTATGCGCCTGCTGCGGTACACATGTGGCTTCATCGGGAGAGGTGGGGCTTGTGAAGATGCTTTCGGTCCAGAAGATAAAAGAGGGAGTGCGTATTGAACTGCTGTGCGGAAAAAGGGCGATGGACTATCTTGCGCAGATCTGGGATCAGAATCAGGAGGTCAGCCGTGCACTGTCAGCAAGACCTGCCGCCACAGCAGAGGCAGTCGTTAAGCTTAAGGAGGAAAACTACAGGCTTAAGGGCGCATGTACGGCACTGGAAGAGAAGCTTTTCGGATATATGGCAGATGAATACAGGGGCAGCAGGGACCCTGTGGTATTTACCGGACCTCTTGGCAGCGACGGTGTCAGGAAGCTCTGCGATATGCTCTCAGAATCGGCAGAGGGCAGATGCTGTGTCTTTGCAGGCACTGACGGAGAGTATAAATATGCTGTTATTGACAGGGGAAAAGACATAAGGGAGCTTATCAGGACGATGAATGCTGCCCTTGGAGGACGCGGAGGCGGAAAAGACGGCTTTGCTCAAGGCAATTTGACGTCAAACAAGGCAGAAATCCTTGAGTTTTTCAGTAAAATGCCGAATACGCAATGACACCCGAAATAGCAACTGAATTGTATTGATTTTTGTACATCATAATGCTAAACTACTTTAGGCTGAATGTTAGTTAATTAACAAACTAAATAGTTTGGCATTTTTTGCGCGTAAAGGAGAATAAATAAAATGAGCAAAATAACTATTATCGGTGCCGGAAATGTAGGTGCAACAATTGCTTACGCTCTGACAGTCAGAACTGCGGCATCGGAGATCGTCCTTATTGATATCAACAGGGATAAGGCTGACGGAGAGGCGTGTGATATCAGACAGGGAGCTTCCTTTGTGTCACCTACTGTGATACGTTCAGGCGACTACCCTGATGCTGTCGGTTCCAATATCGTTATCATCACATCGGGAATCGGAAGAAAGCCGGGCCAGTCACGACTTGACCTTGCAAAGATCAATACAGATATATTGCTCGAAATCATGCCGCAGATCACAAAGGCTGCACCTGATGCTATCTATGTGATAGTCAGCAACCCGGTTGATATCCTTACCTATGTATTTACGAAGTATTCGGGTATCCCGCAGGAGAGGATCATCGGTTCAGGTACCATCCTTGACAGTGCACGTCTCCATGAGCGTCTTGCAGATCATTACCATGTAAATCCGACTAATGTCAATGCGCATGTGCTCGGAGAGCACGGAGATACATCCTTTATTCCGTGGTCATGTCTTGATATAGCCAACGTGCCGGCAGCAGTATACAATGAGTATCTCCTTAACAATTATAACAAGCTGGAGCCTATCAACAGAGAAGAGACTCTTGACTATGTACGCAACAGCGGAAGCTATATCATCAAGAGAAAGGGTGCTACCTTCTATGCTGTGGCTGTGCTGGTATGCTATCTCTGTGAATGTCTCCAGAGCTCACAGAATACGATCCAGGATCTGTCGACCGTGCTCAACGGAGAGTACGGGATCTCTGATGTGGCACTTTCATTGCCTACTATCGTAAGCGCCCCGGGAGTCAAGAACAAGATCATACTTCCTCTTAATCCGGAGGAGATGAAGCTTCTCCATGCGAGCGCCAACAAGCTTAAGGAGATAATCGCAGGTCTTGACCTTAAATGACAGTCTATAGGAATGAGTGAGAAATAATACCGTCCTGCGGTATCCTCAAGCACCACAGTCAGACCCGCAGAGATGGCCGGGAAGACAATAACTTTATCTGCGAGCAGGAGAATAGTGTGAAGGAATACTGTTCTTTTATCGCAATTTGTGCCGCCGGCGGAAGGCGGCGGAATGGAGAATAATATGGAATACAGAATAGAGCATGACTCCATGGGAGAGATGCAGGTGCCCGCAGATATGTACTGGGGTGCACAGACTCAGAGAAGCCATGAGAATTTTCAGATCGGCACGGGGATAGAGACAATGCCGCTCTACATCCTGAGAGCTTTCGGAGTCCTCAAGAAGGCTGCTGCGATCACGAACAACAGGCTTAAGCCGGAAAAAATGACTGACCGTAAGCTGCAGCTTATCTGTCAGGCCTGTGATGAAGTAATGGCTGACCTGCTCATTGATCACTTCCCGCTGGTGGTATGGCAGACGGGCTCGGGTACACAGTCCAATATGAATGCCAACGAGGTAATTGCCAACAGAGGCAACAGGATCGCAGGAGAAAAGCTGCTGCATCCGAATGATGATGTCAACATGAGCCAGTCTTCCAATGATACCTTCCCGACAGCAATGCACATTGCTGCTGTGGTATCCGTTGAGGATAAGCTGGTACCGGAGGTCAAGAAGCTTATCGAGACCTTCAGGAGACTTGAGAAGGAAAATGAAGGTATAGTAAAGAGCGGACGTACACACCTGCAGGATGCTGTCCCCATCTCATTTTCACAGGAGATCAGCGGATGGAGAGCCAGCCTTGAAAGGGATCTTGAACTGATAGCTCTGGCATGTGAACCGCTTAAGGAGCTTGCGCTCGGAGGCACCGCAGTCGGTACAGGACTCAATGCGCCGGCCGGCTTTGACGAAATGGTGGCAGAAGAGGTCAGCAGGATAACCGGCAGGAAGTTCAGGACGGCACCAAACAAATTCCATGCTCTTACATCCAAGGATGAGATCGTGTTTGCACATGGTGCGCTCAAGGCTCTGGCTGCAGATATGATGAAGATCGCCAATGATGTGCGCTGGCTGGCTTCAGGACCGAGACTCGGTCTTGGAGAGATACATATCCCGGAGAACGAGCCAGGTTCGTCAATTATGCCGGGCAAGGTAAATCCTACTCAGTGTGAGGCAGTTACGATGGTAGCTGTTCAGGTCATGGGCAATGATACTGCGGTGGGCTTCGGCGCATCACAGGGAAATTTTGAGCTTAATGTTTTCATGCCGGTAATTGCATACAACTTCCTTCAGTCAGCAAGACTTCTTGCAGAGTCTATAGCATCCTTTAACAAGAACTGTGCAGTGGGGATCACGGCCAACAGGGACAAGATGCATGATAATCTTTATAACTCACTTATGCTCGTTACGGCACTCAATCCGTATATCGGATATGAGAATGCGGCGATCACGGCAAAGAAGGCATATAAGGAGAATAAGTCACTTAAGGAAGCATGCACAGAGCTTGGATTCCTGACACCAGAAAAATTCGATGAGGTATTCCATCCGGAAGAGATGGTATAACGACATAAAGGGGAAAAAGATGAAACTTAGTTACTTTCCGGGCTGTACACTGAAGAATAAGGCAAAGGATCTGGATGAATATGCCAGAAGAAGTGCGCTTGCTCTTGGCATAGAGCTCGAGGAGATCGAAGAGTGGCAGTGCTGCGGAGGTGTATTCACTGCATCGCGGGATGAGATAGCTACAAAGCTCTCATCAGTGAGAGCACTTGCTGCTGCAAAGAAGAAGGATCAGCCTCTTGTATCTGTATGCTCTGCCTGTCATAACGTGATCAGGCAGACAAATTATGCAATGCAGAATGATGAGGAGTTTGCTTTTAAGGTTAATAACTATATGGGCGAAGAAGAAGCCTATGACGGTACTGCACAGGTATATCATTACCTTGAGATGCTCCGTGACCTTGTCGGCTTTGACCGGATCAGGGAGCGTGTGGTCAATCCTCTCACAGGTAAGAAGATCGCAGCATACTATGGCTGTCTTCTCCTGCGTCCTGCAAAGGTGATGGCTATGGATGATCCCGAGAATCCACAGATCATGGAGGATCTCATCAGGGCCCTCGGAGCTGAGCCGGTCATCTATGCGTACAGAAATGAATGCTGCGGAGGATATGTTACTTTGGAAGATCCTGAGCTCTCGAGGAAGAAGAGCAATACTGTATCTGACAGTGCAGCCAATAACGGCGCAGAGATGATAGTAACAGCATGCCCGCTCTGCAGGTATAATCTTGTGAAGAATGGTTCGGTGCTTCCTGTTGTATATTTCACAGAGCTTCTTGCTGAAGCACTTGGTGTAAAGGAGGTAAAGGCATGAATAAGGCTAATGAGAACCTTCGTGAGGAAATACAGCTGATCAGCGGAGTCAATCCGAGAAAGTGCATGCGCTGCGGCAAGTGCTCGGCAACCTGCCCGTCATATGATGAGATGGAATATCATCCGCATCAGTTCGTATATATGGTGGAGACCGGAAATATAGAGCCGCTCCTTAAGTCGGAATCAATGTTTAAGTGCCTTTCCTGCTTTGCATGTGTAGACAGGTGTCCGCGTGAAGTGGAGCCTGCAAAGCTTGTTGAAGCAATAAGGCTTGCCGCAGAGCGCAGACAGGGCGGCGATCGCCTCACACCTGACGATATCCCGGCATTTCTTGATGATGAGACACCACAGCAGCTTTTAGTAAGTGCATTAAGAAAATATAAAAAGTAAAGGAGGAAAACGATGCAGAGAATTGGCGTATTTGTATGCTGGTGCGGAAGCAATATTGCGGCAACTGTAGATGTTGAAGCAGTATCCGAAGCTCTTAAGAAGGAGCCGGGCGTTGTATTCTCCACCAACTATCAGTATATGTGTTCGCAGGCCGGACAGGACATGATCACGGATACAATTAAGGAGTATAAGCTCACAGGTGTTGTGATCTGTTCATGCTCGCCCAGAATGCATGAGGCAACCTTCAGAAAGACAGCAGAAAAAGCAGGTATCAACCCATATATGGTTGAGATCGCAAATATCCGTGAGCAATGCTCATGGGTACATAAGGATAAGGCAACCGGTACTGAAAAGGCGATCGTCCTCGGACGTACTGCTGTAGCCAAGGTCAATCTTAACGCACCCCTTACAGCAGGTGAGACACCTGTGACCAAGAGAGCCCTTGTCATCGGCGGCGGTATCGCAGGTATCCAGACGGCGCTTGATATTGCAGATGCAGGCTTTCCTGTTGATATAGTTGAGAAGAAGCCGACTATCGGCGGCAAGATGACTCAGATAGACAAGACATTCCCGACTCTTGACTGTGCGGCATGCATCCTCACACCCAAGATGGTCGATGCGGGTCAGAACGATAAGATAAAGATATACTCATACAGTGAAGTAACAGAAGTCAACGGTTTCGTAGGAAATTTTGATGTAAAGATCACAAAGCATGCAAGGTTTGTGAAGGAAGATGTATGTACCGGCTGCGGCCTCTGCACAGAGAAGTGCCCGCAGAAGAAGGTACCGAATGAATTCAATCTGGGACTTAATAACAGAAGTGCCATCTATATCCCGTTTGCGCAGGCAGTCCCGAAGGTAGCCACGATCGATCCGGACTACTGCAACATGCTTAAGAACGGAAAGTGCGGAGTATGCTCAAAGGTATGTACCGCAGGTGCTATCGATTATACGCAGAAGGATGAAGTCATTGAAGAGAAGTACGGCGCGATCGTTGTTGCCACAGGCTTCAACCCTATCAGTATGGATAAGTTTGACGAGTATGCCTACAGTCAGTCCAGGGATGTTGTCACATCGCTTGAGCTTGAGCGTCTCATGAATGCGGCAGGACCTACAGGAGGTACTCTGCTGAGACCGTCTGACGGTGCGCACCCGCATACCATAGTATTCGTACAGTGTGTGGGATCAAGATGCTCGGCAGGTGCCCGCAAGGGTAAAGAGTACTGCTCCAAGATCTGCTGTATGTATACGGCCAAGCATGCAATGCTTATCAGAGACAAGTATCCGGATACGGAGGTCTATGTGTTCTATATCGATGTGAGGACTCCGGGCAAGGCCTTTGATGAGTTCTATCGCAGAGCCGTTGAAGAGTACGGCGTGCATTACATCAAGGGTCAGGTCGGCAAGGTAAGTCCGGAAGGAAAGATCCTTAAGGTACAGGGCAGCGATCTTATCTCCAACGAGCAGATCCATATCGATGCAGACCTTGTTGTCCTCGCGGCAGCGATCGAGCCTGATAAGAGTGCAAGACCGCTTGCGACGATGCTTACGGCAAGCATGGATACAAATGATTTCTTCACAGAGGCTCATCCGAAGCTCCGTCCGGTAGAGAGTCCTACTGCAGGTATTTATCTGTCTGGTACATGTCAGGGACCTAAGGATATCCCGGAGACGGTAGCACAGGCAGGCGCAGCAGCCTCCAAGGTGATCGGACTTCTCTGCAAGGATGCGCTTAAGAATAATCCGTGCGTGGCTCATTCCGATGAGATGATGTGCAACGG
>DCHJ01000010.1:281-2535 GCA_002314805.1 Lachnospiraceae bacterium UBA1755 | reverse complement strand
CGACGTGTGGCTCAGGTCAATCCGGCAGTATGCCAGGGCTGCGGAGCCTGTACAGTAGCTTGTCCGTCAGGCGCCATGAATCTTTATGGATTTGCAAATGAACAGATTATAGCGGAGGTGGATGCAATATGCAGGTAGAAGGATATAAGCCATTGATCGTAGCATTCTGCTGCAACTGGTGCTCCTACGCCGGTGCCGACCTCGCGGGAAATAACAGACTTGCTTATCCGGCAGACGTAAAGATCATAAGAGTGCCATGTTCATGCCGTGTCAATCCGATGTTTGTGCTTCGTGCTTTCCAGCGCGGTGCAGACGGAGTCATCCTATGCGGATGCCATCCGGGTGACTGTCACTACACATCAGGAAATTTCTATACCAGAAGACGTATGGCAATGCTGTTCTCAATGCTTGACTATCTTGGGATCGAGCGTGAGAGGACGAGAGTTGAATGGGTCTCAGCAGCTGAGGGTGCAAAGTTCGCAGCAACCATGAACGATTTTGCACAGACAGTAGCTAAGCTCGGAGAGAATAAGAGATTGGAGGATCTGCGATGCAAACAGTAACAAGAGATGCACTTATAGACAGAGCAGTTTCCCTTCTTTCAGACGGAACAGTCGATACAGTGCTGGGATGGAGAAAGGGTCTCTTTGACTATGATGTAACACCATCGACTTTTAAGACAGTGGAAGATCTGAGAGAGAACCTTCAGTGGGATGATCACTGCGGAGCAAACTTCTCAAAGTATCTCATCGCCCAGACAAAGAAGACAGAGTCAAAGGTGCTCGTCTTCCTTAAGCCCTGTGATACATACAGCTTTAACCAGCTTCTTACGGAGCATCGCTTTGACAGGGAAAAGGCATATGCAATAGGTATTCCCTGCGATGGTATGGTTGATGCCGAAGGCAATATGCTTGAGCGCTGCGTAAACTGCAAGAGTAAAAAGCATGTCGCGTATGACGAGCTTATCGGAGAAGACGGGGAAGTACTTGAGAGCGGACGCTTTGACGAGGTTAAGTGGCTTGAGTCACTTACTGCTGATGAAAGATTTAAGTTCTGGCAGGATCAGCTTTCAAAATGTATCCGCTGCAATGCCTGCAGGGATGTATGTCCGGCATGTACCTGTGAAAAGTGTGTATTTGACAATCCGAAATCAGGAATCGAAAACAAGGCTCCGGCATCATCTTTCGAGGAGCAGAACTTCCATATCATCAGAGCCTTCCATGTGGCAGGCAGATGCACGGACTGCGGCGAGTGCTCAAGAGTATGTCCGCAGCATATCCCGCTCCATCTTCTTAACAGGAAGCATATAAGTGACATCAACAAATTCTACGGCGAATATCAGGCCGGTGCTGAGGTCGGACAGAGAGCTCCTCTTGTAAACCATGCTGACGGTGATGTAGAGCCATATGAGATTTTTGACGGAGGTGACGTAAATGCTTAAATGTAAAGCCATCGATCTGCCAAAGGTCATTGAAGAGATCAGGAAGTACGCCGATTATTATGAGACTACAGACAGGGGAGCGAAGCCATATTTCTTCCCGCAGGTCGAGGATCTCATGAGATTTCAGCGTGAAGGTAAGAATATCGACATTTTCGATATTCGTGCCGAGGTAAAGGATTTTGTGGTATACGGAGTGCACGCATGTGATGCAAAGGCACTTGAAGTACTCGATAATGTATTTTTACGCGATCCGGTCGATACATATTATCAGAACAGGAGAGAGCACGGCATCATCATCACTGAGGCCTGCAATGCTCCTGAGAATACCTGCTTCTGCAGCACCTTCGGAATCGATGCATCTGAGCCGGGCGGCGATATAGCTACATGGAAGAATGATACAGAGATCTTCTGGAAGGCCAATACAGAGAAGGGTGCAGCATTCCTTAAGAAGATCGAGGGTGCGCTTGAGAAGGCATCTGATGGCGATGCAGATGGTATCAGGAAGGATATCAAGGCTAAACTTGATATGCTCCCGCTTGCAGATGTTAAGGCTGATGATTTCGGGGCGGGTAAGACTCATGATTATTTCAAGGATCCTGAGTGGGCACAGCTTTCCGAAAGCTGTCTCGGATGCGGTACATGCACCTTTGTATGTCCTACCTGTCAGTGCTATGACATCAGGGATTTTGATACCGGCCATGGTATCATCAGATACAGATGCTGGGACTCATGCATGTATTCGGAGTTCACAAAGATGAGTGCGGGACAGCCGAGACTTACTCAGCTCGAGCGTTTCCGTCAGAGATTCATGCA
>DCHJ01000010.1:0-131 GCA_002314805.1 Lachnospiraceae bacterium UBA1755 | reverse complement strand
GAGATCCTTTGATGCCCGTAGTCGCAACCATAACAGACGTACGTCAGGATACTCCTGACATCAAGACCTTCAGAGTAGTAACACCGGATGGAAAGAAGCCTTTTGACCATATGCCCGGTCAGTGTGCAATG
>DCHJ01000011.1:1366-2656 GCA_002314805.1 Lachnospiraceae bacterium UBA1755 | reverse complement strand
AGTCAGGCGCCTGCGGTGTTGACTTAAGATAGTCAAGGTAATCGTACTCCCCCTGTGATACGATCAGACAATCCTGCTCACGCTCGTTGATCTCGATAGCTGCTGATGTACCCACACGCATTGTAACATGAGCCGGGCAGACAAGGATCTTGTGGAAATCCGGATGTGCTGAGAGGAAGTCTGAAACTACCTTCTGTGAATCTGATGAATCTGCGCCGCCGTCAACCTTGAAGAGCTTGTCATCAGGGAAGTCCGGGAATACTTTACGATATCCGTCGATAATGTTATCTGTACGTGCGAGAACTGCTTCGCCTGAGATCGGATCTTCAACGATAAGGATCGCCTCTGCCTCTCCCCATGTATCCTTAACGAGTTTGCCTGCATACTCACCGACAACAGGTCCGATACCATAGTTATTAGCTCCGAAGTATACAGCACCCTCATGTCCGATATCAATAGCAACTACAGGAACACCTGCTTCATTCATTGCCTTCATGATATTCGGAGCAACTGACTGGTCAACGTTGTACTCTGCCATGTAGTCAATGCCCATCTGGAGCATCTTCTCTGCATTACTTACAGCCTGCTGTCCGTCAAGGTTATTGTTCATGTATACGAGTTCCCAGCCACGATCTGCACAAGCCTTTTCAAAGCTCTCCTTTATCTTGGTATGCTGGTAAACTGTCTCTGCAATGTTTGCAAATCCAAGCTTGATAACACCATCACCATTACGATCGCCAACAACTCCGGCTGCTGCAGGAGCTGCCTCTTCCTTTGCTGCCTCTGCTGCTGCAGGAGCTGCTTCTTCCTTTGCTGCCTCTGCTGCTGCGGGGGCCGCTGCTTCCGGTGCCTTAGCACATCCACTGAGCAGTGCAGCACTCATAGCAAGTACAAGTGCTAATGAAACTAACTTTCTCATCTTCATAACATTTCCTCCTTATTTATTGAAACACCCTTCCGGTGTTATCCACATAATCAGTTTTGAAACAAAAACCTCTTGGGATTGACCTCTATCATCTGCCGAATATCTTCTTCGCTGATTCCTTCCATCCTCATCATCGGAATGATATTCTTAAACACATGGTCATAACCCCAGCCACCGTATTTATGGAGACTTGCCTTAAGGCACAGATCATCCGCCAGCAGTATCTGATCTACGTAGCCCTCATTAATGAGTTCTTTTATCTTTCCGACTCTGGCAACGTCAGTTGCAAACGGACCTCCTGAAAAGGCTCCGTCCTGCGGTTCAAAATAGAATTCCTTACTGAAATTATCAAACTCCAGGTATAC
>DCHJ01000011.1:0-1258 GCA_002314805.1 Lachnospiraceae bacterium UBA1755 | reverse complement strand
ATAGCATCAAGCCCCGCCCTGCTCCACGGGAATGTGTGAATATATACTGGAAGCCCTGTCTTGACGCTGGCGATCGCAGCTGCCCGGAGAGCCTTTTCTTCAACCGGATAGATCACTTCACTGGTTCCTATCTCTCCGATGACACCCGGTTTGATCCCTGTATCACAGTGGCCGTTTTCTATCTCATCGATCATCCATGCTGCTATTTCTTCAGCCGTCTTTGTCTCATACATCCCGGGAAGTGCATCATGCACAAACAAGCCTGTTCCTGCTGCCACGTTCAGCTTTGATTTCCTGCAGAACTCTTTGAGCAGCCGGAAATCTCTCCCCAGACCAACCGTCGTAACGTCAATAAGAAGGTTGCAGTTAAATTTTGCCAGATCCGCGGTCTCATCAAGCGCATCCTGTACATCGTCCAGGATCAGGTTCGTCCTCACGATATAAGGATTTCTGTGAAGTGTGCCGATATCCTTCATATGGATATCACCATAAAACAGCGCCTTCTCTTCTTCTGTCTTTGGTTCTACCGCTTCATGAGTCATATCCAGAAACAGGTGCTCATGCGGGCAGATTATCCCGACTTCATCTGCAGAAACAGTTCCGCATACAGTATTAAGCTTCCTCATTGCCGATCCTCATCTATCCATTCCGATCCCATCGAAACGTTTTTCTTGCTTTCATTATTATAAAAAAACGTTTTTTTGTCAATTTGGAATTATTCCTAATTTTTATCGTTTTGTTTTGTACAATTCTCACAAAGCAGGAGCACTGCACTATCATTCAAACTGCAAATCTATACAATGCATATCCGACTGCGCTGTTCCTCTGCGATGGCAATAAGCCATGCCTGACCTCTAACCCGTTCGCTTCGCTCCGGCTCCTGACTGCATAATAATAGCGTAGCAGCCATAAAAACTGCTACGCTTAAAAAGTCTGACTTTTTGTGGTCACATCATACCGCGGGTGTTATTACTATCCTCTATATGCAGTATTCCTTTTCCTATTCTGTATGTGCCACGTCTTACTCCGGTATCCCTATGCATTTATCCAGTCAATTATTCCTTCCAGATTCTCCTCTGATATCCTGCTTCCGCCGTTCATCAGCAGTTCCAGCATATCGTCCTCCGCAGGCGTGCGGTCTGTCTTTTCCGACAAGCCCTTACCTGCAGTGGACTTCATCACCTGCATCATTAACTTATACGGTCCGGTCAGCTTTTTCATATCAAAGCCGCCCTGCAACACAAATGTAGGAATACCT
>DCHJ01000016.1 GCA_002314805.1 Lachnospiraceae bacterium UBA1755 | reverse complement strand
CCGGAAATAGGTATTACAATATATTATACCACATAACGCAACAAAACGCAATAGATATATGTATTAAAAATAGATAAAAAAATAGGCTCCAGGCCTTATAAATCAAAGGTTTGGTAGCCATTAGCATGTCACAGTAACTGCAAAACTAGGGAAGCTGCAACAGAAAAAAGAGAAGCACAGAGGAAGAAGAAAATAGATTGCAGCGCAGCAGAATTTCCTTCTGGATAACTTGATAAATTATGGGACTCGGTTTATAACAATCATGGATAGTAAGGCTACTGAAGATCGCGAGTATCGTCCACTGGAGATGATAGCAGACGGCTATCCAAAGTACTTGATTACACGGCGGGATCTGACGCAGAAACGAAATGGAATAAAACATGTGGATATCATTGATTTTATAAAGAATGAGAAAATCTTTGATTAGGACGAATTTTTCAACACAGGTTCAAATGGTTGAACTGTTTACCACAGGGTGGATGCGGAACAGGAATTCCTTGATCAGTTGACAGATTGGAATGATCCTGTGAAACAGCGTTGGTGGATTACGAATACTGAGGAGCAGGAGTACAGAAGAGAATAGAACGGGCGCAATAAAGATTTTTTAACGGAGGAAAGAACAGTGTCAACACTGGCAGATGTAGCTAAGAGAGCCGGAGTATCGGTAATGACGGTTTCCCGGGTGGTCAATAACAAAGGAACCGTAAATGAGAAAACCAGAAAACGGGTTTATGCGGCATTGGAGGAATTGTCCTATAGGCCAAATCTTATGGCAAAGAGTCTGGTTACCAGACGAAGCAATACGATCGCTTATGTTATGTCCAATATTTCCAATCCCTTTTTTGCCAATGTGAGCAATGGCATAGAGGCAGTCTGCGCTGAACGCGGATATTTCAGGATCATTCTTGATGCTACGTCCGAAAAAGGACTGAACGACTGTATCAGGATGATGATCGAACATCAGACAGAGGGTGTCATTTTTCATCATCTCAATCTTGATGAAGAAACGGTAAGGTCCCTTAATGCAGATGGGATCAGAGTCGTTACCATAGACAATGAGAGAATCCTGGCAGGAGTACCGGAAATATCCAGTGATGATTTTGACGGTGGATACAGAGCAGCGAACTATCTTATAGACAGAGGTCATACGAAGATTGCCTGTATACACGGAAAGATCAGTGATGCAGCAGGAGTAACTGACGGCGAGGATTATATTGAGACCTTTCAGAGAAATATCTGGCGCAACAGGACGGGAGGTTTCCTTAAATCCCTTGAGGAGCACGGACTGGAGCCTGCACTTATGATAGAGGGACGCGGAACAGTAAAAAACCGTTCGTCAATATCAAAAGAGGATTTCAGACGGTTAAAGAATGATCCTCAGATCACGGCAGTGTATTGTGAGAATGACGTAATTGCGAGAAGCCTGCTGGGAGAGTGTATCAGATACGGGATACGTGTTCCGGAGGATCTGGCAATAATAGGACATGATGGTATGGATCCGCTTATCAGCTACTATCCGAGGATAGCCTCCGTAATACAGCCGCAGCATGAGATCGGACGTCTGGCAGCTGAAATGCTGATCAATTACATAGAAAGCGACATTGTTCCGGATAATGTACTTACACATTCCGAGATCAGAGAAGGCGATACAGTCTGACGAAAGCTGCCGTAGATATACCGGGATGTATGACAATTGATCCGGTATTGCTATGCGCAGGATGAGGTACCTGATATCCTTACGTTGGAATAAGCAGACTATGGGATACTGCTATGCGCAGGCCGGGATACAGGAATCGGAATAATGCACAAAAAGCCCCCGCATTTTTAGGCTAAAATGCCAAATATATATTTGGTTATTGAAAAAGTGCGGGGGTTAGTTTTATTATTAAGTTGTTAACGATAACATTTTGCGTTGATTTGTTATTTTTGTTGTTTAAACGTTGACTGCTGATGGTGATATTATCTGATACAGCGAATTAACAAATCTGAAAAAGGAAGTGAGTTATGGGAGAAACTATTAATTATTCAGAGACCGTTTTAGCTCTTGATAAGATTAATAAGAGCTTCCCGGGTGTACATGCTCTTAAGGATATGTGTCTTGATATCCGAAAGGGAGAAATACATGCCATCTGCGGAGAGAACGGTGCCGGAAAGTCAACACTTATGAAGGTTGTTACCGGTGTTTACAATCAGGATTCCGGAGACATTTATGTTAATGGAGAAAAGGTTGAAATCAAGAATCCTATTGATGCATTTGATAAAGGTATCGCAATTATGCATCAGGAGACATCTCTCTTTAATGAGATGACTATTCTTGAGAACATGTTCCTCAACCACGAGATCACAAAGAGGGTTATTGTTCCTGTTCTTGATTACAAGGCAATGGAAGAAAAGGTAAAGGTCATTTTCAAGAGGATGGATATTGATCTTGATGTGCATGCCAAGGTTAAGGAGATCGGTATGGCTTCAAAGCAGCTGGTCGAGATAGCAAAGGCACTGACATTTGATTCCAACATCCTTATCATGGATGAGCCCACAGCATCGCTTACCGACAGAGAGGTAAAGGCCCTTTTCCAGATCGTCAGAAATCTTAAGAATCAGGGTGTTTCTATCGTATATATCTCACACAGATTAGAAGAGATATTTGAGCTTTGTGACAGAGTCACCGTTATCCGTGACGGTGAGTTCGTGTCCTGCCGGGATATCAGGGATACAAATAAGAACCTTCTGGTAGCTGACATGGTAGGCCGTGAGGTTACGGCATATTATCCGAAGGCAGATGTTGAGATCGGCGGAATGGAGATGGAGGTTAAGAACCTTAATCAGGGTAAACTGCTTCATGACATCAGCTTCAATGTGCGTAAGGGTGAGATCGTCGGTCTCAGCGGACTTGCAGGAGCCGGAAGGACAGAGCTGGCACTTGCTGTCTGCGGACTTACAAAGCCTGATTCGGGACAGATATTCCTCGGCGGGAAGGAGCTTAAGATAGACAATTACCGCAAGGCTATGGAGCTGGGCATAGTATATGTTTCCGAGGATCGTGGCAAATACGGACTGGTTCGCGGAATGGATATCCAGAAGAATGTCAGCTTAGTACAGCTGCACAGGATATCAAAGGGCGGATTCATTGATTTTGCACAGGAGAAGGCTCTTGGTGTAAATGCCATTGAGCAGTTCGGTATCAAGGCTCCCAATGAGGAATTCATCGTAGAGAATCTTTCGGGCGGCAACCAGCAGAAGGTTTCTGTTGCAAGGGCAACAGCACTTAAGCCCAAGCTTGTCATCCTGGATGAGCCTACCCGCGGCGTCGATGTAGGAGCTAAGGCTGAAATTCACAGGATCATAGGTGAGCTTGTTAAGCAGGGGCTTTCGGTGATCATGATATCTTCGGAGCTTCCGGAGCTGCTTGGTATGAGTGACAGGATATATGTTATGAATTCAGGATATATGGTGGGCGAGTTTACCCGGGAAGAAGCTACCCAGGAGAAGATACTTACTGTAGCGCTTGACTCAAGTAAGGCAAAGGGAGGTGCAAAGAATGACTAACGGTAAAAATAAATTCAAGATGACTACCGAGCTTTTCCTCTGCATCCTTCTGGTGGTGATCTTCATTATTCTGTTTTTTACAGCCGGCGGGACTCAGGGCTTCTTCAGCGCTCAGAATATTATCAACGTATTGAGAGTATGGTCATATCTGTTCATAGCAGGCATTGGTATGACAATGATCATCATTACAGGCAATATAGACATTTCTTACGGTGCTATCATTTCTGTTATAGCGATCGTAATGGCATCGATCAGCAAGATAAGTGATGGTATTGCATGGTATGTATTCATACCCGCAGGTATGATCACCGGAGCTGTGCTTTCAGGCTTCAATGCATGGATGATGGCCAAGTTCAAGATCCCTTCTATGGTTATCACACTTGCTACAACTCAGATCTATTACGGAGCATTGCTGCTCTTCCTTGAGGGATCTATTTATAACCTGCGCAAGAACTGGACATGGATCTACAATAAGGCAAATCTGCTGCATGGATACCTCCCGCTTCTTGTCCTTATCGCATTGATCCTCCTGGTATTGTCGATACTGTTCTTTAAGTATTCGAGATTTGTTAAAAAGCTCTATGCCATCGGCAATAACCGTAAGGCAGCGGGATATGCAGGTATCAATGTAGACAGGACTATCATCATCACATATGTGATCGGTGGAGCGCTTCTGGCATTCACATCCGCGATCCTTGCAACCTCCGGAACGCGTGTAACATGTACTGTCGGAAATAACGTAGAGATGAAGGTTATCGCCGCTGTAGTCGTGGGAGGAACCAGTGCTGTCGGAGGCTCCGGCAACATCTACGGTACGGCTCTCGGTGCACTGCTTCTTGCAATAATCAGTCCGGCTCTTACACAGCTCGGGATCAGTACAAACTGGAATGACCTCTTTACAGGTGTGATCATCGTATCGGCTATCATCGTCAGTGCGCTGAGAAACCTTAAGGCAGTTAAGAGAGTATAAGAGGAGGTTTGGGAGATGAATAAAAAGTTTAAATTATCTTATACCGTTGTTCTCGCAATACTCTGTGTATTACTGATTATTGCTTTCAGTATCGTTAACAAAAACTTTTTCACATACAGCTACATCATGGATATGATCAAGCTGACGACCGAGATCGGTATCATGGCATTGCCGTTTACTCTGCTTATTATCATGGGCTGTACGGACTTTTCTGCATGTACTATCCTTTCGATGTCGGCATGTCTGGGCGGAATAATAGCCGGTTATACAAGGAACCCACTGTTAGGTCTTATTGTGAGCCTTGCAACCGGAGCGCTTTGCGGAGCCTTTAACGGATTTCTTGTGGCATATCTGGAGCTTCCTCCGCTTATCACTACACTTGCAACAATGTATCTCTATAAGGGCATCGCAGAAGGTATGACACTTGCATCGGGATACGGTACTAACGTAGCAGCAACTAAAATAGCCATCTTCCTCGGAAGCGGTTCGGTCTTTAAGATACCTACTCAGATTTACCTGCTTGCGATCATTGCGGTAATCCTTCATATAGTTCTTTCAAAAACTATCTACGGAAGGACCCTTTATGCTATCGGACTTAATGCATATGCAACAGAATATGCCGGTATCAATGTCAGGAAGACTAAGATCTTCACATATGTTCTTGCAGGAACGGTTTTTGCAATGGCGGGCCAGGTACTTATGGGAAGATTTTCAACCATGCAGTACGATTCAGCTGACAGCTATCTTATGCAGATCATCACAGCCTGCGTACTGGGCGGAATCAATATGAGTGGCGGACGCGGAAATATCGGAGGAACTCTTCTCGGTGTTGCTGTTATAGGTATCCTTAAGGGCGGTATGAATGCTGCGCTTATTCCGCAGACGCAGCAGAAGATCATTCTTGGAATAGTCCTTCTTGTAAGCCTTGTTGTATTCCAGCTTATCGCAGAGCATGACCTTAAGGTCAAGGGTGAGGCGAGAATGAAGGCATCAGCCGAGGAGTATGCTTCAAGGCAGGCAGAGAAAGCAGCAGAGAACAAATAATATTCCTGCAGAAAACTTTTGTTAATTCACGGAAATAGTTCCGGGATTATAAAATACACATGGAGGTAATGAATTATGAAGAAACTTATTGCATTAGTTTTAGCATCGGTTATGGTGTTATCACTTGCAGCATGCGGAGCAGTTGACACCGGTGAGAACAACACACAGGCAGCAACTGAGGAAGCAGCTCCTGCAGCAACCGAGGCAGCAAAGGCAGAGGCAAAGGCAGAGGCAGCTCCTGAGGAGGCAGCAGCTCCGGCAGAGGCAGCAGCCGGCGGATACAAGATCGGTATGCTTCCAAAGTTCAAGGGTGAGAACTACTTCGACGGATGCTTTGTAGGTGCACAGAAGGCTGCTGATGAGCTTGGTATCGAGCTCGTTTATGACGGACCTAACCAGTCAGAAGCTACAAATGCCAAGCAGGTTGAGATCCTTACAGGATGGCTTTCACAGGATTTCGATGCTATCGTTGTTTCACCCTGTGATGCAGAGGGTATTGCTCCTACATTAAAGCAGTTCCAGGATGCAGGCGTGCTTGTTCTTACATTCGATGCAGATGCTCCTGCAGATGCACGTACAGCATACGTTAATGCTGCTACAGCTGATGATATCGGTACAGCTCTTGTAGACGTTATTGCTAACGGACTTAAGGATGAAGGCTTCGGTGACGGTCAGGATGCACGTCTTGCTCTTATCTCAGGTTCAGGTCTTGATGTAAACCAGAATGAGTGGATCCTTGCTATGGAGAAGTACATTGCATCAACATATCCCTGGATCAAGGTTAACTGTGATGAGTGCGGATACCTCGGAGCTGATATCTGGACACCGGGATCAGACGAGACAGCAGCACAGAATGCAGCTAACGAGTCTATCGCTCTTTCAGGAGATGCAAAGGACGGATCACAGATCAACGCTATCATCGGTACATCTTCAATGTCAACACCTGCTCTTGCAGCAGCATGGGATGCAACAGTTGGCGAGAAGCCTAACGTAGTCATCACAGGTCTTGCAACACCTATGGGTATTGTTGATTATATCCTTGACGAGGAGAACCCGATGGACTATGGAGTACTCTGGGATGTAAACAATCTTGGATATCTTTCAGTAGAAGCAGCAGTTAAGATGCTTGACGGCTCATTCAAGCCTGAGGCTGGTACAACTTTTGCTTCAGCTCTTGGCGACAAGAACGTAGTTATGGCAGAAGACGGCGGTCTTGAGATCCTTCTTGGCAAGGCTCTTACATTTGGACCTGACAACGTACAGAACTACAATTATTAATCAAAACAGACAGGTTTAATATTTATTAAACTGTCAAAAGAGCCTGCAGTGCAGCAGAGTGATCTGCCTGCATTGCGGGCGGTTTTGCGAATTAAGGAGGCAAATTATGTCTGTAATGACAGTACTCGGCCCGGTTCAGGCATCTGAACTTGGTATTGTAACACCACACGAGCATATCTTTATTGATATGAGTGTGTTTTTCTCTGAGCCGGATTCGATCAGCCGTAAGATAGTGGCTCATGGACCTGTAACAATTGATAAACTCGGATTACTTCGCAAGGATTGCTTTGCTGTGCTCGACAATGTCCAGCTTATGGACTATGAGACACAGAAGAACGAAATCATGTACTTTAAGTACGCAGGAGGCAGGACAGTAGTCGATGCTTCCAATCATGGACTTGGAAGAGACCCTGAGCTGCTCAGGAAGATCGCTGTAGATACAGGGCTTAATGTAATTACCGGATCCGGATATTATGTAGCAGCAGCACAGGATAAAAAAACGCTTGATCTCACAGTTGAAGAGATGGAAGCGGATATAGTAAAGGATATCACAGTAGGAATAGGGCATACCAATATCAGGGCCGGCTATATCGGTGAGATCGGGCTTAACTGGGACATGCCTGAATTTGAAGTCAGATCACTTCATGCGGCATGCCGTGCACAGGTTAAGACCAATGCACCTCTTATGATCCATGTAAACCCGTGGTGCACAAGAGGTCTTGACGGTATGAAGATCGTTGAAGAATATGGTATACCCGGATCCAAGGTAGTTGTATGCCACAGTGATGTTGAGAATAACGAAGCTTATATCCTTGCACTTCTTGAAAAGGGTGTGTATGTGGAGTTTGATAACTTCGGAAAAGAGAATAATACAGATCCATGGGATATCTGTGAAGGCAATGGAAGATTTGTTACAGACTGGGAGAGAGTAAGACTTGTAAAGAAGCTCATTGATATGGGTTATGGCAGGCAGCTGCTGTTCTCGTGTGATATCTGCCTGAAGATGCTGCTCCATGCTTACGGCGGATGGGGATATGACCATGTGATCGAGCATATCCTTCCGATGTGCAGAGAGATCGGCATAACAGATGAACAGATCGATGATATCATGATCCATAATCCTGCAAGATGGCTTGATTATGATTGCAGGTAATATTTGCAAGGCTGTGGCTGGAGCCTGTTAAAAACCGTCCATGAGGCAGGGGGACAAACCGATCCGCAGTATTTCAAGCAGCATTGCCTGACATGTAGGAGAGGTAAAGAATGGATATGACCATATAATACGAAAGGAGTTGCTATGGCAAGTTTGATCAGCAAAGAAGAGTATGCGAGCAGAGTAGCTAATACACAGAAAGCAATGGAGGCAG
Source organism: Lachnospiraceae bacterium UBA1755 (assembly GCA_002314805.1). Lineage (GTDB taxonomy): Bacteria > Bacillota > Clostridia > Lachnospirales > Lachnospiraceae > Darwinimomas. Next base: position 8,707 of record DCHJ01000016.1, on the reverse strand, counting down.
CAGGACTTGACATCTTACTTACATACGGTAACGAGGCTGAACCGCAGTATGTAAGATACTATTCCAATTACTGGCCGTCATTTGAGTCGGCAATGGTATTGATCCCGAGAAAGGGCGATGCAGTCCTCCTAATAGGACCGGAGTCAGAGACACTTGCAAGATACTGGTCGGAGATCCCAAGGATTGAAAGGATCAAGATACTCAGAGAGTCATCAGAGCCTGAATATCCGGGGGAGAAGCTCAACACCTTATACAACCTGTTCTGCGAGTATCTTGATGAGGATTCATCAAGAAGGATAGGTATCTGCGGCTATCCTCTCATGTATGCACCTGTGTATGAGGGGATAAAACAGGCAGCCGGAGCCTTCGGATGTGAGGTCGTCAGGGCAGAAGACCTGGTAATAGCACAGAAGATCATCAAGACACCGACGGAGATCGATATCATGAAGAAGGCCGCTGTCATCAGTGAGGCAGCGATGGTCAGGGCTATTGAGACCATGCATTCGGGTATGACAGAGACGCAGGTAGTGGGGATCGCAGAAGGCGTCATCCGCGAACTGGGTGCAGAGGGTGAAGCATATCCGATGTGGGTACTGAGCGGAGAGAATACTACACATGCCATCGGCAGGCCGGATCCCACAAGAGTCATCGGAAAGAACGATGTTGTCATGCTTCAGTTCGGCGCAAGGCTTTCAGGATACGCATCAAGCATCGGACGTCCTGTCATCATGGGAAAGGTAAGCGCAGATGCGGAGGATCTCATCAAGGTAGGTCTGGAAGCGCATCTTGCAACAATGGAATGGTTAAAGCCGGGAGTGCCTGCCTGTGAGCTTGACAGAAAATACAGGGAATTCCTTAAGGCACACGGAGCAGAGGGCTGCAATCTGTACGGACCATGCCACGGCACCGGTCTTATGGAAGGAGAGCATCCGTGGATCGAGGCGACCTCAGATTATGTGCTCAAGCCGGGATACACCTATGAGATAGATACATTCATAAAGAGAAACGGAGTAGGACTGCGCTGGGAGGATCAGTGTGCGATAACAGAGACCGGAGTGGATGTATTCACAGGCAAGTATCTTGAGATGATCTATATTGACAGATAAGTCTTAAACAGCCAATGCAATCAGGTATTTCAGCCGGTACAGGAGACCCGCGGAATAGCAGATTGATTGGCTGTTTTTGTGACCGGATAAAACGAAAAGAAAAGCAGGTACTGTGATCATAGCTGTAACAGCTTTGGAGGAATAGTGATGACAAACAGAGAAAGAGAGACTTTCACCTTGAATTTCGCACGTCCCAAAGGGCGGGGAAGTGTCGAAGAGACATTCTATCCATGGGTTCTTACTTCCAACAGATTTAAAACCGAAGGAATGCCTGCAGATATAGCAGACGGGGCAAAGGATATTACCAATAACATAGTCGGCAATAAGGCGAACCAGGATGAGAAATACCTTCCTGTCAATTGGGGCGAAGGTGTTATGCGGTATGAAGAGTATCTGGGCTTTGATCCTGTAAGGCGTATACATTTCGTGCTTCCATTCAGGCGTTTTGAAGAGAAGGTAATTGAAGAGACTGCTGATTATATCATTAAACAGGATATCTATGGCAGACAGGTCATCAGACATGCGGGTTCAGACCTGGAACTGGATCATAAGCCTGTTATTACAGGCTGGGATGACTGGAATGAGCTAAAGAAACATGCAGACAAGGAGCTTGAAAAGTATTTCTCCGATGAGATCATAGAGAATACTTACGGACCGCTGGCTGCGGGACATGAGCGGGGAGATTATTCACTCAGACTTAATGTTGAAGGCTTCTTCTGGGTTCCAAGGGAGCTTATGGGCATAGAGGCGCATATGTATGCCTTCTATGATGAACCGGAGCTCATGCATGACATTAACGATTATATCCTTAATGTGTACAGCGACAGACTGGCAAAGGTGGTTGAGCTTGTTAAACCTGATGTTATTTATTTTATGGAGGATCTGAGCGGAAAGACCGGACCGATGCTTTCCGAAGAATTCTTTGATGAGTTCGTCGGGGATTATTACAGAAAGCTGTTCCCCATCCTGAGGGAAAAGGGTGCCGGTAATATTTTCGTGGATACAGACGGCTGCTTTGAAATGCTGATACCTGCTTTTATGAGAGCGGGTGTAGACGGTTTTCTTCCTATGGATGTCAACGCAGGAATGGATATCGTTAAGGTCAGAAAAGAGTTTCCTTCACTTAAATTTATCGGCGGGTTCAATAAACTGAAAATAGCAGAGGGTCCTGAGGCAATAGACAAAGAGTTTGACAGGATCCTTCCGGTCATCCGCCAGGGCGGATATATTCCGGGTTCTGACCATCAGGTTGCTCCAAGCACCAGCCTTGAAAATTATAAGTATTATATTTCAAGACTGGTAAAGATCATGGAGCAGGCAGGTGCAGACACAGAATAAGTATCGCATGAGACCGTGGATGATCTGATAAGTGGTCACAGGGTGTCTATCTCAGATCTGATCCTGAGGAGTTCTTCTTCTTCGTCAATGAATCCGATTTCAAGCTGATTTGTTAAAGGAGAAAATGGTGGGATGCTGACCATCTCGCCATTTTCTTTTGCCCATTTTCTCCCCATTGGCTTTGCAGTGGCAGGGAGAAGTCCTAAAGCATAATCACCGGAGACCATGGACTTCCACTCGATAAGATACGGCAGTATCTTTGTATTGTAACGTACATACAGACCGATCCTTAATTCTTCGTTATATACACAATATACAGTCATATCATTCTTTGACCTGAGCCGGAGCGCATACAGGAATTCCTCGCCGTTATCGACTGGATCTATCATAACGTCAAAGGCAGAATCTTTTTTTACGGTACCTTCCGTAAGAGCTTCTTTACTTATGACAGGAATATATAGCTTAAGATTCCTGCTGAGGAAGGGATATCCCATGTTCATGTGGTAGAGGAGCATGATATCCTCATTGTTGAATGCACGGTTTTCAATTGTATCCGTGATCCTGATAACCGGGCTTCCCACAGGAGTTCTGATTTCCCTGTGAAGGCTGAGGTTACGTCCGTAAAATGCACTGTCTGCAATATCCGCGCTTACCACAAGCTCACAGTCATCGCCGTCCCATACTGCTGCATGAGATATATTGTGAGCAGGTGTCTCCTTTATTGAACCATGGGCATAATGGTATGCCTGCCCGTCCTGAGTGGGACCGCCGACATTAGACAGACCTGCTGTATACATGAAGCCGGCACCCAGACCGTAACGATAAGCCCATCCCTGACCGTCTGTAAGCCATGGCGAAGTCAGTCCCGCTTTGGTGACAAAAGCCATATTGATACCTTTGAAAGTAAGCCTGAAAAAGTCAAGCCCCTTGCTTGTAAGGATATCGTATTCCAGTGGACTTGCAGTAGAAACATTAAGCCCGCGGATAAGACCCGATTTACCTTCATTGTGAGTAAACTCTCTGATCCCGAAGCACTGGTTTTCGTCTCCGGCCAGACGGAAATAATCCTGCTTTGATAATTGTCTGTTGAATATTAGCGGCATGATATCCACCTCCGTTGTTATAATGATATTATGCCATAAAAAAACTGTTAACACAGCAATTATTCATAAATGGCAAGGTCGATATACATTCATCCTGTGAAAATAAACGTATTTACAGGCGAGGCGTTTCGTTTTGATAAACGGGTGTATAATAAAATACGTGTATAATAAAATCGGTGTATAATAGAACAGTACATAAATTATGTCATTGATTCAGATATTCTGACTCGTTTCAACACAGTGAAAGAGGTGCTGCATAATGGTAACTATCGTTGATGTCGCAAATGCGGCCGGCGTTTCAAGGATGACGGTTTCGCGGGCCATTAATAATAGCGGGTATGTAAGTGCAGAGGCCAGAGAGCGCATAGAGGAAGCAATTAAACGGCTGAACTATAAGCCTAATCTGGTTGCAAAGGCATTGGCCACACGTCAGCAGAAAACGCTGGCTTATGTAATGGTCAACATATCCGATCCCTTCCATAATCTGGTCAAGCAGGGCTTTGAGTCTGTTTCCTACCATAGGAGCTATACATCCATTATGTGCGATGTCCATTCTGCAGAGCGTCAGCAGGACTATATTGATTCCTTCCAGGAAAACAGGACCGGAGGAGTGGCATTTCACCATCTTGCCATCACAAAAGAGCAGACGGATATCCTTGAGCAGTCAGGTATCAGCTGTGTACTGATCGATAATGAATGGGAGGTCCCCGGGGTCAGCAGCGTAAACACCGATAATATCGGCGGAGCAAAAATGGCAGTTGCTCATCTGTATGAGAGGGGCTGCCGCAGGATCGGCTGTATCCACGGCGTACTGGAGCAGTATCAGTCTGAAGCTCCGATACCATATGAAGACACATTCCAGTTTAAGATCTGGCAGCAGCGCACTAAAGGATTTCGAGAAGCAATGGAGGCGCATGACCTGCAGCCGGCATGCTTCTTTACCTGTAACGGACGTGCGGAGATCGCGGAAAAGAGATCCGCAGAGATAGTGGATGCGATAGTAAGCATGAAAGAAAAGCCGGATGCTCTGTATTGCGAAAACGATGTGATCGCCCTTGCGATCCTGAAACGTTTTCAGGAGCATCATATCCGGGTGCCTGAGCAGATAGCACTGATCGGTCATGACGGTCTGGATATGGTCAAAATGCTGCATCCCGAAATCACGACTATTGCTCAGCCGCGATACGAGACAGGCAGGGCAGCGGCAGAGCTGCTGATAGACCGTATCGAGAACAAGAAAGCCCCGGAAAAAATCATGCTATATCCAACACTTCAGATGGGAGAAACCACATGAAGTCAGTGCAGCCCTTTGAAGATGAAGTCAGAGCTGCTATTTGAATCCTGTGGACGGTGGGTACCCGGTGATTAAGGAAAGTGCAGACGCAATAAGGCAATCATGTACGGTTAATATCGGAAATCCGAGTCACAGGGAAGATGCCCGCAGTAAAGCCGGCAGCGGGAAAACCAGCCACAAAATCTGCAGGCGGCAAAGTCGTCAGCAGAAAAAAGTCAGGGATCATTGACAAATATTGCAAAGAAATATAGGATAGTGTTATCGGATGTGTGAACGTTCACACAATACGGATGCTTCAATACAGTTTTTAATTTCGCCTGAGGGCGGGAGGGATTTTTATCATTCTAATGAGGAGGGTTTGTATGCAAATCGAAGGAAAAGAGTATTTGGCAAGAGTAAACGCTCTGCGTGAAAAGATGGCAGAGAACGGTGTTGATCTGGTGGTAGGCTTCTCTAATCTTTTGGAGATCGCTATCGTGCGTTATTACTGCGGCTTTGCTCCTACTAACGAGAGCTCAGCGATCGTGATCCCGGCAGAGGGCGAGGTTATCGTATGTACCGGTCAGGCATCCTATGATGACTGTCAGCTTAAGAATGCGCTGCCTGATTCCCGCATTGCAATTCTGCCGGAAATCGGAGAGGTCAGCGGATTCGTATATGATACTGAGGGTCAGCTCGACTTTGAAGACCTGTTCAGACAGGTGAAGGCAGAGCACCCGGATATTAAGAAGGTTGGCTTCATCGGACGTCTGATCTTCCCGGCTATTATCATGGACAAGCTGCGCAAGGTTTTTGACGGCTGTGAATTAATGGATATGGATGATATCCACTATGAGCAGAGAGTGATGAAGAGCCCGGCTGAGGTTGAGCTGATGATAAAGAACTGGAAGATGGTATCTGAAGTATTCAAAAACGTCGTTCCTCAGATCAAGGCAGGCATGACCGAGCGCGAGGTTGAAGGAATGTTCATGGCAGAGATGGGCCGTCTGGGCGCAGAAAGCTACGTTCAGGCATTTGCTCCGATGATCGCATCAGGACCTGAGAATTCTTTCGTATCCATGCGCCGTAATGAGGAGCGTCAGATCCAGGAGAGTGAGATCATCTCTATCGGCTGCGGCGTGTGCTACGGCGGCTACAACGGCATGACCTGCACACCGCTGGTACTTGGTGAGATCCCGCAGAAGATGAAGGATGCGGTTATGTGCGCGTACGATGCGCTTAACTATGCTTCTGCAAAGATGAAGCCGGGTGTGTCATGCGATGTGGTAATGAATGCATACACAGAGTATCTGACAGAGAAGGGTTATATCGAGTATTGTCCGTATGGCAGTCTCCACAGCACAGGTATGCTTGAGTGCGAAGCACCGATCTTCTCGGTTGAGAACAAACGTGTGCTTAAGGAAGGTATGTGTATTTGTATCGATGCTTACTTCAAGGGCATGGAATGGGGTTCATTCAGGATGGAAGACTGCTATCTGATCACGGCAGACGGTGTAAAGCGTATGACGACCTACAATGATGAATTCATCCCGCAGATTTTTAAATAAGAGAGGTGTGCAATATGGAAAAGGGAAAGTTAAACTGGGTCTTCTGTGACGGCTATCTGCCGCCCAAGGGTGATAACCCGGAATTTGAAGGACATGATGCATTGATGATGACAAACCTCAATGACGAAAAGGCCAATATCGAGCTGACCTTTATCTTTGAGGACAAGGATCCGATCAGCGGGATAAGGTTTGAACTTGGTGGCATGCGTACACATTGCGTACGCCTTGATAAGCTCATGGATGCAGATGGCTGTCCGCTTCTTGGCGAATCTGTACAGTACACAGTCTGGGCAAAGAGCAATGTGCCGATCTGCGCCTGCTACGGACGTCTCGATGTGCGTCAGGCAAATATGGCATACTATAGTGTGGAAGGCTATTCATTCTGACACAGCTTAGGATAAAAAGCGAGAATCCTCGGTAATTCAATTGCCGAGTAGTTCACGCAATAATTATCAGATCCATTGCCGCTTCGGATCTTTCCGGGCGGCAATTTTAATATGGTATTGAAGAATAGCGGACACCTTGTACAATATACATATCGGGTCTTAAATAAGAGTATTGCAAAGACCGTTCACGCGTGCGGGATCAGCCGCCGTGAACAGTGCGTTGAAAATGCGGATATAAAAAGAAGGATAAAAAAGGATGGGTTGGGAATATGACTGCAGGGACCGGCTGGTTGGTTATTATTGTTTTGATTATTGCTGTGTGCATGGTGATTCTTATGGTGGTCATTAGGAGTATTAAGAGTCTCAACGCGAAGGCAAGAGAACTGCTTGGCGGTGCCGGTGATCTGATGTGGATGCTCAGGGAGGCCAGAAAGGCGGCAGATAATTTTGAGACTGAGGAAAAGAGCCTGTGCGCTATGACGGGACTGATGCTGCCGCTGATCGAGAGGGACTTTCCGGAATTTGACTGGGATGAGTACAGAGCGAAGGTTGATGAGCATGTGGCAGACCATATCATTGAAAGGCTCAAGGGAGTGAAGCCTGTGATCCATCGCACGGAAATATCGGACTATCGGCGCAATCAGGGCTGCTGCACCATTGATGCCCAGAGCTCTGCAGGGTATCAGCAGGGCGGAAAGACAGTAGAAAAGAGATTTACGACACAGATCACCTACGTACAGGATTATCTGAACGTACCCGCAGGTCAGACGGGGGTAGGTCTCAACTGTCCCAACTGCGGTGCACCTGTAAAGATACTGGGAAATAAAAGATGTGAGTATTGCGGTACGGCTATCAGGGAGATCAACCGGAGAGTATGGAAGATACTCGATACCAGAGAGTTCTGAAGCTCCACTGCATAGGGATTACAATACTAGTAATTGTTATTATTATAGTGTATAATGTTGCTATGCGCACCCGCAATTCAAAAGAGAGTTTAGCAAAAATAATGGCAGGCAGTCCGTAAGCTCCGGTTTTACGAAGTAAGCGACAGAAACGCTCCGGGGGATTTCGGGATGATAATTTAACAGAAAGAGGTAAAGAACATGTCAAATCCATATGCAGGAACACAGACAGAGAAGAATCTTGAGGCTGCTTTTGCAGGCGAATCACAGGCAAGAAACAAATACACCTACTTTGCATCAAAGGCAAAGAAGGAAGGCTATGAGCAGATCGCAGCGCTTTTCTTAAAGACCGCCGATAATGAGAAGGAGCATGCAAAGCTGTGGTTCAAGGAGCTTAACGGTATCGGAGATACGGCTGAGAATCTCAAGGCGGCGGCTGACGGAGAGAATTATGAGTGGACGGATATGTATGAGGGCTTCGCAAAAACCGCTGAGGCAGAGGGTTTCCCGGTGCTGGCAGCCAGGTTCCGCCTTGTGGCAGCTATCGAGAAGCATCATGAGGAGAGATATCGCGCTCTGCTTAAGAATGTTGAGACGGCAGAGGTATTTGCAAAGAGCGAGGTCAAGGTCTGGGAGTGCCGCAACTGCGGTCATATCATCATCGGTGAGAAGGCTCCTGAGATCTGCCCGGCATGTGCGCATCCTCAGGCATACTTCGAGGTTCATGCTGAGAATTATTGATTTTCTGATTGTGGATAAGGGTGCCGCAGCTTTATCCTTATATGTTAATGCCAGCGACTTTACCTATCGGCGTAACATCGGCTTAATCTATTATAGCTAACGGCTTGACATTGGGGGGTGCGGTGCATGATCTCCTCTTTGCCACCTAAAAAGCGAGAAAATCCTTATTCTACTAAGGAGAATCTCGCTTTTATTATACTCAAAAGTGTAGCTATTTATTACTGCCTTTACGTGCTCAATGCTTTGTTTTGAGGCTTAACAATGCTTGTTACTGTTCACGGGTGGGGCGA
>DCHJ01000048.1 GCA_002314805.1 Lachnospiraceae bacterium UBA1755 | reverse complement strand
CAGCGTTTGCGCTGCAGGCAGTGCTGTACGTATTCCTTAATGTGAACAATCTGAAGCTTGTGGCATCACTTCCTACCGTCATATTCTTCCCGGCCTACAGTATCGGAGGATTATTGCTTACAACCATTGCGTCTATCATATTATTCAGAGAGAAAATGACAGGAAGGCAGATCGCCGGCTTCATTGTCGGACTTGCAGCACTGTTATTGATCTCAGGCACCCTTGAGAGCATAAAAGTATAGGATGAAAAAATATCTCTGTTTGTGACTAAGTCACTGGAATTTGATAATAGGAATTATTATCATTAATAAAAATCAAATTTCAATGGAGGTATGAAACATGAGAAGTATTACAACATTTGATCTGCAGTACGCACACAGATTTTACGGATTTCAGGGCGAGGCGCAGTATCTTCACGGGCATACAGGAGTATTGACTATCGAGGTCGAAGATACGGTGAACGAAGGCGTCAACATGGTATTCCCGTGCAATGAGATCCAGAAGACCGCATGGGAAGTACTGAAGAACTTTGACCATGCACTCATCCTTCGTCAGGATGATCCCCTGCTTCCTGCGATCCTTGAAGTGTACGCAAAGCAGGGAATCAGAAACGGACATCCGCAGAACAGGATGAAGGGAGAAGCCTTCAGTACAGAGCTTGCGACAGCATATCCGGACAGCCGTCTGGTCGTGACAAAGGAGACTATGACCGTAGAGGGTATGATCAAGATAGTTTATGATCTGCTTAAGGATAAGCTTAATATTGCAAAGCTCACCTTCACAAGCGGTGTTAATGCTGCTTCACAGGAATATGAAGTAAAGGGGACAAAGGATCGCTGTCCGCTCTGCGGTATTCTTCTTGATGACAACGGTGTTTGCCCGAAGTGCGGGTACAGGAAATGACATTTTTCATAGTGGGTAAGGCTTCTTTGACATCATAGCCAATGGCAATAAGCTGTCATCAGGAAATTACGCCAGCCGCAAATCTGTTTACGTTACAGGGTGAATGCAATGAGCAACATAACACAACTGGAAAACATCCCGTTCTGGCATATGCTGGACTCAAGGGAAAAAGAGTATATCAGATCCAATACCAGCGAGATCAGCTGCAGGAGAGGTACTCTTATGTACAGTCATGATATGGCCTGCCTGGGAGTTATATATATACTGAGGGGGAGACTTCGGGTGGCTGCCATTTCTGAAGAAGGTCGGGAGGTGACCCTGTTCAGGTTATCAGCAGGCGATCACTGTGTGTTTGCTGCGGCCTGTGCGCTCAGTCAGATCACGATCCAGACTGAGATGGTCACGGAAGAGGATACTGAGATGCTTGCAATAGGGCCACAGGCATACAATAAGGTGATGCAGGAGAATCCGGAACTGAAATGCGCCACCTATGAACTGATACTGAAACGTATGTCAAAAGTTACTGATGTAATGAGCAGAATGCTATTTGAAAGGGTAGATTTCAGGCTTGCCAAGTACCTGCTCAATGAAAGCTGCGGGAAGGATTCAGATACGATAAACAAAACTCAGGAGTCAATAGCAGCTGAACTGAATACAGCAAGAGAGGTCGTAGCAAGACTTCTCAAACGTTTTGCGAAAGACGGGCTTATCACAGTAATGCGTGGGAAGATCCGCATAGTAAACAGAGAAGAGCTGATAAACAGATTTGATATTTGATCTGACTTTTGGGGGTCGGTACAGAGCTGAGAGGGGAGTGTGTACAGATCACACGTCAGCGTAGGAGGCAGGCGGCCGATAGCCGCCTGCCTCACGATACGTTTCGGTTTACCTTGACTCTATTCCTATGACTACATCACCGGTATTGGTGACGATTTTGCATTTTCCGCCGGTGGAGGTCTCAGGTACATCAATATACCCGGTTTGGCTTTTTACGATGAATACTTTATCCGAAAGCAATGTGCCGGTGACATTTCCGGTGTCGGATGTAATAAGCAGCTCCTGTGAATCACACCTGCTGAAGCTTATATCGCCGGTACTGCACCCGATAGAGATCAGCTCTACGGCGGTCACTTCATTAAGAAAGATGTCGCCGGTATTTCCTGTTGAGGTGAAGCTTTTACATGTGATATCAGATAATTCTGTATTGCCTGTGTCAACAGCTATTTCGATGCTGCCTGTACAGGCAGCTGACTTTACCCGGATATCTCCGGTGGAGGAAGAAATATTAAGATCCCCGGCGGACAGATCTTCAATATTGACATGACCGGTGGTACAGACGATAGTGATCGTACCCGAAGCAGACGCAAAACAGCTGACATCACCGGTACTGTTGGAAATTTCTATATTTTCAAATGAGAAATTATCCGGTACCGATATTGCTCCGGTATGACTGTCGATATAAAGCTGAGTATAGCCCGACTGCGGAAGATATACAGTGATCGCAGGAGTGCCGTGACGGAAGAAACTGATGTTTAATAACCAATCCTTTACATCAGTCAGGTCTGATGTCACTATTGAAAGTGTTCCGTCATCCACGGATGCGACTGCCCTGATGTCGGAAGGCTCATAAAATACAACCTTGCAGTCTCCGGCATCAGACGGAATAAGCCGGATATCCTCGGTAGATGCGTGAATGGATATATTGCTGAAGTCCTCGTCAATATCAACGGTCCTTGATGAATATCCCGATACTTCGCGCAAAGAAAAACCACGGTGACCGACTGCCATTGTACAGATAATAATCAGTATTCCGACTGTCACGAGAGAAGCTGCAATTATCAGCCAGATTTTTGTCCCACGTTTCATTGTGCGCTCTCCTTTCTTAGAAACAGTGTTTTGATGCCTTTGGCAGTTACCCTGGTCAGAGCCAGCAGTCCCCTGGACGCCAGCAGGCAGACAAAGAACATAAAGATGGACAGACCGGCAAGAAGGAGTCCTGAGCCTATCGCGGCTATGCCTGGTATCCCGATGCCACTACAGATCCCGATGATTCCTGCGATAATTCCGCATGATCCACTGACGATAAATGCCAGATCAACTGCCCACAGTACAGCGATGACAGCCCAAAGCACTGCATAAATCACAAACAGTACAGACAGTATCACAAGCGATATCGGAAGCCATATGGGAGAACCGAGAATTATCAGTATGATTCCCCATACCGGCATCTTTTTTCCGGGAGTGATTTTTTCCTTTACTATCCTGGAAAGAGGGATGTCATCAATGATCTGTGATACTACATCATTAACGGGACCGATCTGCGATACTGCATCTGCCTCTGTGAGACCCTCCTCGATACGGTCATCGATCATCTCGCTGTAAAATGCCAGCCGTTCTTCAATATCTGCCTGCGGCAGACCTGCCAGTCCGGCACGTAACTGGTCAAGAAATTCCTGTTTTGCTGTCATGCTGCTCCTCCTTAGTTACGAATTGATAGATTGACATTATTTCTCTCCACTCATTCTTGAAATCATCAATCCGCCTTATCCCGGTTTCAGTGATGTGATAGTATTTCCTGAGCCTGCCATCATGCTCAGCGCTCCTGACGGTCAGCATGCCGGCCGTCTCAAGACGTTTCAGGATCGTGTACAGAGTTGACTCGGATAATTCAATATATGGCTTCATATCCTTTATTATCTTATAGCCATACGAGTCTTCATCCCTGATGGCAGCCAGGACACATACATCAAGCAGTCCGCGTTTTAGCTGAATGTCCATATAATACCTCCTTAAGCGCAATACATCGTAACACGAAGTATACATACTGTCAATCTCTTTTTTACGGAAGCGCCGATTTATTAAATAATCTCATTCTGTAATTTGAAATGTATCTGCATCAGGGTTTTGCCTGAAAATACAGAAAAAAAGACCATTCAATCAGTGGTTCCGTATTTCTGTCATTCGGAAATCACATCAGCTCAGCATAGGCAGTACTGCCGGATATCATCAATTTTCTTCAGGAAATCACGATAGTTCAGGATCGGCCATGCCTGTCATCAGAAATATCAGGCCATCATGAAGGTATGCATATTTCGGACGTAATCTTTCATTTACAGCCGCGTATGTATATAATGATTTTGGATTTGGAGGATCTATGAAGGAATATTGCGAAGAACTGAATATACTTGAGAAAAACCCTGATATTCAGGTCCTGAAGAGTTTTCCGCAGCACTGCTGTACCACGAGGTTCAGCCACTGCTATGATGTTGCTGTCTGCAGCTATCGTTTAGCCAGGGCACTTCACCTTAAGGTGGATGAGAAGTCTCTTATGACGGGGGCTATGCTGCATGATTATTATCTTTATGATACTCAGAGCGGTGAGGTTTCCAAGTTTGATCATTGGATGCATCATCCTGAGACAGCGCTTAAAAACGCGGAAACCATCTGTGAGCTAAATGATAAGGAAAAAGGGATAATCAAAGCGCATATGTGGCCAATTAACCCGGTGATCGTACCGGATTCCGTAGAAGGATGGCTTGTATGTATCGCCGATAAGTATTGCGCGGTCAGGGAAGTGGTGACCTTAAGAGTACTAAAAAGGACTCTGGAAGCAGCAGAGGTATAAGGAAATCCTATTGTATCAGCAGCGGTAACTGATCTGATGCATTTGCAGATCACGCCGGATGCAGATGAGCATATCAGACGGTTCATCCGGAAAAAGCAGATTTTCCGGCAGCATGGATATCGACGAATTAAATAATGGGCAGAGTACCTGATTCTTCCGGTACAATATCTGGTATAATATTGTCAGCGGACTGTCGCAAGATAGTCCGCTTTGCGTTATAATAACGATAGACAAACTGTACTTTTACGGTGGGGATCATCACCAAAGATCATCATCAAAGATCATCAGTCTGAAGGAACAGTCACAGGCTGAATACGGGGAGGAGTATGGCTAAGGTAATTCTTAAAAAGGGAGCAGGGCGCAGCCTGAAGGCAGGCGGCTCCTGGATATATGATAATGAGATCGACTGTGTGGACGGTGCATTTGAAGACGGAGATATCGTTCACGTGGCTGATTTTGACGGGTATCCGCTGGGAGTAGGATTTATCAATTCAAAGTCAGTTATTGCAATACGCATGCTCAGCAGAGATGCCGATACAGTGGTGGATGATTCATTCATCGAAAGGCGTGTCAGGGACGCATGGGAATACAGAAAGGCTGCAGTCGATACATCCAGCTGCAGGGTCATCTTCGGTGAGGCGGATTTCCTTCCGGGGCTGGTTATCGACAAGTTTGAGGATGTACTGGTGGCAGAGTCACTTGCTCTTGGGATTGATAAGCTCAAGCCCCTCATCATAGATAAGCTCAGAAGCGTACTTGCAGAGGATGGCATCATCATACGCGGTGTCTATGAAAGAAGCGATGCAAAGGTACGTGAGAAGGAGGGTCTTGCAAGGAGCAAGGGCTTCATAGGACCGGAATTTGATACAAGAGTGACTATTACCGAAAATGGTGTCAGATATATCGTCAACGTGGCTGACGGTCAGAAGACAGGCTTCTTCCTTGATCAGAAATACAACCGTCTTGCAGTTCAGCGGTTCTGTAAGGATGCGGATATACTGGACTGCTTTACGCATACAGGTTCATTTGCACTTAATGCGGCATGTGCAGGGGCGAGGAGCGTGCTGGGAGTGGATGCCTCGGATGTGGGCATCGCCCAGGCAAGAGAAAATGCACAGCTCAACGGATGGTCAGACCGGGTAAGCTTTGAAGAAGCAGATATATTTGATTTCCTTCCGGCTCAGGAGGAAAAGGGAATACAGTATGATGTGGTGATACTGGATCCTCCGGCATTTACAAAATCCAGAGATACGATAAAGAAGGCGGTAAAGGGCTACAGGGAGATCAACCTCAGAGGTATGAAGCTGGTCAGGGACCGCGGTTATCTTGCGACCTGCAGCTGCTCGCATTTCATGGATACGGAGCTTTTTCTGAGGACGGTGCAGGAGGCTGCAAGGGGAGCTCATGTAAAGCTGCGTATGGTGGAATCCCGTCAGCAGGCTCCGGATCATCCGGTGCTTATGGACGGGAGTGAAAACTCGTTTTATCTTAAGTTTTTTATTTTTCAGGTGATCAGGGAGAGATGATGAGATGAAAAAGCTTTTTGCCGCAGTAGCCTTCTGTCTGCTGACCATGGTGGTTACTGCATCTGCTGTCTTTGCAGGGGATGAGGTGACCATACTCTTTACCGGCGATATTCATGACTACATCTATCCCGTCACTTCGAAATATGGAGATACAGTCATTGAGCATGGCAGTGCTGCCAGGCTTAAGACTCTTCTCGATGAGAACAGAGATGAGAATACAATATTTGTCGACTGTGGTGATTATTCCATGGGTACTCTCATTCAGGCAGCCTACAGCACGGATGCTTTTGAACTGAGAAACCTGGGTCTTATGGGATGTGACATCACCACCTTCGGAAATCATGAGTTTGATTACGGTACGGAGGGTGTCATCAGCATGCTTCGCAAAGCCGGTGAATCCGGAGATGCGCTCCCGCAGATCATACAGTCAAATATTGACTTCAGCGGAGAACTCACCCGGGATCAGCAGAACCTTAAGGACGCTTTTGATGAGTTCGGGGTCAGACCGTATGTCATAAAAGAGATCGGAGGATACAGGATCGGATTCTTCGGGCTCATGGGATATGACTGCATCGAGTGCACACAGACGGAGCTTAAGTTCGTGGACTACAAAGAGGCCGCCCGGGAGATGGTGAGCAGCCTCCGCGATGAGGGATGCGATGTCATTGTCGCGCTTTCACATGCCGGGACGGAGAGTACCGCAGAGGGAGAGGATATCGAGCTTGCAGGTGAAGTCGAGGGCATCGATCTGATCATCAGCGGGCACAGCCACAGTCATTACGATGAGCCTGTCCGTGTCGGTGATACTCTGATCGTGTCGGGCTGGGATTACCTCAAGACATTGGGAAAGATAAGCTTTACGGTGGATGAAGACGGGCTGCGGACCACCGGCTTTGAACTGATGCGTCTGGATCGCGATGTGCAGGAGGACGCTGAGACTGCCGCAAGGGTAGAAGCATATAAGCAGAGGATCAACGAGACTTATCTGGCAGATGAGGGAGTGACCTTTGATGAGGTCATCGCGCACAGTAATTTTGATATGATAAGTCTTGATGAGATGTATGCGACTCATCAGGAATACACGGTCGGGAATCTTATTGCAGATTCA
>DCHJ01000036.1:24559-25419 GCA_002314805.1 Lachnospiraceae bacterium UBA1755 | reverse complement strand
ATAGCCGACGGAAGCCGTAAAGATAAGGATAAGGAAAAACTTCTTAAGGAATACTCAAAGAAAGATGCGAGGCTTAAGTATAAAATACTAGGGGACAACAGAGGCATTGCGGGCAATACCAACGCGGCACTGGAGATGGCCAAGGGAGATTTCATCGTACTCTGTGACCATGACGATGTGGTGCCGCCGGAGGCTCTTTATGAATGCGCGGATGCACTGGTAAAGCATCCGGAGTGGGACTGCCTTTATACAGATGAGGATAAGCTTGATGTGGACGGTGGAGGCATCTTTGATCCGCACTTCAAGCCGGATTTCAATATTGATCTGCTCCGCAGTGTGAATTATATATGCCATCTTTTTGTGTTCCGCGCCTCACTTATTAAGGCGGACAATGCGGAGCCGGAGGGAGAAGCCGAGGGGACTGAGCCTGAGGAATGCGGTATGCCCCCGGAGGGCGTGATATGCGGCAGAACGTCGGAGGATGTGACGGGTGGCGAGACCCCGGAGGATGTGACATGCAGCAGAAAGGCGGAGGATGCGACGGGTGGCGAGCCCCGGGAGTATGCACCCGACGGCAGAAAGCCGGAGTACGCGACAGTCGGCGAGACCCCGGAGGATGCGACAGTCGGCAGAAAGCCGTGCGGAATGGGGACGCAGATATGCTTCGATCCGGAATATGACGGTGCACAGGATTATGATTTCATCTTCCGTGTGACCGAGAGAGCGGCAGCAGTGGGACATGTGCCGCACATCTGCTACCACTGGCGGTGCCATATGAATTCAACGGCATCCAATCCGGAGAGCAAGCTTTACGCCTTTGAGGCAGGAGCGCGGGCGATAAAGGCGCATTATGACAGAGT
>DCHJ01000036.1:14913-24413 GCA_002314805.1 Lachnospiraceae bacterium UBA1755 | reverse complement strand
TGAAGGGTAATTATCACAACCTGGAATTCATCGTAGTTGAGAATAATTCCACCGGGGATGAGACATGGGAATACTATGACAGGATCACCCGTGAATTCGCCGAAGATACGGTCAGTGCTGCAGGATGTGATAAGGCAGGCAGCGCAGCAGCGAACGGCGCAGAAGACCGCAGAGACGGCGGCGATGCTGCGGTAAGCAGTACCGGCGGTGATAACGGCAGGACAGCAGGCAGCGCAGCGTTCGGCAGCAAAGCCGCAGGTGCAGCGGACAGCCGTGCCGTATCAGCTTCAGTATTCCCGCGCGTTAAGGTGGTCAGATACGAAGAAAAGGGCTTTAACTTCTCACGCATCAATAATTACGGTGTGCAGTTTGCTTCAGGCGATTACTATCTCTTCATGAACAACGATGTTGAGATGATAAACCCGGATTCGATCTCTGAGATGATGGGCTATTGCAGGAGGGAGGATGTCGGCATCGTGGGCTGCCGGCTTCTGTACGAGGACGACAGCATCCAGCATGCGGGTGTGGTCATCGGGTTCGGCGGCATCGCAGGGCATACCTTTATCGGACTTAACGAGTACCAGAAATCGTATTTTCACAGAGCAGTTACGGCTCAGGATTATTCCGCAGTCACGGCGGCATGTCTCCTTACAAAAAAGGAAGTATTTGAAGCTGCCGGCGGATTTTCGGAGGATCTGGCAGTAGCCTTCAATGATATCGACTATTGCCTTAAGGTGCGCAGCACAGGCAGACTGGTGGTATACGATCCCTACGCGGTCTTCCATCACTATGAATCCAAGTCGAGGGGGCTGGAGGATACGCCGGAGAAGGTGGACCGTTTCAACCGCGAAGTGGCCCGCTTCATGAAGAAGTGGCCCCGCATCCTCCAGGACGGAGACCCGTATTACAATCCCAACCTGACACTGCGCAAATCCAATTTTGCACTCAGGGATCTGCTCAAGGAGCAGATCGGCGAGCCGTATCATATGGAAGGAATAGAGAAATATTTAGAAGATGTGTGAGATATCCGTCATAATACCAAACTACAACGGTCTCAGGTTCCTGCCTGACTGCCTCGACGCACTCAAAACCCAGACCATGGGCAGCTTTGAGACCATCGTGGTAGACAACGGTTCCTCAGACGGCAGTGTGGATCATGTATTGCGGGAGCGCATGTCAGGTCTCAGGCTCATCAGGTTTGATGAGAATACCGGTTTTTCGGCGGCAGTCAATGCCGGCATAAAAGCCTCGCACAGTAAATATGTGCTGCTGCTCAATAATGATACTGTTCCCGAGCCGGATTTTGTAGAAAAGCTGTATGCTTCAATTGAGAAGGATGAACACATCTTTGCCGTAAGCTCGCAGATGATCAAGTCATCGGACCACAGTCTCATAGATTCCGCGGGAGACGGGATCACATGGCTTGGCTGGGCATATCAGAGAGGGATAGATGAGCCCGCGGCGAAATACAGCAGAGAGCGGAAGGTCTTTTCCGCATGTGCCGGAGCTGCAATTTACCGCAGGGAAGTGTTTGAGAAGATAGGATATTTTGACGAAATGCATTTTGCATATCTGGAGGATATAGATATTTCCTGGCGCGCAAGACTTTACGGATATGAGATAATGTACTGTCCTGAGGCAAGGGTATATCATCTGGGCAGTGCGACAAGCGGATCAAAATACAATTCCTTCAAGGTAAGGCTTTCAACCCGCAACAATATATACCTGCATTATAAAAACCAGCCGACACCGCAGCTGATAATCAATTTCATC
The DNA here is from genome assembly GCA_002314805.1 of Lachnospiraceae bacterium UBA1755. Taxonomy (GTDB): domain Bacteria; phylum Bacillota; class Clostridia; order Lachnospirales; family Lachnospiraceae; genus Darwinimomas. Next base: position 22,640 of record DCHJ01000036.1, on the reverse strand, counting down.
CCGCTCTGTCTGGGTATTGCGGGAAAGGCAGTATTTTTCAGGAAAAAGGGCTTTTATGCAGACTATAAGGCGGGACTTAAGGAAGGGTTTGCCACGAGGCGCAGCTGCAGGAGGGTGACAGGCGCAGGTTTTTATAACTGTCTAAGGACAGAGGGAATGATGCTTGCAGGTCTTGCAGAATACACAGTCAGCTTTGTCAGAAGACATACAGGAAAATAAAAAGCAATCAGATATTGAGGAAGCAGGAAAAGGCAAAGTATCTGAAGGCTTATACACGAGGTATCAATGATCAAAGACAATCAAAAGGAACTTAACAGACTGCATCTGGTGCTGGATACGCTGATGATAGCCATAGCCTACAGCCTGGCATATATCATCATAGTATCAAGAAAGGATGCTATAGCACTTCCGGCAGAATTTTATTTTTCGGTATTGCTCATAATACTTCCGGTCAGTCTTATCCTTAACTCGATCAACGGACTGTATGCGCCCAAGCGCTCAATGGGATACAGGAAGGAATTCATCGGAATAGTATCGTCCAATCTGCTCCTGCTTTTTATCATGGCACTGGTACTGTTCCTTGGCTCCAAGAATCCGTATATCTATAACTTTTCGCGAAGCCTGATCATATATTTCTTTATCTTTACCATAGTGCTTGAACTGGTGGAAAGATACGGTATCAGGTTTATACTTAAAAATCTGCGTTCATCAGGCTATAACCTGAAGCATATGCTTCTTGTCGGGTACAGTCATGCGGCTGAAGGGTTTATCGACAGGGTAATACTCAACCCGGGGTGGGGCTATGATATCCTCGGCATCCTGGATGACAGAAAAGAAGTGGGCGCCAATTACAGGGATGTGCCGGTCATAGGCACAATAAAGGATCTGCCGGCATATCTGGAGGAAAACAAGGATCTGGACGAGATCGCCATCACACTCGACCTGAGAGATTACGATTACTTAAGTGATATCGTCAATGACTGTGAAAAGAGCGGTGTCCATACCAAGTTCATCCCGGATTACAATAACATCATACCGACAGTGCCTCAGATCGAGGACGTGCAGGGACTCCCGGTCATCAACATAAGAAAGCTGCCGCTCAATGATCTGTCCAAGGCAGCACTTAAAAGGCTTGTGGATATATTCGGTTCGCTTTTCGGACTAATAATCTTTTCACCGGTGATGCTGCTTACAATGTTTGCCATCAGGATCACAAGTCCGGGACCTGTATTCTTTGCTCAGGAGAGAGTGGGACGCCACGGCAGGGTATTCAGGATGTACAAATTCCGCTCCATGGAAGTGCAGGATGAGGATGACGAGAAGAAGGAATGGACCACCAGAAATGATCCCCGTGTCACCCGGGTGGGCAGGATCATCCGCAGTACAAGCATTGATGAGATGCCGCAGTTCTGGAATATCTTCAAGGGGGATATGAGTCTTGTGGGACCAAGACCTGAGAGACCCTTGTTTGTTGAGAAATTCAGGGATGAGATCCCCCATTACATGATAAAGCATCAGGTGCGGCCGGGTCTTACGGGATGGGCACAGGTCAACGGCTACAGGGGAGACACATCCATAGAAAAGCGTATCGAGCACGACCTGTACTATATAGAAAACTGGACCTTCACCTTTGATATCAAGATACTCTGCCTTACGGTGTTCAAGGGTTTCGTAAATAAGAATGCATATTGAGATGCGGGGATCGCGTAAGAAACATGGCACAGAGGCGCAAAAGCCATGGTAAAAAGCAAACGTACAGAGATGAAGGCGTCTGAAAAAAGAAGTCAGTGCATCGTGAAATTCTTCCTGCAGAAAAAATGCCGCACTGTACAGAAAACCGCAGAAAACAACGGGCAACAGTAATTTGTGTAATACTGTATCAAGGAGTTTGAGCCGTACTAAGATGGAGACTGCATACAGTATGTACGGACCGGGCAGGAATTGTGCAGGAAAAAGAGCAGACAGCATATCACACCGGAAATAGAAGCAGGGACAGATATCACAAATGCAGGAGAGCAGAAGAGGACTGAGAGCGCAGGCTTAAAGCCGAAAAAATAAAACAGATAGGAAATTGCTTCATGGAATACGATTATAACAGGTTTGACGATGAATATCCGGAGTATCCTTCGGGCAGCAGGGGTAATGACGGAGCGATGATGCCTCAGAGCCGCAGCCGCAGGAAGACGGCGGACTCTTCATACGGTGCATATCCGGAACAGGACAGGTACGCTTCAGGCAGCTCCCGTTCTTCAAGGAGCGGGTATGCCCGGCAGGAAGATAAGGATGCTGTACCGTCAGGTCCCAGCCGCGGCAGGAAGAACGGCGGCAGCGGCAAAGGAAAAGAACCAAAGAGCAGGAGGAGCACGCTCATCACGAGAGTGGTCATCTTTGCCATACTTGAGGTATTTGCGGTTATCGGAATCCTCGGTATGACCAAGGCCATTGATGTGACCAACGGGCTCAATAAAATCAAGATAAATGAGCAGAATATACTCAACTTCAACCTTTCCGAAGAGCAAAGAGCCGAGATGGAAAAGGGTTACTGGAATATCGCGGTATTCGGTGTAGATACCAGAAATTCCTCTATGGGCAAGGGTGCCAATTCCGATGTCATTATCGTTGTAAGTATCAATCGTGAGACCGGAGCAATACAGCTTGTATCTGTATTCAGGGATACGTATCTTAAGACCGGGGAGAATACCTACAATAAGATCAACAGTGCTTACTGTCAGGGCGGTCCTGAGCAGGCCCTAAAGGCTCTCAATGAAAATCTGGATCTGAATATCACCCAGTATGTGACCTTCAGCTGGAAGGCAGTTGCTACCGGAATCAATATCCTTGGCGGAGTGGATATAGAGCTTAGCAAGGCAGAGTACAACTGGATCAACGGATATATCACGGAGACGGTTAATTCCACAGGCATAGGTTCCACACAGCTTACCGGTCCGGGTATGCATCATCTTGACGGAGTCCAGGCAGTTGCATATGCAAGGCTAAGATACATGGACAATGACTATGCACGTACGGAGCGTCAGAGGAAGGTCATCGGAGAAGTGTTCAAGAAAGCCAAGCAGACAGATATCTCAACCCTCAACAGTCTTATCGGTGTGATGCTTGAACTGGTATCCACAAATATGACATGGCAGGATGGTCTGGATGCAATTGCCAATATCACTAAATATAATATCACCGAGACAGCTGGCTTCCCGTTTGCAAGAGGAGAGGCCAATCTCGGCAAGTGCGGAGCCTGTGTAATACCGCAGACCCTTGAATCCAATGACAGGGATCTTCATACCATGCTCTTCCCCGACGATACTTATGAGCCTTCTGATCAGGTAAAGCAGATAAGCGCGTACATCTCGGCAAAGACAGGTATGTACAGCGAAGGTGTCAACGTCGGGCATGTGTCCACAGAAGGATGGATATCCAGTGGCAGCGGCAAGTCCGGGACGGGTGCTGTAAGCGAGGAGACAGAACCGGCAGAGGCAGCAGAGGCTGAAAGCATCACAAAGAAGAATGATAAGAAGGAGTATGCGATCAGCAAGGACGGATATCTCATCTACGTGGACGGTGTGGATGAGAACGGAAACAAGATATATAAATATATGCTGGATGCCGACGGCAAGCGGATCAAGATGGTGGAAAAGGATGAAAACGGAAACCTTGTATATCTGTATGAGATAGATGAGGACGGCAATTTCTATTTCACTCAGAATGAGGAGCTCAACGAGACCGAAGCGGAGGTATATGAGACCGACGAGGACGGCAATATCCTGCCCGGTCAGGGACCGGATACACAGGACGGTCCCGGCGGTGCTGCCGGTACAGAAGGGGAGACAGCAACCGACCAGTACGGAAAGCCTGTTTCCGACAGCAGAAATGAATACGGTCCCGGATCACAGGCAGAAGAAGAGGGAGAGGTCTATCCGGGAGCGGATGAGGATACGCGCCCGGGAGGCGGCAGCGGTACTGACCGGGATAATACCGGTACAGACACTCCTGGAGGATCAACTCCGGGAGGAGCATCTCCCGGCGGTCCGGGCGGCAGTGATGAGGGCGGGGAGACCGTCGAGAACATGCCTCGTTAAGGAAGCGCAGATTTGTAAACATTTCCATTATGCTGTTTTCTCAAATGCAGAAATATCGGTTTTTCATCTGAAAAACCAGCAGCAAATTGTCCTTTGATCTGCAGTTCCATAATAAAAATAACACAAATGTTACACAGTAGAAACACAGTTTAGTCACAACTCGGATGTATTATCGTATCATCGACAGGGGTAACACATTCGAAAGGAGATATTATAAATGAGATTTCTGAAAGGTTTAGGCATATTGGCAGCTGCCATCGTAATCGGAGCCGTGGCAGGTCTCTCGATGTACGGAGTGATCAGAACTACCGGCGTCGTTGACGCATACAAGGCAGCAAACATAGGACAGACTGAAGGAGAGACAGCGGAAACCAAGGGCGGAACAATGCTGGAGATACCTCAGTATGACAAGACAGAAGTGGCGACGGCAGGCGCAAAGGTGATACGCTCATCGGCAACAGATGTATCGGATATAGTTGAGGAGACGATGCCATCAATGGTTGCCATCACCGGAGTGACAGAGTATGAGTCATATGACATGTTCGGATACTTCTTCGGCGGAGGCGGCGGCAGCCAGACCTTCGAAGCGGAGTCTGCCGGATCTGGTATCATAATCGGCGAAGATGATGATGAGCTTGCGATCGCAACCAACAACCACGTGGTGGCAGATACAAAGGATCTGGTAGTGACATTTGCTGACGGGACATCAGCTCCCGCAACGATAAAGGGCAGGGATGCCGACAAGGATGTTGCGGTTGTGTCTGTAAAGAAGGAAGATATTGAGAAGGATACAAGAGAAAGCATCAGGATCGTGGCATTGGGAGATTCAGACGAGCTTAAGGTCGGACAGGGTGTCATCGCAATCGGTAATGCATTGGGACAGGGTCTGTCAGTGACAACAGGTGTGGTAAGCGCACTTGACCGCCAGCTCGAGGCAGACGGAAGCGCAAGCGAGGGTCTCATTCAGACGGACGCAGCTATCAATCCCGGCAATTCCGGAGGCGCGCTGCTTGATATGGACGGCAAGCTCATCGGTATCAACGAAGCAAAGTATGCAGAGACTCAGGTAGAAGGTATGGGCTTTGCGATCCCGATCACAAAGGTTTATGATCTTATCGAGGATTTCTCGGCACGTGAGGTAAGGGAAGAGGTAGATGAGGATGAGCAGGGATATATCGGCATCCGCGGTCAGAACATCGATGCTGAGGTAAGCGGGAAGTATGATATGCCGCAGGGAGTATATGTATACCAGATCGTGGAAGGTACACCGGCATCGGAATCAGCGCTTAAGGAGAGAGATATCATCACAAAGCTTGACGGTCAGGGCGTAAAGAGCATGGAAGAGCTTCAGGAGCTTCTCAAAGGCTACAAGGAGGGCGAGGAAGTAGAGCTTACGATCCAGAGACTTGTCGATGATGAATACGAGGAAAAGATCATCAAGGTAAAGCTGGCATCCAAAAAGCAGCTTATGGATGACGAGGAAGAGGCTGATACAAAGGATAAAAGCAAAGACAAGAAGGCTAAGAAAAAGGATGATGATGAGGACTGATGATCCGTAACGGGATCGGACCGAAGCATTTGGGCTAAGATAATCATTTCGGGGAGCCGGAGCAGTGGAGGGATATACCGCCGCAGCTCCGGCTCCTCTATGGTATTGCCTGTTCACTTGAAGCTGTTGAAAACACATGAGCCGTTAAAAACGAAGACCAACAGGTGAAAAGCCGCAGGCCCCGGGAATACCTGGCAGCCATACAGAAGCTGTGTATTGGATAATAGGCAGAAAAAAACATAAGGAGTTTCATCTTATTGTAAAAGCTGCGCATATTTGGTATAATTTTTAAGCTTATGGGCAAAAATATTTAGGAGAGCTTTAGAGATGAAAGAAAACAACAAGGTAAGAGGCATTATCAAACTTGTCATTACTGTGATCGTGGTAGTGGCACTTGGTTATTTTGCCTACACTGTAGTGCGTGACAGCAATGCGGCACTCCAGGAGAATTACGAAGCAACAGAGGACTCAGCAAAGAACACGGTTAAGCTCGGTCTTGACCTTGCGGGCGGTGTCTCCATCACTTACCAGACAGTAGATCCCAATCCTTCGGATACTGATATGCAGGATACGATCTACAAGCTTCAGAAGAGGGTCCAGAACTACTCTACCGAGGCTGAGGTCTATCGTGAGGGCAATAACAGGATCAATATCGACATCCCCGGAGTTTCGGATGCGGATACAGTGCTTACAGAGCTGGGCAAGCCCGGTTCTCTGGTATTCATGACCGAGGACGGACAGGAAGTAGTTGACGGAAAGATGGTTACTTCAGCTCAGGCCGGTATCGTAGAGGATCAGCAGAAGAACAAGGAATACATCGTACAGCTTACCTTCAACGAAGAAGGCACAAAGAAATTTGCAGATGCGACTACAGCTAATGTAGGCAAGCAGATCTACATCATCTACGATGATGAGATCGTATCATCTCCGGTAGTCAGAGAGGCTATCACAGGCGGACAGTGCCGTATCGACGGTATGGCAGATTACGAGGAAGCAGAGAATCTCGCATCTACGATCCGTATCGGTTCACTTACACTGGAACTTAAAGAGCTGCGCAGCAACGTGGTAGGCGCAAAGCTCGGACAGTCAGCAATGGCTTCAAGTGTCAAGGCATGCCTTATCGGTCTTATCATCCTGTTCATCATCCTGATCGTGGTATTCAGGGTACCGGGACTTGCGGCATCTCTTGCACTCTGCATTTACATATCTCTTGAAGTACTGCTCCTTGCAGCGTTCAACGAGAATATTACACTTACGCTGCCGGGTATCGCAGGTATCGTGCTTTCGATAGGTATGGCGGTAGATGCCAATGTTATCATCTTCACCCGTATCAAGGAGGAGCTCGGCTTTGGCAAGACGGTAGGCTCTGCAGTCAGGACAGGTTTCAAGAAGGCTCTCTCAGCTATCATAGACGGTAATGTTACAACCCTTATCGCAGCAATCGTCCTTATGATCAAGGGTTCTGGTACAGTCGTAGGCTTCGCGCAGACACTTACTCTCGGTATCGTTATCTCAATGCTTACAGCATTCTTTGTAACAAGGTTTATCATCGGTGCCTTCATTGACCTCGGTATCGAGGACAATAAGTACTACGGAGTCATCAAGTCAAGGAAGACTATCGATTTCGTCGGAAAGAGAAAGTACTTTATTGCATTCTCTGCAGTAATCATCCTTACCGGTGTTGTAGCGCTTGCAGTTAATGCTTCCAAAGGCAGTGCACTCAACTATGGTATCGATTTCAAGGGCGGTACTTCAACCAACGTTACCTTCAACGAGGATATGAGCCTTGATGATATCTCAGGACAGGTAGTACCGGTTGTACAGACAGTGACCGGCGATGCAGATATCCAGACACAGAAGGTTGCCAATTCCAACGAGGTCATCATTAAAACCCGCGAGCTTTCCAAGGAAGAACGTGAAGAGCTCCACAAGCTTATGGGTGAGAAGTTCGCAGTCGATGTGGAAAAGATCACCGAGGAGAATATCTCCAGCACGATCAGTTCGGAGATGAAGACGGATGCCCTCGTGGCAGTGCTCATTGCACTTGTACTCATGCTCCTGTACATCTGGCTGAGATTCAAGGATATCCG
>DCHJ01000036.1:7742-14847 GCA_002314805.1 Lachnospiraceae bacterium UBA1755 | reverse complement strand
TTCTATGCGCTCTTCCGCTGGAGTGTCGGTTCTACATTCATCGCATGTATGCTTACTCTGGTAGGCTATTCGATCAATGCGACCATCGTAACCTTTGACAGGATAAGAGAGAACCTTGCTCTGCTGCCCAAGAGCACGCCCAGGAGTGAGATCGTAAATAAGTCCATCACAGAGACAATATCGAGGAGTATCTATTCTTCACTTACGACCTTCATCATGGTACTGGTGCTCTTCATCTTCGGTGTGGCATCTATCAAGGAATTTGCACTTCCGATCATGGTAGGTATCGTATTCGGAACATATTCTTCGATCTGCCTTGCAGGCTCACTGTGGTTTATGTTTGCAGGCGGAGACAGGAAGTCTGTAAAGCAGTGATGTATGAAGTATAGCTACAAAATCGTTGCAAGAGACAGGTTGGCCAGGCATGCCCGCATGGAGACGGTACACGGAGTGATAGAGACGCCGGTATTTATGAATGTGGGCACTGTCGGAGCCATCAAGGGAGCTGTAAGTACTGATGATCTCAGGGAAATAGGCACGCAGGTGGAGCTGAGCAATACATATCATCTCCATGTGCGTACGGGTGATCAGCTCATTCATGACTTCGGCGGACTCCACAGGTTCATGAACTGGGACAGGCCGATACTGACGGACAGCGGTGGCTTTCAGGTGTTTTCTCTTGCAGGACTTAGAAAAATAAAAGAAGAGGGTGTGACATTTGCTTCGCACATAGACGGTCACAGGATATTCATGGGACCGGAGGAGAGCATGCAGATCCAGTCAAATCTGGCATCTACGATCGCAATGGCTTTCGATGAGTGCGCGCCCGCACTTGCAGACCGTGAGTATGTGATCAATTCAGTGGCACGGACGACCAGATGGCTGGAAAGATGCAGGACTGAGATGGCAAGACTCAATTCTCTTGACAGCACGATCAACAGAGAGCAGCTGCTTTTCGGGATCAATCAGGGAGCGATTTTTGATGACATCAGGATCGATCACGCAAAGCGGATCGCTGAGATGGACATGGACGGCTATGCAGTGGGCGGACTTGCGGTAGGCGAGAGCCACGAGCAGATGTATCATGTGCTGGAGGAGACGGTGCCGTATCTGCCCTCGGACAGACCGACATATCTCATGGGAGTAGGCACACCGGCCAATATCCTTGAAGCTGTGGACCGGGGAGTTGATTTCTTTGACTGCGTCTACCCGACGAGAAACGGCCGTCATGGCAACGTATATACCAACAGGGGAAAGCTCAACCTGTTCAATAAAAAATATGAACTGGATCCGGAACCGATAGAGGAAGGGTGTGGCTGCCCGGCCTGCAGATCCTATTCCAGAGCTTATATCCGCCATCTGCTCAAGGCGGGCGAGATGCTGGGCATGCGCCTGTGCGTGTTGCACAATCTGTATTTTTATAATACAATGATGAGCGAAATCAGAGATGCAATAGACAAAGGTAATTACGCGGCCTACAAAGCGCATAAGCTGGCCGGTATGGAAGGAGAAAAACAATGAATTTATTTGGCGGCGGAAGCAGTTGGATCTGGATCGTATATATAGTGATTTTCATCGGACTGATTTACTTTATGTCAATTCGTCCGCAGAAAAAGGAAAAGAAGGCCCGCGAGGAGCTCATGGGCGGTCTTGCGATCGGTGATGCAGTGCTTACAACAGCAGGCTTTTACGGCGTGATCATTGATATGACAGACGATACAGTTATCGTAGAGTTCGGTAACAACAAGAACTGCCGCATCCCGATGCAGAAATCAGCCATCGTACAGGTAGAGAAGCCTGAGGATGCAAAGCCAATTGAAGAGCAGATCAAGGGTAAGAAGTGATCGTATAGCGGTCCGGCCGGGTTCAGTGAGCGACTGAGACAGCGACTTATCAGGTCTGACCCGCAATCGGGATAAAACGTGTTCCTGTTCCGTACATGACCGGAACGGAAAGTACTAAGGTTCATCACGTAATCAGGCAAAAGAGATTATGAAAAAGGTTGTAGTGGGTTTAAGCGGCGGCGTGGACAGTGCAGTTGCGGCAAGCCTTCTTACAAAAGAATATGAAGTCTATGGAGTCACCTTGCAGATGCAGGGTGACTGCTTTGATTATGAGGCGGCAGACGGGAATGTGGAAAGTGCTGCAGAGGGCAGGCGTACGGATAATACTGTAACCGGCAAGTATACAGATGATACTGCCACAGACAGACATGCGGAAAACTCTGTTATGGACGGCCATAAGGAAAACGCTGCAATGGACGGGTATGTGGAAAATGCTGCAGAGGGCAGATCTGCGGTTTCGGATGACGTGAGAGATGCCGCAGCAGTAGCAGCAAGACTTGGCATCCATTATGAGGCAGTAGACTGCAGCAGGGAATTTGCGGGTGTGAAGAACTGCTTCTGCCGCGAATATCTCAATGGCCGGACTCCGAATCCATGTGTGCTATGCAACCCCGCAATCAAATGGAAGGCACTTCTGGATTATGCAGACAGTATCGGGGCGGAGTATGTTGCCACGGGACATTATGCATTTATTGACAGGATGGATAATGGCAGGTATGCTCTGAGGGCAGCTGACAGCAGCAAGGACCAGACCTATGTGCTTTACGGACTGAGTCAGCAGCAGCTGGCGCGGACGATCATGCCGCTGGGTGCGTATGATAAGACTGAGGTGCGGACGATGGCCGCGGCGCTTGGGCTTGCAGTGGCAGACAAGCCGGACAGTATGGAGATATGCTTCGTGCCGGACGGTGATTATACGGGCTTTATCAGCGGGTATACCGGGATCACAAAGCCGGAGGGGAATTTTGTGGATGAGTCCGGCAGGGTGCTGGCAGGGCATAAGGGCATTACGCATTATACCGTGGGACAGAGAAAGGGGCTCGGAGTGGGCTTTGGCAGACCGATGTATGTAAAGGAGATCCGCCCGGAGACCGATGAAGTGGTACTCAGTCCTGAGGATATCTACGCGGATACGGTGAGCTTTGAGAATGTGAAGCTCATGGGTGCCGCAGAGATTAATATCGGAGAAACATATTTTGCTAAAGTAAGGTATAGCCATAAGGCACAGAAGTGTAGTATAATAGGCGTCGGTCCGAGTGAAATTACGGGTAATGCTTCGCAGGAAATAACGGTTGCGTTTGATCCGCCTGTGAGGGCAGCCACGCCGGGCCAGTCCGCAGTACTCTACGACGGAGACGGACGTGTGATGTGTGGCGGGATAATTAAATAATCGTGATCTTTACGGACGAAATTTTATTTTGCCCGAAGAGGAGGAGAATGCGGGACGGATGTGAGGGTCAGACCCGAGCTCAGTAAAGCATTATCCGATAAGCAGACGTATCGAAGTGGTCATAACGAGCCGCACTCGAAATGCGGTTGTCGGGAAACCGGCACGTGGGTTCAAATCCCACCGTCTGCGTGCGAAATGAAGTCGGGAAAACCAATATCTGGTTTTCCCGACAATTTGTTTTTTGAAAACTGTGTGGAGACAAGACGTTTCGTTGGCCGTCAGAGATTAAAGTGCATTGATTGCCGCAAACAGGCAATTCAATTCCAGACGATTAAAGTCACAAGGCGTTTTCTTGTCTGTTTGAGATACTCCGTGGAGTCAATATGATTTCTAAATCGCAATCCAGCGCATTTGAGATACGTCTTAAAGTAGATACAGACGGATTGGCACACCCTCGTTCAATTTTGGATATATCCGACTGGTCAATGCCGGAAAGCTTTGAAAGCTCCTGCTGAGAAAGGCCGCATTTCGCACGCGCGGACAGGACAGCTTGGGCAGCTGCCATTTCACGGGGGGTGTCTGAGACGGCAATAGTTATCCCCTCTTCATAGATGGTTTCCGTCTCGATGTCAAGAGAATCATTCCACACGATTCCGTAAGGACTTATCAGTCTTCCGGATGCGAAAAACGAGTGATCCCTGAGAGCATCGAGCTGAGGATATCGGTCAAACAGGATGGCCATATCAAAACGCTTGACAGTGCCATCCTGAAAGGACACATCCAGTGTGGTGCCGCTATTAAATTTTACAGCTGTCGCTTTATGAAACATACTAATCCAATGGTGGGAGCTTGAAATAATGCTCATTAGTCCACATATCGTTAAGTTCATTCTGGTATTTGAGAATGAATTCCCTCACTAATGCCGGAGCTTTGGGAGGAAAGTCACCTTCCTCCTTATATGAGGAGGGTGCGGAATATCGGTGAAATAATTATAAGGGATATATACCATAATTGCAACGGTAAAATGCAACGTGTCACGGGTCACTTTTACCATAATGCCTAATGTACCAATACCCTGATGATTTTAAGCTGGATTCGATAATGATATTGCTCATAGGGTGCGTCGGTACGCCGCCTTTACTTTGCATGAGCAAGGTTCCCGTTTACGACGGAAGAGGCACAGGCTATAATGTACCATGACGGGCAATATGTGTAAGACGATCACTGTGTGACGGCGGACGAGGAAAAGCTGACGATACTGCTGCAGCAAGCAGACAACAGGAGTGGATTTGTGAGGGGTTAGATAATGAGAGGTAGATTGCTTTCAAAAAAGAGATAATAAGGGGAGATACAAACGAATGGATATACTTGAATTGATAAAAGCAAAAGCGCGACGTGAAAGAAAGACCATAGTACTGCCTGAGTCTATGGACCCAAGGACATACAAGGCAGCAGAAAATGCAGTAAAGGACAATATCGCAGATATTATCATCATCGGTACCCCTGAAGAGATAGCAGCCAATAAGGGCGATACTGACCTGGCGGGAGTAAGGATCGTTGACCCGCATACATATCCCAAGACACAGGCCTATGAGGATTTATTTGTGGAACTTAGAGCCCACAAAGGTCTTACCCATGAAGGGGCGCGGAAGATAATGCTGTCCGATTACATCTTTTTCGGATGCCTTATGGTCAAGGCCGGTGACGCCGACGGACTGGTGAGCGGTGCCTGCCACTCCACCGCTGATACCCTCAGACCATGCCTGCAGATAATCAAGACAAGGCCCGGCGTCAGAGTTGCATCCACCGGCTTTATCTTTCAGGTGCCGGACTGCGAGTATGGTGAAGGCGGCATATTCATGTGCTCCGACTGCGTCCTTGAGCAGAATCCGACCGCCGAAAAGCTGGCAGACATAGCAATAGCAACTGCCGAGAGCTTCAGGGCTGTCATCGGCAGGGAGCCTAAGGTTGCGCTTCTTTCACATTCAACACATGGCTCAGCAAAGCATGCCGATGTCGACAAGGTAGTGGAAGCTACCAGACTGGCCAAAGAAAAGCGCCCGGATCTCCTCATAGACGGCGAGCTGCAGTTTGATGCGGCCGTAGTCCCCGAAGTCGGAAGGATGAAGGCACCGGATTCTCCTGTGGCAGGACAGGCCAATGTCCTCATCTTCCCGGATGTCGATGCCGGCAATATCTGCTATAAGCTCATGCAGAGACTTGCCGGGGCAACACCGATCGGACCTATGTGTCAGGGCTTATCAAGACCTGTAAATGATCTGAGCCGCGGGTGCGCATGGGAAGAGATCGTCGGCACGATAGCACTTACTGTGCTCCAGGCGCAGGAAGGCGTATAAGAAGAAATCCAGGAACGCCGGGGGAGAAATCTCCCGGCCTTTTTATCGGTAGCCAAACAGCTCGGAAAATCCAAAACAATGCAGTCTGATATATGGACAGTAACAGATGTTTTTTTGTATAATTACCATACATCCGTGTAATAGCAGGGGTCTCTTTTTGTTAAGAGCACAGGAAAAATAAGGAGAGAAATGCTGAGAAGAAATACCGGGGAGAAATGAGATGGATGAAGTAAGGATCATTGAGATCAAAGAGAGTGTTTTCGCAGATAATAACAGAGAAGCCGACAGGGTAAGACAGGAGCTCAAAAAGGATAAGACTTTTCTTATGAATCTTATGTCATCTCCGGGATCGGGAAAGACCACTACTCTGGTTCAGACCATCAACAGGCTTAAGGATGAACTCAGGATAGGCGTTATGGAAGCAGATATCGATTCTGATGTTGATGCCAGGACCATTGCTCAGACGGGAGTGAAATCCATACAGCTCCACACAGGAGGCATGTGCCATCTTGATGCAGGGATGACTGAACAGGGTCTTAAGGAGCTTGATACGGCAGATGTGGATCTGGCAATCCTTGAAAATGTAGGCAACCTGGTGTGCCCGGCAGAGTTTGACACAGGCGCAGTAAAGAATGTGATGATACTTTCAGTTCCCGAGGGACATGACAAGCCGTTAAAATATCCGCTGATCTTTACGGTATGCGATGCGTTGATAATCAACAAGACAGATGTGCTGCCGTACTTTGACTTCGATATGGACAAGGTTTATGAATACGCACATATGAGAAATCCGAAGCTTGAGATATTCCCGATATCGGCAAAGACCGGTGAGGGTATAGACGCCTGGTGTGACTGGCTCAAAAAGCAGGTCAGCGAATGGATAGGATAAGACGCTGTTTGCGTGCGCAAAATATATAGAGTTTCGGGAGATACTAAGATGTCTAACACACCTGATGACAAAATCAATAAAATACTGGATCACTATGATATAGCCGGTGTACCTGAGGATGTGCATGCCTTTGGCAACGGACATATCAATGATACCTTATGTGTCACCTATGACAATGGCGGTAAGAAAGAGCGATATGTACTCCAGAAGATCAATAAGTTTATTTTCCCTGATGCGGCATCGCTCATGGAGAATACCGTCAATGTTACCGGACATATACGTAACAAGGTCATTGCAGAGGGCGGAGACATAAAGCGAGAGGTGCTTACCGTGATCCCGTGTAAGGACGGGACACTCTTCCATGAGGATGAAGACGGAGACTGCTGGAGAGTGACATACTTCATTGAAGGCGCTTCAAGCCATGACATGGCGGCCGGACCGGAGGATTTCTATATCACCGGCAGGGCCTTCGGACATTTTCAGAGTCAGCTCTCTGATTATCCGGCGCAGACTCTTCATGAGGTCATTCCGGGCTTTCACAATACCAGAAAACGTTATGAAGGCTTTGTAAATACCGTTGATGCCAACGCAGCCGGCAGAGCGGATACATGCAGGGATGAGATAC
>DCHJ01000036.1:0-7551 GCA_002314805.1 Lachnospiraceae bacterium UBA1755 | reverse complement strand
ATGCCGGGACTTGCGATGTTTGACTTCGGAGACGGCATAAGGACAGGTGCAAGCACCGCAGCAGAGGATGAACCGGAGCTTGACAAGGTAAGCTGCGATATGGAGCTGTACGAAGCATTTGCGAGAGGCTTCGTAGAGGGCTGTGACGGAAAGCTTACTGAGCATGAGATAGATACACTGCCCATGGGTGCGCTGGGTATCACCTATGAGCAGGCACTCAGGTTCCTTGCGGATTATCTGGAAGGAGATGTCTATTACAAGACGGCATATCCGGACCATAATCTGATACGTGCCCGCACCCAGATCAGGCTGGTACAGGACATGGAGAATAAGTGGGAGCAGATACAGGCAATAATATCACGATGCAAAGAGGAGAGACAGTCATGATAAAATTCGGGACAGGCGGATGGAGAGCAGAAATAGGCAAGGATTTTCATATGACCAATATCCAGATCATAGGTCAGGCATTGGCAGACCGCATCAATGAACTGGACGAGGCAGATAAGCCGGTAGTGATCGGCTATGACAGGCGGTTCCTTTCGGATACGGCAGCAAAGTGGCTGGCAGAGGTACTCTGCGCCAACGGTATACATGTGTGGATCATGCACCGCAGCGTCCCCACACCGATGGTAATGCATATGGTCAAGAAGCAGGGACTTCATTACGGTATGGAGGTCACAGCTTCTCACAACCCTTCCAATTACAACGGTATCAAGATCGTAGTGGATGAAGGCAGAGATGCGCCTGTAGACGTGACTGAAAACATCGAGAGACGATGCAGCATCACCGGCAATGTTCATGTAATGCCTATCGAAAAAGCGCTTGAGTCAGGTATGGTCACCTACGTAGAGAATCCGTTCAACGATTTCCTTGATGATATCCTGGGGATCCTCGATGTACAGGCGATAAGAGACCGGGGACCGAGACTTCTTTTTGATTCAATGCATGGCTCGTCGACCTATCCCTTTAATGTCATTTTCTACACCTGCAGATGCACTGTGGATCAGATCAATGCCAACAAGGATGCATACTTCGGAGGCAAGATGCCTGCACCCACAGAGCTTACGCTCAAGCCGCTGGCAGAGCAGGTAGTGGCCGGAGGATATGATCTTGGTATGGGCATAGACGGTGACGGAGACCGCCTCGGAGTCATAGACTGCAACGGCGATTATATCTCGGCCAATGACATCCTTGTGCTTCTCTATTATTATCTCCATGAGTATAAAGGCTGGAAGGGCCCTGTTGTAAGAAATCTCGCCACCACCCACCTTCTCGACAGAGTAGCGGAAGGACTCGGAGAGAAATGCTATGAGGTGCCGGTAGGCTTCAAGCATATATCCTCCAAGATCGATGAGGTTGATGCAGTGCTGGGCGGAGAGTCATCGGGAGGACTTACAGTACGCGGACATATACACGGCAAGGATTCCATCTATGCGGCAGCACTCTTTGTTGAGATGCTGTGCAAGACGGGCAAGACACCCGGCGCGATGATAAAGGAATTAAGAGAAAAATACGGTGACCGTGTGATGGTAGAGTACAATGTACCGCTTTCTGAGGATAGGAAACAGGAGCTCCTTAGAGTATTTGCCAATGGTCTGGAGGATCCTGAGTCGATCAGGGATCAGCTTCCGGTCTTTGAACCGACATATTGCAGAGCCAATTTCATAGACGGATGCAAGTTTTACTTTGATGATGATTCCTTTGTCATCTGCAGACCGTCAGGTACGGAGCCGCTGCTGCGCGTATTTGCAGAGGCACCCACAAGGGAGCAGGCACAGGGATATATCGATACGTGGAAGAAGTTCCTGGCTAAATGATGCGGCAGGGAAAGTATAACCGGCAGACAGGCGGATTCAGTGATCTGCAGTGCCGGTGAGGGAGCCGATGATTATCGGGTGATTGATTGCAGCACTTTCAGTCGAAGCGTTGCTTTTATACATTTGTGCAGATAGCAGAATGGAATTGCATATTAAATCAGAGTTTCTTTGGATCAAAGGGTAATTTGCTGCTATGCTTTCCGGCGAAACAAGGATGCTTATACATCTGTGAAGGCAGCAGAAAGGAATTGTTTATTAAATCAGAGTTTCCCTGGATCAAATAATATTGGAGAGGATGAGATGAAGTTTTCAGACTGCAACATATTTATTGACGGCAGCTTCTGTTATGGAGACCTGGAGACAGAGGCAGGCAGGTTTTCGGCGCTGAAGATCAGATATCAGGCAGAAGTGATGGGCAGGGACTACATCATTCCGGGACTTATTGATATTCACACCCATGGATCAATGGGATATGATTTTTCTGACGGCAGGCCGGAGGCAATGGAGTCCGTGGCAGACTATTATGCTTCTCACGGTATTACCGGTTTTTGCCCCACGACCATGACACTGCCATATGAAGTGCTTGAAAAGGCCTTCGGAGTGGTACGTGATTTTGCCATGTCACATAAGGCTGCAGAGGAATCCGGTGCCGCCTCATCGGGTGTGACATCCCGGGTGCTTGGCATCAATATGGAGGGTCCGTATTTTTCCGTAAAGAAAAAGGGAGCGCAGAATGAAGCATATCTTAAGGCACCGGATTTTGAGAGCTTCAGGAAGCTGTACGAGGGCTGCGGAGGCATGATAAGTCTTGTTGATGTCGCACCGGAGCTTGAGGGCGCCGGGGATTTTGCGCAGAAGGCAAGTGTGCTGTGCGCGGTATCGGCAGCGCATACAGATGCTGATTACGATCAGGGGAAAGCGTTTTTTGAAGCGGGTGCAGATCACCTGACACACTTGTTTAACGCGATGCCGCCTGTCCACCACAGAGAACCGGGAGTCATCGGGGCAGCTTCGGAAAAGAGCAATGTGTACGCAGAACTGATCTGCGACGGACATCATATACATCCCGGTGCAGTGCGCATGGGCTTTGAGCTTTTTAAGGACCGGATCTGTCTTATCTCGGACTCGCTGCGCTGCGCAGGCATGCCGGACGGCGAATATGAGCTGGGAGGACAGCCGGTATTCTTAAAGGGAGGAGTCGCAAGGCTTGCGGCCGGCAATCTCGCAGGTTCCTCGACAAATCTTTTTGACTGCATGAAGAATGCGATCAGCTTCGGTATTCCGGCAGAGACAGCAATTGCCGCAGCAACCATAAACCCGGCAAGGTCCATACGTGCAGATAAAGAGGTAGGTTCGATAGAAGCAGGAAAGCGGGCAGACTTCATCGTATGCGACAGCAGTCTGAATATCAGAGAGGTATATATCGGCGGAAGGAAACACTGATACCGGCTATACAAAACGCAGACCGTGTACAGGCAGCAAACGGGCACGGACGGGGTACTGACCGTCGGCAGGGACAGGATCATACATGTATCACTATCCGCGCGGTTCAGTATCGTCGTCGGATATCACTATGCCGGTATTACCGGACCTGGGACATTGCACCATATCATCACCGCACAGCACGATCCCGGAGGCGCCGCGGTATCACAGTCCCGGCAGAGGCATATAATTGCCGTAATCGTCACACAGAGCAGATTTTATTATGAGCGAGAAGAAAGATTTTATAAAAGAGAAGATCGTCAGGCGGACCGGCGCGGGAAAGGGTTTCCGCAGCTTTATCAAGATACTGACAGGTGCTGTGATATTCGGAATTGCGGCTGCCTGCGTATTCGTACTGTCCACTCCATATACACAGAAGCTTCTGGGCGCGCGAGAGGAGAAAGCCGCCCCGGAGCGTGTGACTATCCCCCGTGATGAACCGGAGACACTGGCTACAGTTGTGCAGTCCAGAGAAGAGACAGAAACCGAGACAGCCCCTGAAGACGGCGAGATCATCAATGACGTGATCGAGGAGGAGAGCACCGAGGCGGTAGAGGAGATAGTCCAGGAAGTGATAGAGGGCTACAGTTATTCGGCCGGTGACCTTTCCAGCATGTGGAAGGATGTAGCTAAGCTCTGCGACGGGCTGGACAAGTCGATAGTCACGGTTAGATCACATTCCGTTGACAGGGATATGTTTGACAACGAGCGCAGCCATGAGGGCGAGTACTCGGGTGTGATAGTCGCAGAGACAGATGATGAGATCATGATACTTACCATGGCAGCCGCTGCAGATTACGAAGATGATCTTACAGTGGAGATCACTGAGAATGAGATCACGGAGGCACAGGTCAGAGGCGTTGATTCCGCAACAGGCCTTGCAGTGGTGAGTATTGCAAGGGAAGGCATAGAGCAGAGCACACTTGACGGCATCACGCCCATCGTGCTTGGCAATTCATATCAGGTCGACCGTGGCGATATGCTTATCGCAATGGGGTGTCCCGGAGGCGTGGTACGCTCTACCGCGTATGACTGGGTATCATATATTGAGAGCGGAGTCAATGTAGTGGACGGGACCGAGACGCATATATACGGCGGAAACTGCTGCAGCTGCAGCCGCGGTACATGGGTCTTCAACATCGACGGAAAGCTCATAGGCTGGGTGGCCTGTGAAGATAAAGATGATAAAGATGAATATGCGGGTGCGCAGGGCAGCCCCGATGAGAGCTCCGGCCTTGTGATCGGCATCTCGGAGTACAAGAGCATCCTTGAGAGGATGATAAACGCAGGCAGGTATGCATATATAGGGCTTAATCTCGTGCAGCTCCCGGCAGCAGACAATGAGGTACCGGAGGGACTCTATGTGGTTGAAGTCGCAAAAGGCAGCCCGGCGTATGAAGCCGGAATACTGGCGGGGGATACTCTTATCGAGCTGAGCAGTGTGGATATGCGCTCCCCCAATGCATACGCAAAGGTACTTGAAAATCTTGAGAGCGGTACGGAGGTGGAAGCAGTTGTATCACGTGACGCCATCGAAGAATATAAGGAAATAAGCTACACTATAACAGTAGGAGAAAGAGAATGAGATATCTGAATACACTCAGAGAAGGAATGCGGGTATCAGATGTATATCTGTGCAAGCATCGCCAGATCAACCTGACAAAGACCGGAAAAGAGTACTGCAGTGTCAATCTGCAGGACAGGACCATGACAGCAGACGGAAAGATCTGGGATCTGGGCAATCCCGGTATAGCAGATTTCGACAGCGGAGATTATGTTTATGTAGATGCTGATGTAACACTTTTCAACGGGTCGATACAGCTCAACATCAGGCGCATCAGGCGAGCGGGCGAGGGGGAATACTACCCGAGCGATTATCTGCCTGTTTCGGCCCGCGACACAAAAGAAATGCAGGAGGAGCTGGGCGGATATATCGCAGGAGTAAAGAACCGGTATCTCCATGCAGTGCTGGAAGAATTTTTTGTGAAGGATGAAGCCTTTGCAAAGGCATTCGGCTTTTCATCCGCGGCAAAGAGCGTGCATCACAGCTTTGTGGGCGGACTTATGGAGCATACCCTTGCGGTGGCAGGGCTGTGTGAATATATGTGCAGCAAGTATCCTTATCTCAATCATGACCTGCTGGTGACCGGCGCGCTTCTTCACGATATCGGAAAGACCAGAGAGATAAGCCCCTATCCGGAGAATGATTATTCGGATGAGGGTCAGTTTATCGGGCATATTGTGATCGGAGTGGAGATGATAGATGATAAGCTCAGAAATATTCCGGATTTCCCGAAGAATATTGCCAACGAACTGAAGCACTGTATTCTGGCTCACCACGGAGAATTTGAGTTTGGCTCACCAAAGAAACCGGCGATAGCTGAGGCGATGGCACTTAATCTGGCAGATAACTGCGATGCCAAGATAGAGATCATGAAGGAGATCATGGAAGGTGCAGGCGAAAGGACAGAGTGGCTTGGATACAATAAGCTCATGGACAGCAATGTCAGGAAGACAACAATGTGAGCTTCCGTGACGCAGGTTTTCCGGCGGACAGAGATATGTACGAAAAAAATCAGATATTACAGATCAATATTACGGATATAAGTCATGAGGGTGAAGGCATCGGCAGGACCGATGGCTTCACCTGGTTTGTTAAGGATACGATACCGGGCGACGTGGTAGAAGCATCTGTCATGAAGACCAAAAAGACTTATGGATATGCGAGGCTTCAGCGGGTCATCGCGTCAAGTGAAGACCGGGTGGAACCCGGATGCAGGAAAGCCAGAGCCTGCGGAGGCTGTACACTCCAGGCGATGAGCTATCCCGCACAGCTGGAGTTTAAGCGCAATAAAGTCAGAAACGTGCTGGAACGCATAGGTGGGTTTAAGCTTGATGAGGAGGGTATCAGGGTAGAACCGGTCATAGGTATGGAGGACCCATGGAGATACCGCAATAAGGCCATCATCCCGATAGGACGCGATAAAGACGGTAAAGTGACGGCGGGCTTTTATGCAGCCCACAGTCATGACATCATTGAATGCGAAGACTGTCTGCTGGGATGCAGGGAAAATAAAGATATACTTGTACAGATCAAAAAGGTATATACGGATGATATGACACATGTGCTGATCCGCAAAGGCTTCAGGACCGGAGAACTCATGGTATGCACAGTATCCAACCACGATAACAATGCAGTGCTGTCCGGAGAGATCACGCCTGCAGCGGGCAGCCCGGATCATATCGAGGATTACATCGGCGACCTGAAATTCAGGATATCACCCAGATCATTTTTTCAGGTAAATCCTATACAGGTGGAGAAGCTGTACGGCAAGGCAGTGGAGTTCGCCGGGCTTACCGGAAAGGAAACTGTCTGGGATCTGTACTGCGGGATCGGGACCATCAGTCTGGCTCTTGCAAAAAAAGCGGGCAGGGTATATGGAGTTGAAATTATAGAGCAGGCAATAGAGGATGCAAGAGAGAATGCAAAGCTCAATGGGATCAGCAATGCCGAATTTTTCGTCGGGAAAGCCGAGGAGGTCACGCTCCGGGAAGAATTTGCAGGCTGTTCCCCCGATGTTGTCGTAGTTGATCCGCCGCGCAAGGGCTGTGACAGAGTATGCCTTGATACCATACTCAGGATGAATCCGGAACGGATAGTGTATGTGAGCTGCGACCCCGCAACTCTTGCAAGGGATCTGAGGATACTGTGCGACGGGGACTACAGGCTGCAGAGGGTACAGCCCGTCGACATGTTCCCGCAGACCGTGCATGTGGAGACGGTAGTTTTGCTTTCCAAGGGAAACATATCGAGTCAGAATGTCAGGGTTGAGTTTTCCCTCGAAGACATGGACATGTCCAGATTTCAGCAAGGTGCTACATACAAGCAGATCCAGGATTGGGTGCAGGAGAAATACGGTTTCCATGTGTCACACTTGAATATTGCCCAGGTAAAGCGGAAGCACGGGATCATCGAGCGTGAAAACTATAATAAACCGAAGTCCCTGGATTCTAGGCAGCCGGGATGTCCGGAGGAAAAGGAAAACGCGATAGCGGCGGCACTAAAACACTTTCAGATGATTTGAGAATCTATCATCGTAAAGGAACCTATGGTGACTATATCATTCAGGAGTATAATAGAGCCAAGTATTCCTAGGTCAGTATAGGTTGAATAATGTGTCTCGCCGTGAGATAAGTTCCCGAGAAAGAACCCGCCGCCCCACAAAGGAGCGGCGGGTATTAATTGAATTAT
>DCHJ01000105.1 GCA_002314805.1 Lachnospiraceae bacterium UBA1755 | reverse complement strand
AGCTTTTGAAATTGTCTAATCGCGATTTGCACGATCTGTCTGGATTTTACCACTTACCTTCCGGCTTGTAAAATCCGATTGTTTTTATCAGTCTTCGTTTCACTCCATTCTTAGGAGGCGAACGCTCTATCCACTGAGCTACATAAACTCATTCTGTTGTCTTCGCCCACTTTGAACGCTCGGCGACTCGCTTCGCTCCCTGCCTGCGGTGCATCTAAGCGCTAAAGCGCTAAGATGTCCCGGATATCCTGCTGAGCTACGGAAACCCTTTATTTTAAGCCACTTTCGTGGATTAAAAGCTTTTGAAACTGTCTAATCGCGGATTAAAAACTTTTGATACTGACATGTAGCGACATACGGCTGTCAGACCCGAACCGGTGAACATGTCCCTGACACACGTCCAATGCACATATCCCCGATACGCTCCCGGCCTTCTGTTTCCGAGATACCGTCGGCATATCAAAACTCTATGCGTCCCTGCAGCCATATCCTACCCTTGAATCGGCGCCCCGGCATTGGTTCACCTTCAAGGTCAGCTTCATTTATCGCCACATGAATTATCATATCATTTGCGGATAAAGTCAAGTCATAAATCATTTCTCCGGTAATTTCGTTTCTGATCCTTTCAACCTTCAGGATGTCCCCGACCACCAGATATATCTCGCATTCCACGCCCTGAGGCATGAACACGGAACTGACGATAGAATATATATCTTCATTCTGCAGGCGCTTGCTGAGGGTAGCGATCGTATTCATCTCCTCAAGTGCAAGCTGTTCTATTGCATCGGTCTGTCCGTTGCGGGCCGCTTCCAGAAGCGACATGCGCGCCTCCTGATCCGACTGATTATTTTGTCCGTCTTTACCGTTCGGTCCGGGCTGATTGCCATTGTATGTATTCGGAACGTTCTGCCCCGGCAGAGGATTCATCCCAAAACCAACGTTCTGCCCCGGCAGTCCATTCAATCCGGCACCATTATTCATTCCCGGCTGACAGTTCTGTCCGACCCCTGCGTTCTGCCCCGGAGTCCCTGTTGATGCTGCCCCCGCTGAACCCTGAGTCTGCCCGTCCACGCCGTCATTAGGGCCTGCTGCTCCCGCTGACCGCATATCTGATCCGTCTCCGCCTCCGCAGGAGCCGACTGCGCCCGCTGAACCTTGGGTCTGCCCGTCCCCCGGCATGCGCACCCGCAATTCATCTGCTTTCGCAGAAGGGAGCAGCACGAAACCTTTGCTGCAAAACCCTGACAGCTTGCTGATCACATTGCACGGGATGGGATTGCCTTCGCCGCATCTGTGCAGATAATCAAAGGGATTATCCAGCTGGTAGATGAGTGTCATGCCTACGCGTGCATCGTCGATGATGGCACTGAAATGTCCGCCGTCCACGCGTCTGTAGACAGAGGGGCGCACGCTGCTGGTCATATCTTCGCTGCGCAGATATGGGTAGTACGCGGTCCGTTTGAATTTGCCCCTCGCCCCGATGTAGCCGGTGATGCAGAGTCCCATGGATCCTGAAACCGGGACACGTATCTCAAGCCACATCTGTTCGTTGGAATCGATGTAGCGCCGGGCGGAGTCCATACCGTGCTTTTCGCAGCTCCTGAGTAGCCTGTCTATGTCCTGTTCCCGCACCAGATGCGAGAAACCTATACTTCTAAAATATTGATGCATTCTCCACTCCTTTTGTTGCTATCTCTATGGAAAATAATAGTTTGAGCGAAAATACGAGAGCGGTTATAGTAAAAAATGGAAACCTCTCAAAGTATGATTCTTTCCGATTATACCATTATTACAGAAATTTGCTACCGGATTGCTCGATGCACAGGATTCTTTTGGGGACAACCGGAGTATTTTCCCGAGTTCGAACCAGCAGCAGGCAGAACACACGGAGAGGCAGTAGGAAGGCTCACGAAAACTATTGTCTCAGGCTTCTTGAAGCCGCAAATCAACTTAAATGAAAATGCGGAGGTAATAAGCAATGAATCACAAAAACGACGGTGCCGCCATCGAATCTTTTAAGACAGATCCCGTGCCGGGGATCATCATTAAAAACAGTATTCCGGCACTGATTGCCATGATTATGGTCATGGTATATAACCTGGCAGATACTTTCTTTCTCGGTCTCACGCATAACGATCTGCTGGTTACTGCGGTTTCCTTTGCGGCACCGCTGTTTATGATATTCATGTCGCTGGGCACATTGTTCGGTGTAGGCGGAACATCTGTCATTTCACGCGCTCTCGGTGAGGGTAAAACCGAATACGCCAAAAGAGCAAGCTCGTTCTGTATGTGGGCCTGTGTTGCAGTGGGCGGAGTTATGATGATTTTCCTATGGCTCTTTCTGGACGACGTAACAGTCATGTTAGGTGCCGGTAAAGACAGCATTGCTCTTACGAATGATTACCTGCGTATAGTCATCGGGTGCGGCATCTTCTCTATGATTTCCAATTGCTTTTCATCCATCCTCAGGACCGAGGGTGAGGCGATGAAAGCTATGACAGGAACGCTGATAGGCAATCTGCTCAATATTATTCTGGACCCGATTTTTATTATCGGCTTTAAATGGGGCGTGGCAGGTGCGGCTGTCGCAACGGTCATCGGCAACGCCGTTGCTGCCGGATACTATGTCCTGCATTTCCTCAATGGAATATCCGCACTCAGCATCAGCCCGAAATATTTTTCCATGAAGGACAAGATTTTCACCGGTGTTATTTCGGTGGGAATATCGGCCTCCCTTGCCAATCTCCTTGTCAGCATCTCATCCATTGTTGTCAACGCTCAGCTTTCCCAATACGCGGGCGGTGACATGATGGTTGCCGGTTACGGTGTGGCATCAAAAGTCATTATGATCGTTACTCTTATCGGCATTGGTATCGGAAGCGGCGCCCAGCCCTTCCTCGGATACTGCTACGGTGCAAAAAACAGAGAGCGGCTGATATCCGGTATCCGCTTCTCCGCCTTGCTTGGGCTTGTTTTCTGCGCTGTGGTTTCTGCACTTTGCTTTGTTTTTGCCGGGCCTATTGTAAAGGTATTTCTTACTGATAAGACCGCACTCGGTTCCGGAGTGCATTTTACCCGTATCCTGATGAGTACAGCATGGCTGATCGTCGCCTTTGTCATTTGTCAGAATACGCTTCAGGCAATCGGCGCAGCAACACCTGCTCTCCTTGCCTCTCTGTTCCGTCAGGGGATCATCTTTCTCCCCGCCCTGTTCATATTGAAGGCAGTGATCGGTATTGACGGACTGATCTGGGCACAGCCTGTTGCCGATGTTCTCTCACTGATTGTCGTCATATTCATGCTGTGGCGAAAAATCAGGAAAACCGATTTTGTTTGTATACAATAACAACGGTCAGAATTATTGTCCGATATTTCCAGCATAGCCGGAACTGTGAAAAACACAGTTTCGGTTTTTTAATGGCTGTTTTTAAGATACGAGGTGTAAATGAGGTTGCATCTGCTGCAGTGATTTTTCACTCAAACGGAATAAGTGAGTGATACACATCCTTAGATTCATGATAGAATATAATCGACAGCTATCCTAATGGCAGAAGTGAATAGAGAAAAGGCATCTCTATGAACAGAAAAACCGAAAAGCTGATATGTATTGTAAAGTCCAGTCTGTCAGGAAGATCAAAACGAATGGCAAACTGAGAAAGCAGGTGAGTTTATGTTGGATGATTGGAAAGATGCATTTGAGCCCCACATTCTTATCAGGGGACGTAAGTATTTTCAGGATGGTCTCGTCACTGATATGAAAGCCAGCGGTGACGATATCTCGGCCTATGTCCGGGGTACTGACTACTATAAGGTTGCAATTCACCTGAAGAATAATCATATACATAACGCTTTCTGTTCGTGTCCATATTTTCAAGGTGGCAATAATTGCAAGCATTTGGCCGCACTTATGTATGCGTACATGGGTTGCGATGCGCATGGTGAGGTGTGCAGCCACGGGAACAATGATATAGACAGCGACCCGGACTGTGATGCATTGTACGAGGCAATTCAAAACGCTGATAAATCTCAGCTTGAAAAACTGGTACTTATCATGGCGGATCAGAATCCTGCCAATCGTGCTTTTATTGCGAAGGCTTTCTCATGCGCACCCGCAGCTCATAAAAGTACCCGCATCAAAAAGAAAACATCAGATATTGATCTCACTGCTTTCAAGGCGGATGCTGAATTGATATTTCACTCATACAGTGGCAGGCAGGGTTTTATCAATTATCACGATGCATATGATTTCGAATGCGAACTCTGTGATTACCTTACTTCTTCTACAGCTGCTCTTATAGAAAACGAGAGTTTTCTCGATGCCTTTGAATTAACAACATATGTATTTCGTAAGCTCTCCAACACAAATATAGATGACGATGGCAATATTTCCGGCATTTGTGACACGATCCGCCAAATATGGACCGCCATCATAGATAAGTGCGATGAGCCCGACCATATCCTTATCAGGCAGTGGTTCAAAAAACACTGCAATGATATAACGATCATTGACTACATGCGTGATTATCTTAATGATTTTTTGAAAGAAGAGCTGTTGTCCAGAGATGAAATGCAGGAAGAATTGAATGAACTGGACGCTGCATTACTCAAATGTGAATATGATGAATCTTATAATTATTACCATCGCCTGGTTCAGGTACGCAGGAGGGTCTTCCTGATGAAAAAGCTGGGTGCAAATGAGAAGGAAGCCCAGGCATACTGGTTCGACCATGATGAGCTCCCTGAGGTAAGAGACGACCTGCTTAAGTATAATCATTCCATCGGTAATTATCGGGAAGAAATCAGACTTATTGTCAAATATCGGAATAATACCAAGGGTACTTATGAGCAAGACAAATATACGCAGAAGCTTGCAATGCTTTATCATCTGATAAATGACAAGGCTTCGGAAAAGAAGGAGATCAAACATCTTACCAATATACGAAAGCGTTGCGATATGGATCTTTTCAAATCATATAAGGCTTTGTGCACTGCCAAAGAATGGGAGAAGGAACGTGACCGTATTATTGACGGTGAACAGGATCCAACTCAAAAATGCCTGTTCCTGTCAGAAGAAAAACTGTATGAACGGTTATTTGAAGTAATAGAGCATAGCAGGCTGGTCAGCCTGTATAATAAGTACGGTTTTACTTTGGAAAAATACTACACACCGCAGATTCTGCGTTTTTATAAAACATACGTTGAGGAATTTGCCATGGATGCCCGAAACCCGGCGAGATATAGGGAATTATCCTCTTATTTGCAAAGAATGCAGCAATATGAGGGTGGGCAAAAAATGGTACGCGAACTGGCTGCTGACCTTGGTCAAAAATTTCCGACCAGGAAGCAGATGGTACAGATGCTGAATGGATTCATATAATCGTACTTTGAAACGCCCCGGATATCCGCAAGGACACCGAAGCTCCTGACTGTCAGTTTTTCTCTGACTTTCAAAAGTTTCTTATCCCTGCAGATATTCGGGGTGTTAAATTTGTGTTACATCCGGCTTTCACACCCGCAATTCATGAGTATGAAGCCGGCGGGGCATATTATTTCGATGTCCCCTGATTGTTTGTTGAACTGCCTGAGTTCGGTGTTTTCAGATCAACAGCCGAGCTGGTTGATTTATTCTGGTCAAACAGAAGCATGTAATCCCTGGATGTCATATACCGGATCATCGGATCGGGCTTGGTCAGGCTGCCGTCCTTGGCCACGGTATGCTTATCCGGTGTGAGACCGTCAAAGTACATCGAACCGTAGCAATGCGGGTTTGTCGTGCTGTAGAACCAGATGCCGTTAAGTGCCAGCGATCCTGCCCTCTCATAATTGATAAACCAGTTGACCTGTCTTGCATCTATCCTGTTGGCGAAGTAGTAAGATTTTGAGTCGATACTGTTCCAGTTAAATGACATAATGCCTGTTCCCGGCTGCAGGTAATACCACCTCATATCCTGTTTCTCAAAATACCAGCCATATACCAGTGCTCCGAGATCGCCGTTGGCGAACTGGTCTGTGTAATACCAGATGCTTTCGCTATGCTTGATCCATCCAAAGGTCATATGTCCTTTCTCATCGAAGTGGAACCATTCAATCTTGTCCGGACGCCTTGAGTACGGGTTTTCCGCGCGGATCCAGCCGTTTGCAGCATAGGTATTGTCATAGCCATACTTCCAGATATGATTCTGCTCATCAATGCAGGTCCATACGGCATTGGAGACTTCTCCTCCATGTGAAGGATCGTCGTATACATACAGACGGTATTTCGGATCGGAGCCGCCGCCGCCACCTCCGCCGCCTCCACCGCCTCCGCCTGACCATTTAGCGTAAAGCGTAATATCGGCATTTACAGGTGTTGTGAAATCATACGACGTAACGCATCCGGGCTCTGTATACCATCCGATGAATACATAGTTATCGCGTGTCGGTATGATTGGATATACCGCGCGATTGCCCTGCAGGATCTTCTGAGATGGAACGTAACTGCCCTGCATTGAGTCAAATGTCACAGTGTAGTACTTGTATCTGTAATACAGTTTAAGTACGAGACCGTCATCTGCCCTTGTATAGCCCTCAGATGTGTCACGGCTCTTTTCAGCATCGTACTCCATCTTGTCATACTGGCGCGGTACGCCTCTGACAAGTGTGTTTACTGCTGCATCCCGGATCAGTTCTTCATCATCAGGAATATCATTCCACGAACCATCGGGCTTTTGCTTGAAATGCAGCACACGGTAGCTGACATTCTTATTCCATGATGCTGTAAGCTCGGTGTCCTTTGTAATCACAATCTCTGATGCTGTTGCGATGTCATGGCCTGCTTCATCCTTCCAGCCGCCAAATGAATATCCGGATTCTGCTGTGATCGTTGTTTCGTCGATCTTCCTGATAGGTGCTTTCTGACCATAGGTGTATTCTGTCGGATCGGGGTAGTCCGCTCCTCTTCCATGGTCACCCATCCTGTATGTCAGAGTGTACTTATTCTGGCTCCACTGCGCTGTAAGCTTCCTGTCGCCTGTTATCGTCAGCTCTGATGCTGTCGCTACATCCTTACCAGCTTCATCCTTCCAGCCGATGAATGTATAACCTGCCTCTGCTGTAATCGTTGTCTCGTTAAGAGCCTTTACTTTCACCTTCTGATCGTAGAAATACTCTGAAGGATCGGTGTAGTCTCCGCTTCCATGCTCGCCGGGCTGGTATTTTACCTTATAGCCGCCCTTTACTGTCCACTGCGCCGTAAGCGTTACGTTGCCCTTTAT
>DCHJ01000102.1:2552-10562 GCA_002314805.1 Lachnospiraceae bacterium UBA1755 | reverse complement strand
GTATTCCGGATGGTATTATATGTTTTACCTGATTGGCGGTTTTACTGATGCCATTGACGGAACAGTGGCGCGCAAAAGGAGAGAGGCATCGCGGTGTTGAATAAGGTATGTGGGGGCTTTGCTTTTATAAAATCGGTAAAACAACCAAAAAACAGAAGTTGCGCTGTCAAAGATACTGACGTATACTTTAGGGCTGCGGAATGTTTTGCTGAATTTCAGACAGTACGAAGAAACTCATCTGATGGAAAACGCGATCTATAATGAGCTGGTTTATCGTGGGTTCAATGTAGATGTCGGAATTGTAGAAACCAGAGCGAACGAGAACGGCAGTCACATCAGAAAGCAGCTGGAAGTGGATTTTGTTGCAAATCTCGGAAACAGAAGATACTATGTTCAGTCAGCTTATGCAATACCCGCACAAGAAAAAATAAATCAAGAGCAGAATTCCTTACTGAAAATATCCGATTCATTTAAAAAGATTATTGTGACTGCAGGCAATCCGCAGTCTCGATTCCGGATACACCTATACAGATATGGCGGAAAAGCTTGGTGTAGTTGAAATTCGGGAGGGTGATTGAGTATTAACCTGACCGAAAAAAGTTTTTTTGAAGAATTAAACTGATCGTGAATTAATCATTATAGGAGAAATGAAAATGAGGATATGTATAGGCTCCCTTCAGACAGAAGGAAACAGTTTATCACCTGTAGCAACGAGGTTTGAGGATTTTGATTATGCCAGAGGCGAGGCAATGTATGAGAAGATTGCCATCATGGATACGCTCAGGGCACATGGATGTGAAGTGGTACCGACGATATTTGCAAGTGCATTACCGGGAGGGGCTGTAAGGAAGGAAGATTTCTTACGCCTGGCGGATGAACTGGTTTCTATGATACCGACAGAAGGTATAGATGGGATCTGGCTGTATATTCATGGTACAATGTACGTTGAGGAGATAGGACCGGGTGATACATACCTGATGCAGCAGATACGCAGCAAGGTAGGATACTCAGTCCCGATCTCGCTGGCTATGGATTTCCATGCAGATAATACGGATGAGATCGCCGGGCTTGTAAACTGCATGACAGCTTTCAGGACAGCACCTCATTCGGATCATAATGAGACACAGATACGTGCTCTTGAGAATCTGATTAAAATAATCGAAAAGGGGATATTGCCATCACCACAGCTGTCCCGCGTAAACGTAGTGGAATGTGGAGATGCTGTTCAGACCGCTCTTGAGCCGCTGTGCAGCATTATGGAAAAGGCAGCTGAGTATGAGCGCACGATTCCCGGTATGATCTGCGTACAGGTATATGCGGGACATCAGTGGATAGATGAGCCGTATATGGGACCGAGCTTTGTTGTAACCCATGAGAATGATAATGTGACCGCAAAGAAGATCGCCGATGAGCTTGCACAGATGTGGTGGGATGCCCGTCATGATTTTAAGTTTCTCATCGAAGCGGTTGATCCGATAGAAGCCATAAACAGGGCGATGGCTGATACAGTACATCAGGTATTCATTTCGGATTCGGGTGATAATACAACTGCAGGAGCAGCGGGTGATAATGGCTATATGATCAACCGTCTGCAGGAAGCCGGTGCAAAGAAGGTACTGATTGCAGGTATTGCTGATGAAGCGGCGTGCATGAAGTGCTACGAGGCAGAAATAGGAGATGTACTTACGCTTACAGTCGGCGGCAGCCTTGATGAGAGGAGTGAGAAGGCACAGATTACGGGTAAACTGATCCACAGGGGAGATATAATAGCATATTCGGGTGGCAATGAGGGACCTTCAGCGACCATCGAATGTGATGACATGACAGTGGTCATCACGAAGAACCGTGCATCGATGTGCAGGCTGGAGATTTATGAGTCCGTAGATATCAATATCAGGGATTTTGATATCGTTGTGGTAAAACTGGGATATCTCTTCCCTGAGCTTGCAGCCATTGCAGAAAGATCGATCCTGGCATTTACTCCGGGCAGTTCGGGAGAAAGGCTTGAGGATCTGGGACTTACCAATATCAGAAGACCTATGTACCCGCTGGAAGATGATTTTATTTAACAATTAAAGAAGCAGCCAATGCTTCACGGAGGATAGTTATGAGATGTACTAATTGTAATAGCCCGATGGGTCAGAATGATAAGTTCTGCTCCCGCTGCGGTGCGCCTAATCCGATGCTTAATACAGATGCGGGGGCGGATCCCGAAAACAGGAAGACGCTGACCATCGTATTATGCTGCATTATTGCAGTGGCGGCCTGCGCTGCAGCGATCCTTCTGGCAGTATTTATCAGGACAGTGAGATTGGATGACACAGACACCGGCAGTAAGGTGGCAGCAGCTGATAAGGACAGATCCGAAAGAGAAGAGCCCGAAGCATCGGATGATGACGATGATGATGAAACGGACCGTGAAGAGATAAAGGACAGCAAGCTTGGGGATGTCGGACAGGCAGAGCTGCATTACTCTTCGGATGTGCAGAGAGAATTTTCTCGGGCATTTTCAGAAGTGGCACCGGAATCGCTGTATGATACGGGATTTATACCGGAATCGACAGCGCTGAGACCGGAGACAGGTCTTGGCAATGTGGTGCAGATAGATCGGTTTAATCTTTCTGACCGGCAGAAGGAGATGCTTGAAAATAAAGGCTTTTTCGTTACTGACATGGGTGGCAGCGAGTATTTCGAAGAATATGAGTTTAACCGATACTGGCATTATGCTAATTTTGTTACTGCGGACTCCATGCTTCATACTTATCATCTGTATTTCCAGCATTTGCTTAAAAGTACTGAACGGCAGTATCTTCTGGACGAGCTGTCGAGGTTTACCAATAATATGCTCAGCAAAAGCATAGAGCAGTACAACATCCTGAGGACAGACTCCAGGTGGGAAGAGGCTGCATACAGAAATGTTGCATTTTTCTCAGTTGCATCAAGACTGCTGTCGGATAAAGCAGTGATCCCCGAAGCAGTAACAGAAGCCGTAAATGCTGAACTTGAGCTGATCAATGGGGCTTCGGGGACTGCGGATTCGCATGTCACAGGAAACAGCGAGGATTACTCGCAGTATAAACCGCGCGGGTATTATGACGGTGACGAGGATCTTGAGAGATACTTCCGGACGATGATGTGGTATGGAAGGATGAATTTCCGGCAAAATGCGGAGTCTATGAACCGCTCGGCCCTGCTGATGACACTTGCGATGAATGATGAAGCATGCTATGAAAGCTGGGAGACAGTATATGCAATAACATCATTTTTTGCGGGAGAGAGTGATGATCTGTCATATTGTGAATACTGGCCGGCAGCTAAGGAGGCGTATGGCGAAGCTGTTCAGCCTCAGGATCTTATTGGCAATGAGGACAGCTGGGTACGGTTCTGTGAACTGACATCGGTGCTGGAGCCTCCCAGGATCAATTCGCTTCCGGGTAAAACAGCCGAGGAATCTTTTGATGATACAAAGGGCTTTCGCGTTATGGGTCAGCGCTTCAGCATTGATGCGGAAATATTCCAGCAGCTGGTTTATTCTCAGTTAGCGGGAAGTGCCGATGGTGAAAGAAGGACTCTTCCGGATGCGCTTGATATTCCTGCAGCTCTTGGAAGCGACGAGGCACTTGAGATTCTGAAAGGGGACGGGATTGAGAGATTTGCAGAATACGTGCCTAAGGTTGAGAAGCTCAGAACCGTATATTCCGGAGATGATACTGAACTGTGGCGGACAAGTCTTTATTCACAGTGGCTATATGCACTGAGACCGCTGCTTGATGAAAAGAAAGACGGATATCCGTGGTTTATGACATGCAGGGAGTGGGCAAGAAAGGATCTTGAGACATTTCTGGGAAGCTATACGGAACTGAAGCATGATACGATACTGTATTCAAAGCAGGTCATGGCTGAGGGAGACGGAGAGCCTATTGTCGATTTTGATGACAGAGGCTACGTAGAGCCTGAGTATAAGGTTTATGCCTGCATTACTGCACTCGTTAAGAATACAAAGTCCGGACTTATGAAGTACGGAGCATTAAGCGAGAGGGATGCGGAGAATCTTGACAGGCTCAGCAGTCTGTCCGGTGCGCTCATCACGATTTCTGAAAAAGAGCTTAAAAATGAGATCCTGACAGATGACGAATATGATCTTATCAGAAACTACGGCACGTATCTCAGTGAATTCTGGCATGACGTGATGTCCATGGATACCGGAGAGGAATATCCCGGTACTCAGCAGCATCCTGCTGCAATAATTGCAGATGTAGCAAGTGATGGCAGAGAATGTCTGGAAGCAGCAACCGGAAATCCCTCGCTTGTTTATGCTGTTGCACCGGTTGCGGGGGAGCTTAAGCTTGTCAAAGGGACTGTGTACAGCTTCTATCAGTTCAGCAGCAGCGAGAGACTGACTGATTCACAGTGGCGTCAGATGATGGGGCTTGAACTTAATGAACGTGGAGAATATGATACCAGCAGGAAAAAGGATCACGCGCCATGGAGCGATTGCTACAGAGCTAACAGATGGTAAAAAAGTCTCTGTGCAGTAATACAGTATGAATCATCATGGGCAATGGAGATGCTGAAAAATCAGACAGGATGAGGAATGCAAAGAAAAGTCCCTGCCGTATACTGGCAATAATTCTGGCAGGGCTTTTGCTTTGCATTGTTTTGCTGTGCCTGCTCCTGGCACAAAGAAGAGAGAAAACTGACCGGACGGGTAAGACTGCGGTCAGCGCGGATGAGGTTGCCGCGGATGCGGTTATCGCGGATGAGAGAGAGGACATAGCTGATGCAGACGGGGCTTTCCTGCCGGAGTGGATAGAATGGCACGAAAAAGAGATCACGATCCCTGCGGCTGCCGCAGGAAACGAAGACAGGACAGCCGTTCTTACAGATAAAAGAGTAAGGCTTGGTCAATGGGAATCGCCGGAGAACTGTCTCATTCAGGATATGCTGGTATGCGATATTGATTCAGACGGCGAAAATGAACTGCTGCTGCTTTTGTGGAAAATCGGAACAAATATTGACCTCAGGCTTTGGAATGAAAAATCAGAAGAAAAATGGGGGCAGCACATATATATATTTGATATTCTGGAGGATACGGTTAAACCGATCTGGTGGGCATCGGATATCGGTCTGACCGCGAGGTCATGGGAATTCAATGAAAAACGCCGTCTGATCATTCATGAGCTGTCGGGAAAAGAAAGCTGCTGGGACTGGGACAGCTTCGGACTCAAACTCAGGACCGGAGTATCGTTCATGGCCACGGGCGATCTGATAATACATAAAGCAATTTATGATTACGGTCTGCGTTCCGAAGAAGGCTTTTCATTCCTTTTTGATGAGATCAGGTCTGATATGGAGGAAACAGATGTAAATATCTGTCAGGAAGAGACCGTACTTGTGACCCGGCCTGAAGAATACAGTACCTTTCCGCGTTTCGGTTCCCCTGCAGAGGTTGGGGAAGAGATAATCCGGTCCGGGTTTGATGTGGTCGAGCTGGCGACAAATCATATGCTGGATAAGGGATATGAGGCTGTGGATTTTACGACAGGACTGTACGATGACAATAACGTGATGTATATCGGAGCACAGCCGTCATCAAAGGTCGAAAATGAACCATATAAGATACTGGAGCGGCAGGGTATCAGATTTGCTTTATTTAATTATACCTTCTCTACTAACGGACAGCCCATTCCCGGGGAGTATCCCCACATGGTCCATACACTTTCTGATGAGGAAAGAGTGAAAGAGGAATTGCTGCAGGGAAGAGATGACAGTGATTTTGTCATTGTGTTTGTCCACTGGGGTACGGAATACGACAGGGATATAGATGACTTCCAGAAAAAATGGACTGATATCTTTATGGATTGCGGCGCAGGTGTTGTAGTAGGTTCACATCCTCATGTGCTCCAGAAAATGGAACTGATAAGGAAAGATGACCGGACCATGCTTTGCTACTATTCGCTCGGAAATCTCATATCGACCATGGATGATGAGGACTGCCGGGTCGGAGGTCTGGCAAAATTTACCGTCATCCGCACATCCGACGGATGCCGCCTGGCAGGCTATGAGCTTAAGGAGATCAACAGCGGCTTTGAGTATCGCAGGCCGACAAGTAATGTCATAATAAAACAGATTGGTAGAGACGATGAACAAAAACAAAGTTAAACTCACCCCGGTCAGTACGCTTCATTATGTGCGGCTGGGCTACAGGGCTATCCTGTTTATCCTGCTGGCATTCTCGTATATACGGTATCGGATGCACCTGGGACCGGCATTGCTGGATCAGGCTGAGAAGCGGCCGATCATAATCGTTATCACATGTGTGGTATTCACAGTTGAGATGGTGCTGCGTTTCTTCCCGTCTATTGCCGAAAGTCCGGGATGTCAGAAACAGTTTGCACGCAATTACATCAAATCAGGATCAACGGAAATTGAAATAGCCGATAACAATGCAATAGTTCTGATAGCTCTCATATGGATAGTAATGAACGGAATATTCGGAC
Source organism: Lachnospiraceae bacterium UBA1755 (assembly GCA_002314805.1). Classification (GTDB taxonomy): domain Bacteria; phylum Bacillota; class Clostridia; order Lachnospirales; family Lachnospiraceae; genus Darwinimomas. The sequence continues at coordinate 4,062 of DCHJ01000102.1, read as the reverse complement.
TGCTCCGTATGAAGAACATCCTGGATGACGGAATAATGATCCTGCTGTGCAGCGCATATTCCGTGTGCGACATGATCTGCATACTGTTCTTCTGTCCGTTCCAGACATGGTTTATGAAAAACAAATGCTGCAGTGTATGCCGCATCTATAACTGGGATTACGCGATGATGTTCACACCCCTGTTCTTCGTGACCAGAGACTACCTGTGGATACTGCTGGCATTATCGGTGGCGCTGCTTGTCAGATGGGAGATCACATTCTTCCTGCATCCCGAAAGATTCTCAGAGAATACCAATGACTATCTTCGCTGCGCTAACTGTACCGAAAAACTGTGCACACACAAAAAACAATTAAAAAATCTGCGAAAGCAGATCGAGGAATATACGGCAGAGCGGATAAGAAGGCTGAAAAAATAACCAAAGCGGAAGCTTTTTGATATGAGGAGGGAGAAAGCCTCTGCCATGGCAGAGCAATCCCATCGGAGAATGTAAATGAGCAAAAGAAAACAAAAGAATAACAACAGAATAAATACGACACTTTGCTACATCGAAAAGGACGGCAGGTATCTGATGCTGCTGCGCAACAAGAAGGAGCACGACCTCAACGAAGGCAAGTGGATAGGCATCGGCGGCAAATTCGAGCCCGGAGAGACTGGCGACGGCTGCCTGCTCCGTGAGGTCAAGGAGGAGACCGGCCTGACACTTACGCATTATGAGCTGCGCGGAGTCATCGGATTCGTTTCCGATATCTGGGATGATGAGAACATGTACCTCTATACAGCCACCGGCTTCGAGGGTGAACTGGATTACGACTGCGACGAAGGCGAGCTCAGATGGATCGATAAGAATGAGATCATGGAGCTTAACCTCTGGGAGGGCGACAGACTGTTTTTGCCATTATTGATCGCGGGTGCGCATGATATACGTATGACTCTCCATTACGAAGGCGATGTGCTTACGAAGGTATGGTGCGGCAACAGCGGTATATGCGGCGGCTGTTTTTATAACGGACTGACCTACGAAGCACAGCTTGCAGAGAAGGAGAGAAAGCTCCTCAACACGCTGACACCGGTCTTTGATGAAGATACGGTATGGGAAGGTGTATTGGAAAGCCCGGTCCATGAGAGATATAAGAATAAGATGGAATACTCCTTCGGGGATGATGTGAAGGACGGTCCGCTTACACTCGGCATGCATAAGCGCAAGAGCTTTTATTCGGTAGTGACCTGTGATGACTGCCGTATAGTAAATAACGATTACAATATGATCGTTAAGGCTACTGTGCTGTTCTTCAATCTTTTCAGGATCCCGTATGTGCATAAGAACAGTCACGAAGGCTACCTCAGGCATCTGATACTGAGAAGGAGCTTTGCAAACGGCGGGCTGCTGGCAGATATCGTTACTGCAGATATGCCGGAGGATATATGCGTATGGAGCGAAAAGGAACTCCTGAGACATTGGAGCAATATGCTGCTCAAGCTTGATCTGGAGGGTCAGATAGAAGGTATACT
>DCHJ01000102.1:0-2479 GCA_002314805.1 Lachnospiraceae bacterium UBA1755 | reverse complement strand
CTGCTGTATGGACGGGACTATATCGTGGAGGAGCTCCTAGGACTTAAGTTCAAGGTTACCCCGTTCAGTTTCTTCCAGACAAATACAAAAGGGGCGGAAGTACTCTACAGCAAGGTGCGCGAATATGTGGGAGATACGACCGGACAGACTGTTTATGATCTGTATTCAGGTACGGGAACCATCGCGCAGCTGGTGGCATCTGTTGCAGACAAGGTATATGGTGTTGAGATCGTCCCTGAGGCAGTTGAGGCGGCAAAGGTCAACGCGGAAAAGAACGGACTTGGCAACTGTGAGTTCATTGCGGGTGACGTGCTCAGGGTAATTGACGGCCTTGATAAGAAGCCGGATATGATAATACTCGATCCTCCCAGAGACGGACTGCACCCGAAGCTGCTGCCCAAGATCGCTGCATACGGAGTTAAGAATATCGTGTATGTGGCATGTAAGCCGGACAGCTTTGTGAGGGATATGGAGTACTTCAGGACGCAGGGATACCGTGTCGTGAAAGCAGCAGGAGTGGATCAGTTCCCGTATACAAGGCATGTGGAGTGCGTGGTACTCCTATCAAAGCACAGTTAAAATAAAAGCGAAAAATCTTTGAAAAATACGGGCTTTTCAGCGATTCCGGCAGTTAGCCGGAGTGGCTGGAAGGCCCTTTTTCTATGCTCTGAACCCGGAGGAAAAGGCGGAAAATATACAGTTGAGTGTGCAGTGCTGATGACAGGAAAAAGGCGAGTGGGTGGTGCTGATATTGGAGACAGCGGATACATTTTTATAAAAAGCCTGCTTTCCTTGAACTGAGCCTTTGGAAATAATATCATTGAATATTGAAGAAGCAGTATTTTTACAGGAAACAGATAGTGAAATAATGGCATGAAACGTTGACAAAGTGAAGAAGTGGTACTATTATTAAGATGAAATTTTGAATAAACGGTATTTGAGAGGCGCAAATATGTTTAAGAGAAAAGCATTTGAAAAGTTGAAAGAGTGGAAAGAGAAAAGGGCTCCCAGGTATTCTGCACTTTTGGAGGGAGCAAGACGAGTAGGAAAATCTACTATTGCTGAAGAATTTGCAAGGCAAGAGTACAAATCATATATAAAAATTGATTTTGCCAATATTGGCAAAGAAATACTCACAGTATTTGATGATATTTCTGACTTGGATATTTTCTTTCTTAGATTACAGGCAGCTACAGGAAGTACTCTGTACAACAGAGAGTCGGTCATAATCTTTGATGAGATACAACTCATGCCAAAGGTCCGTCAGGCGATTAAATACTTGGTTGCAGATGGTCGGTATGACTATATTGAGACAGGATCATTGATTAGTATAAAGAAGAACGTAAAAGATATTGTGATTCCATCTGAAGAAATGAAAATACCCATATACCCGATGGATTACGAGGAATTTATGTGGGCTACATCAAACGATACCTATCATGTTTTAAGGGAATTATACAAGTTGGGGAAACCTGTTGGTAATTTATTAAACAGAAAAATGATGCGAGATTTCAGAATATACATGGCGGTAGGCGGAATGCCGCAGGCTGTAGAGGCTTATGTAGAAGGAAAGAATTTTGAAGAAATAGATGAAGTTAAAAGAGAAATAATAGCATTATATAAAGATGATTTTTACAAAATTGACAATACTGGTTTGATAGGAAGAATGTTTGATTCTGTTCCGACTCAATTGGCAACAGATAAGCGAAGTTATGTTATTTCTTCAGCAACGGGGAAAAAGAAAATTGATAAGGATTATGAACGTTTATTTGATTTGATTGATTCAAAGACGGTGCTGCCCTGTTACAATGTTTTTAATCCAAGTGTTGCCTTGGCGGGAACAAGGGATAATGATGCATTTAAGCTATATTTATCAGATATAGGATTGTTTACCACTATGATTTTTAATTCATCCGGGAGGACAGATGAAAATATATATTCTAAACTGTTATGTGATAATCTTCCGGCAGATTTGGGATATTTATATGAAAATGCGGTTGCCCAGATCATATCTAGTGCAGATAAAAATCTTTATTATCATACTTGGGAAAAGGAAGGTAGTTCCCACTATTACGAAGTTGATTTTCTTCTGGTTTCAAAGACTAAACTGGTCCCCCTCGAAGTTAAATCTTCCGGAATAGGAAAGCATGAATCAATAATTGAGTTCGGTAAAAAGTATTCCAAGCATGTGATAAAAGAAATACTACTTTCGCAAAAGGATGTGGGAAATATTGAAATGCTGAAACTATATCCTATTTATATGCTACCGTTCATTATTGAAGAATTGTAAAACGTATTATGTAAACTCGGTAAAATAGTGTGGAGGAATGGTTCGAGCATACGGATGCAAAGAATATGGAACAACAAATAAGATTTAGCTATCGCTGATCTATTATTACATTATTTATGCTGATGTCAGCGGATGGAAAAATTCGTATAGGAGAAAAAATGAACACAAATAACATTACAATCAGATTAG
>DCHJ01000072.1:9269-23854 GCA_002314805.1 Lachnospiraceae bacterium UBA1755 | reverse complement strand
TTTTGATGAAACAGTTAATACTTGAGCATCCATGATATTTCTCCTTTTTAATTTGTAAGATTTTCTTACTTGAGTATATGATTATCCTTAACTTTGAGCTTTTTCTATAACTAAACCCCCTTTAAGGTTGATTCGGCCGCTTATCAACAATGCAGCCGATCTTTTTGTTTGAGATTCAGAGGAGCCCGGCTTCCGCTCTTCGGGTGGGTTCAGCGAATATAGGAAAAATTACTCTGTGAGGGTGGGTTTGATAAAAGGCGGGCTCCGACACTGTAGAAATCCAAGCTGACTCCAGACTGGTTTTCTCAAAATCTGCGCCTCCTCTTCGCTACAGCATGCCCTCTATTTATTCAATTGGCTTACCGCTTCGCTCACTTGCTTTTCGGTTATCCCGAATGCATTCAGCATCTTCTTCTGTTTTGCAGTAAGTCCATATCGCCTTACATACTTCCCCTTTCCATCTTTTACTGCTGTTACCTTCTCCAACTCCCTTATAGCTGCAGGAACCGTATAACTCTTCTTGTCTTTACTGCTTATTGTCTTTAGCGTATTGAACAATTCATTCCTTATAATGCTCGCAAGAAAGATTAAATGCGTCTTCGACTCTATTGATGCCTGGCTATGTACACGGAAACACTCATATCCAAGCCCGCTCTTTAATGACATGAACATTTTCTCTGTTGAATCTCTCTTTCTATAGATATCAAGCGCTTCTGATGCTGTCATGTTCTCCGAGGTGACTATAACAAAATATCCTAATTGATCTGTCTTTGCCTGTATCTTCGCCTCGTCCCTCTTGTATGTCTTCAGATATCCGTACTCATCGAATTTGAACTTGAAGAACTGCTTGTAAGCTATCAGTTCTTCCTCTTTCCTGAACTTTCTATCCGTCTTCTTTATCAGCTGCTTTTCTTTCTCAAGTATTCCATCAAGGAACCGGTTCCTTTCCTCGCTTGCTCTTACATTATCATAGTATATATGGAAATATCTAACCGCCGGGCTCTCCCCAATGAGTCCTTCCTTTGTCATACCATACACCCCGTGTTCCGCAAGGTAGTATCTGTTCTTTGTAAGAAGCGGAAGTCTGGCGTCCTTTATCATATCTTTTACGAGCTTACTGTCCTGCTTTATCATCAGCAGAAACTCGTATCCATTCCTGTCAAAATACCTTATGTTCTTTTTACTGAAATAACCTCTGTCCAGTATGAACCCGACATGACTGTATCCATAGCTTCTCGCTTTTTCAACCATCCAGCTGCACTGACTGTTATCTATTATGCTGCCGGGATAAAGTTCATAGAATAACGGCGTGGCATCCTCCTGATCCACAGCATAGCTTATGTTTATCTGCTCAAGCTCACTGTTATCTTTTGCATGTCCGAATTCTCCGAAGTCTGCGCCTTCAGCCGAAGTATTTATATCAGTGCTATCGTAGCTTATATAGATCCCACTTTTCTCAGGCCGTAATTCATTCCAGCCATCAAGGAACTTATCTATGTGGCGCGTCTGTATCTTTTCTCTCAAAAAGGTACTTATCTGCGTATCATCCATATCTCTTGCTGCCGTTGTGAAATGCTCCCATGCATAATCAGGATAATGCTGCATCACACTGCTTTCCTTTATTATCATATAGCTTATCAAATCGAGGATGATACTTGTAATCTTCTCATCATAAGCATCCTTGAGTACATCTCTCATTCCTATGTTTTCGGCGATCCTGTTTAACAGCATCGGCATCCCTATTTTAAGACAGTCACTCTTTTCCGGAAGGACCTCCTCAACATCATCGTTCCCCTCTGCAAACATAATAAAGTAATTCTCGTTTGGAAACATGTATATATCATCTATCATCTTTCCGACGCAGCAGCGCTTTTCGACTACGTACTGTCTGTCTTTCTTATAGTCCGCTCCAATTACCGCATATACATATGTATTGCCCTTCTGGGCATAAAGTTTTGTTTTTTCCGGACGTTTTACCTTTATATCTTTTCGAAGCATTGTTGTCTCCTTTTTAGTTATATCTATAACTAAAATTATACCATATCACCCTCGTTTTCGCAAGCAAAAAATGCCGATTTTCTCGGCATTTTTCGACATTTTCTTAAGATTCCAGTACTTGGTTATATGAATTCCTCAAAGTTGAGGTTATCTATAACTTTGGGCGTGCACAGAACTATGCTACCAAGTATCAGTATGTGCGTGACATAAAAGATTTCCTGCAGTTCATGGTGAATTATTTGCCTGAGCATTCAGAAAAAGCTTTAAGCGATATTTCGCTAAAGGACATGGATAACGTGCAGCCTCTTAGTATAAATCGCTACATGACGATTCTGTCCGGTGACGAGGAAAACGGCTGCGCCCTGGCGACCGTCAAACACTTAATACTGCTCATACATTGTCTTGCCTTTCAAATCCCATGGGTGTGCCTACTTCTATGAGATTGCCATCCGGATCATAGAACCTGGTCACTGTCTGTCCCCAGGAATGTGTCATGAGCTCATTTACGAACCGTATAGGTTCCTTGTATGTTTTTAGTCTTTCGACAAAGCCCACGACATCATCATCTTCAAAATAAAGTTCTGTGCTGTTGTTAGGTGTGGTGCATTCCCTTCCGATGAAGCTCTCCCATATGGTGCGGTCCTGTAATACCAGCCCTTCCGTCATAATGACATTCCCGTCGTTATCCAACACCACATTCAGGCCGAAGAGGTCATGATAGAATTCTACGGATTTTTCAATGTTGCCGACTACTATTAGTATATTCTTAAGTCTCATAAATTCCCCCTCGTTACAATTCTTTTAAGATCAGATAAGTGATGCCCATATTTTCGCCGGGCTCGATCCTTAAGACTTTTTCCTCGCGTCCATAACTGAACTCTTCTTTGATAGCGGACTTGATCCTGGTCCCGCTGTTGAATCCGTGGATGACCTTTATTCTGTAGGTACTCACATGGGCGTTATTGACTGCAAGCTGTACTTTCTGTACGGCCTGCTCGACATTAAGACCATGGCAGTCTATTTCTATTATCGGTTCAAATTTCATAGGCTATTTGATATTCCTCATTATGTCATCATCAAAGGCTTCAGGATGGAGCTTTGCCATCTGCCTGTATATACGTTCCTTAGACTTCTCCGGGTCTTCTTTGTAAGCAGATAGTATTTTCTTTCCCCATATGTCTTCAGGCCTTGCATAAAGAGCAACGGACCAGCCGTATTCCATGCCATCCTTCTTCTTTCGTTTCTTAAGATCCTTTACAACGAGGTATGTCTGCATCTGCAGGCTTGTTATCATTCCGTCGAAGTTCTTCTCCCCGCCTTTTCCGAAGCCTGCTGTTTCTTTTAAATCATAAGAGAAGTATTCGTCCCTTGCATCGAAGCAGTCCATTATCTTCTTTGCGCGGTAGCTTGCCTTCTCGTCATCCCATAATGCATCGAAGTCATATCCATCACGACGATAGTTTATGAAATAGGGAAGCCATTTTAACGATATGAATCCGGCCTTCTTGTTGAAGAACTTACCGTAAGCAAGCTTACCGCTTCTTGCGATTAGTTCCCTCCAGAGCCAGGGATCCCTTTCGTGCTCTGTCCACCAGAACTTTGCATTTGTGTGCTCTTCTACAGAAAAACCTTCCACTTCATTCTTGAACAGCGGAAGGAAACCGACTTCATTTATATAGTCGATCATCTTATCCACGGTTTTGATGCAGGAAGGATTCCTGTCACTGACACCATGCATTATCCATTCGCCATTTTCGTTTGCCATACTTTTTCCTTAATGAAATATCATTTAATAATTAGTGATTATCAGGGAATATCGCATTGTAGAATTCCTTGATATTATCATCAATGTTTACTTTTGAAATATACGTAAGAGGAATATTGTTTTTACGGATGTATTCGATAAATCTGCCATATTGAGAGTGGCATATATGTGATGTGAAAATAAACACGTGCTCTGTATTATCGAGTATGCTTACTGGAACAGTACCCTGTTCCTGTGGCGCAGCATATTTCCATTTCGGGAATAACAGCTTCAGTTTATTTGTCCAATTATCATGACCGCCAATGATACAGACAGATTTTAAGCTAAGCTCTGCCAGCATTTCCTCTCGTGAGGTCTTAGGATCAGTAGTCTTATCATCGGCACAGTTATATGCGAATTCACGGAGTGCCTTGAGCTCGGCCCGTAAATCAGCCATATCCCGGTTTTCAGCCTTAAGCGTAAGATTCTCTTCCCTCTGTGTCTCATATAGCTCACGCTGATGGATCACATCGTTTTCGACGCAGCGAAGTTTTGCCTGAAGACGTTCAATCTCCTTAATATAGTCTGAATCGTTAAGTGTTATCTTTTCGGATTCCATTACTTTCTTCGCTATAGGGACTGTATTAACTCCGGGCTTGACTGCAAGGCGCAGGTGTGCTTTTTCCTTAGGGTAGGGATCAAATCCTTCATATACAAGTCCATAAAGTGTTTCCCTTGCTGTTTCATACTCAAGGAGAAGGTCATCCATGATATGAATGATATAAATCAAACTGTATAGCTCAGATGCAGGAAGCTCATCAATTCTTATGCCGGCCTTTACCAGACTGATGAGATCACAGTGTAGGTCTGATTCGGAAAAATATCCTACATGTGAGTCCTTGGCAAAATCATATTCATGAGATAGCATATAGGATATTATCTTATTGGTATTTATGTCCGTTCTCGAATCAAAGATTTCTCCAAACTCATAGCACTTTACCTCGTGAAAGATGCGCATATGCTCTTCGTGATTAAAAGGGTGCACTTTGTCTGCTTTATGCTCTTCCTTGAGTTTTGCATAACTTTTATTCATACCCTTTGTAATAGCATACATTTCGGAGTCTATTTCAATGTTCAGAATCTGACACATCACGATAAGAAGAGCGGATGCGCGCAGCATTTCAAATGCATCCCATTTGTCTTCCCATGCCAGTTTCGGCAGAAATCCATCGTTTAAGGCGGTTGATAAATTCATTGCCTTGTATTTTTTAAGCCGTTTGAATTGATCCGGAACATAGCGCATAAGCAGCGCTCTGATGTATTCCTTTGCTTCTCCGTTGCCATCCTTATAGTCCTGCAATAATCGTGAAAGGAATATATTGTTCCTGATATCGCTGAATACCGGATCTTCAGCCGTGAGTTGGAGTTCCAGCCTTTCATCATAGGTATTCCCTTCTATGTGCTTTTTAATATATTCTGTTTCGAAGAGATTGGAATTCTCAAAGTCGTCTTCCAGAAACTCCTTTATCACGGTATAGAAGAACCACAATAACCCGGAAAGATCAGGTATCCCGTGTTCCTCAATATCGCTAATGGCGGCATCACGTATCATTTCTGCACGAAAGTTCATATCATCGAAAACATCTGCCATTTCTGCCATCTGACGGATATCCGGTATGTAATCAGTATTCTTAATACTCATGTGCTGGTACCATCCTCTTTTGTATGAATGAAAGAATCAGTCAGTTTATCATGAATCCAGCGCTGAAGGCGTCACCAAGCTTCTTCCCAAGACCGGTATAAGTATGATTAACCGGATCGAATGTAATGGGTTTTAGCTTTGCTGGATCAATCTTTCCGTTAGTAAGTATATGATCATTCGGTTTCTACTACGAAATTTCAATGATCTCGCATTTTTATATGGTATCGGTCATCCGTTAAGGCATCAATAAATAGCGCATTTCCGTAGCTTACCTGCGCTTATTCCAAAACCAAGGAACCGGTAATTAGAGAACAGTATATTGCGGGATCCGCATGTAAAAACCTGATACTCCGGCATTTGAGAAGACAGCCAAGTGGAGATGCATACTTAATCAGCGGTTCCACATTTTGCACGCTTAAGTCTGCCATGAACTTAATGTGCGCCCCCGCAGATCCAATGGACAAAGGACCTGGCCAGAAATTCATCTATTTCCTGACGGATACTTTCATTATTGTCCGAAACCCGGCCCCGCCCCAGTATTAGGGGGTCTATATATCTCTTTTTTGCCGAGACTACTCTCCTTGCCTCTTCAGGAGCCTGGCTTTCCTCTGTTATCATCCTGTCCAGCTGCCGGTAATGCTCCCACATTGCCGAAAGCTCTGCATCGCTCTTTAGCTTATGTATGACTTCCGGCTCGGTCGTGTAAAGGTCCTCCTGCTGCAATACCTGTCTGCTGATTGCCTCAGACACTATCTCGGACAGAAGCTGCATCGCATAGCGGTCTTCGTCTGCCGTATAGACGCCTGAGCATGCCAATGATATCCCTGTGAACAGTTCTGCCTTCTCTGCATCATCAAAAGCAAGCTCTTCTGCTCCGTCTTCTGCCTGCGCTATGATCAGGCTGTCATATATCTCCTGCAGTCTGTCACTGCTTGCTATTCTGTATCTCTCGGCATTTCCGATGGTGTATTCCAGTCTGTCTGAGGACAGTCTCGGACTGTCATTGTCTGCGATGGAATACTTATGGTAGTCTGCCACGTCTTCGATTTTTATCCTCAGCAGCTCGAATTCATCACGAAGCTCTTCTGAGCTGCAGATCATCTCCATGGTCCTGTCTTCGGTGGATTCCTGTGTCAGATAGTCTCCGTTCATGAAATCGATGGTATGTGCAAACACCGGCGTGGCTATATCATGAAGGAGCGCTGCTATCGCCTGTGTCCTGTCATGAGTGAAATTCCATACTATGAGGCTTGTGCCTATGCTGTGTTCGTATCTTGAGTACGCAGACACGTTTTTATATAAAGGAAACTGTGTGTATTCGCAGCCGCAATTCATCCCGACGTCCTTGAGTCTCTGCATAGGAGCGGTTGATGCTATGCGGTCTATCCATTCGGGTCTGTATTTGCTGTATGAGATCATGCTTTCTGTCTTTCCTTACAGGTATTTTTTGTTAATTACAGCCAGTATCCCTGTCATGGTAAATGGGGATCTATTCCGCAATCATCAAATGTAAGCAGAACGTAAGCCTGAAAACCTGCGTTCCGTACAGTTACGGATTTCTTTTTGATGTCCGATTTTTCCCATTCCTTGAGAAGATTTGAAAATGAGCACGAAATAAAGTCAATTGGAATAACATATGCGTTCATGGGCTTTCCTTACTCTTCTTTCTGAAGACAGCTTTATTCATTTATCCCGAACATTTGGCTCAGACCGGTGAGATTAAGTACTTCCATAACCGAACTGTTGACATTGATCAGGATCACGGCTTTTCCGTTCATCCTGTGATATGCAGAAACAAGTGTTCTCAGTCCCATTGATGAGATATAGTCAACACCTGCAAGATCAATGGTAAGTGCTTTAAGCTCATCATTGATCGATTCATTAAGTACTGCCCCGAATTCTCCCGCATTGAGAGCATCAAGCCTTCCCTCCGGAGCAACTGTAATACCGCCGTCATTGATCGTTTTTTTGATTATCATATTCTTTCTCCTGATTCTTTATTTATTACCATAAGTAAATGCTGTTTTCTTATCTGCCGGTTTGATCATCGGTCCGTTTTTCCCGGATGCGATTTTTGCGCAATGGTCTGTCCTTTGCCATGACATTTCTCCGTTCCGGCTATTAACGGATCATCAGTCACTGTCCCTACAGTTCCCTTCCAGTCGTCAAAAATTATCTTTCAAAGAAATCAAACTGTACCAGTACATTCACCATCTCATTCAGGTATTCCATACTGATGAGAGGCCATGCAAATCCGAGTCTGTAAAGTGCCTTTGCAGTAAATACCGACGATGTCCTGATCCTAACCCTGCTCTCGCTTTCAGCATTCAGTGCCTCATCGCCGGTATGCTGTGTCGCATCAGTCAGGGAGCTTTCCGAACTGTTTCTGTATGCCAGAAGCCCCCCCAGGATGGTGGCGTTATCCGGATCCTTAAGTGCCTTCTGCAGTCTTTCTTCAAAAACAGCATCCTCAACTATTTCTACCGGATATCCTGCAGCCTTCACTGCCTGCATCAGATAACCGTATTGTATCATATTGCAGTTGTTTGCGTGAAATACTGTAAACTCATCCTGCGTACCCGAAAGCAGCACTACAGCTCTCGCAGTCTGATCAATGGGTGAGAACTCGACCTCAGCATCCATCATGTCAATAGGGAAGCACCCCAGTCTGACAAAGCCCAGATACATCCTCAGCATGCCGTTCTGTCCTGCATTGACCTGGAACTGGCTGTCATCAGCTCTTGCCATCAGATTGCCAAGACGGATGACCTTGCCGCGTATGCGTTTGCGGGATATTGCATCTATTACTGCCTGCTCACCCAGATATTTGGAATACACATATTTATTTTCGAGGGACTGACCGATATTCAGGTCTGTTTCCCTGAATACGAAATCATCAGGTACAGAACCGTTGACGGACTCGCCGCATACACTGAGTGAAGATATCTGGATAAGTCTGGCGCCTGTTGTCTCTGCCAGCTCAATTAGATTCTCAACACCCGAGAAGTTGGCTGTCAGAAGTTCCTTCTCAACAGCGAAATGCTTTACATTGGCCGCGCAGTTGATGATGGTATCAAAATGCTCTGCCTTGAGCTTCTCTCTTGTGTCTTCATCCTCCAGCTCTCCGTCGATGATAACTGTCCTCCGCTTCATCGCATCAGTATACCAGTCTTCGAAGTAATAGGTCATCATAGCTTCAAATCTCACATCAGCCTTAAGTCCGTCCCTGCTCCGTACAAGGCAGTATACCCTGCCTGAGGCTGAATCCATGAGCTCCCTGAAGATATGACTTCCCAAAAATCCTGTTGCTCCGGTCAGCAGCACATCTCCGACTCCTGTATTCCTGATACCCGGAAGATTGAAGACCGTATTATACGCCAGTGCCGAATAATCATACTGACTGTCCCTGTTGAGGTCTGCTGCACTCACATCCTCCACTCTGCCGCCATGAATGAATCCTGCAAGCTGTCTGGGTGAAGGATTGGCAAACAGGTTCTTATATACTACGGGAAGTCCTGCCTGATCGCATCTGACCACTGCCTGTATTGCAGAAATAGACGAGCCTCCGATCTTGAAGAAATCGTCATCAGCATAAACCTTTTCTATGCCGATCACCTCAGCAAATATGCTGCAGATCTTTTCCTCTGTCTCATTTGCAGGTTCTGCACCTTTTCTTGCTGCACCCGGTTCGGGTCTTGGCAGCTTGCCTGCATCGATCTTGCCGTTGGATGTAAGAGGTATATCATCCACCTGCATTATTACGGCCGGGATCATATATTCCGGCTTTTCCTTTCCGATAAAGTCCTTAAGGATGTCCGTATCCAGTCTGCTGCTCATGACCACGTATGCTGCCAGATACTTTCCTCCGGAAGGACTGTCATAGGCTCTGACTACGCATTTTGTCACGCCGGGATATTTTCGTATCTGCTCCTCTATCTCACCCATCTCGATGCGGAAGCCCCTTATCTTTACCTGTCCGTCACGTCTGCCCACAAAGTCGTAATTGCCGTCAGGCAGGAGCCTTACCACATCTCCTGTACGGTACATAACCGAATAATCAGGATCATCGCAGAAAGGATTTCTTACAAATACCTCTGCTGTCTTCTCAGGTCTGTTAAGATATCCCTTGCCTACCTGACCTCCTGCTATGCAGAGCTCTCCGCATGCACCGTATGGAAGCCTGTTTCCATATCTGTCAATTATGTATTCCTTTGTATTATGTGATGTCCTACCGATAGGCTGCAGGCTGCCGGTATTTGTGACCTTATGCCTGTTGACATAGCACATGGTCTCACTGGGACCATATCCGTTATAGAAAGACACACTCTCCGGGCCTGTAACCGGGATGAGCTTCTCTCCGCCTACCATGAAATACCTTAGGGTACTGCATCTGGTATTTGCGATGAACATACAGCCTACCTGAGTTGTCATAAATCCGGAGGTTATTCTGTTTCTGACATAGAACTGTTCCAGGCTGCCGAGATCAAGCCTTATATCGTCCGGGATCACAAATAGCGATGCACCTGCCATGAGTGTACATAATACATCCTGAGCACCGGCATCAAATCCGAAGCTTGCATAGCTTGCAACATTTGCCCCCGGCCGTATTTCCTGACCCTCCGCAATGCTGTGATAGAAGCATACGATATTTCTGTGCCGCAGCATCGATCCCTTGGGCATTCCCGTTGTACCTGACGAATATATGATAAGTGCAACATCTTCCGGAACTGCTGCATGCTCTTCCTTACCGATGATGGTATCCAGCTCATCCTCAGTCGGAGTATACAGACCTCCTATCTCATCAGTAAAGATCACGTTTCCCGTATGATCCTTAAGCAGGTGCATAAGGCTCCTGTCAGCGATCAGATATTTTGCTCCGCTGTCTCTGATCATGAATTCAAGTCTTTCTGCAGGATATGTTGGATCAAGTCCCAGATATGCCGCTCCCGTGAGGCAGACACCGTGAGCACCTATCGCCATATACTCATCGCGGTTAATAAGGATTGCTGCTGTATCGCCTCTGCCGATGCCTTCCTGCATCAGGAAATATGCAAGCTTTGCTGTAAGCTCACCGATCTGACCGTAGGTATATCTCCTGTCCTTATATGCAACGCAGAGCGCATCCGGCTGTGTCCTGACCTTATCCCTGAAAAGATTTACAATTGTCTCAGACCTGTCATAGTCCGTTTCGTTCTCATTGTACTTCTCCAGCTCTGCTTCCGCAGCCTCTGAAAGAAGTGATACCCTGCTCAGCTTCTCCTCATCTGTAAAGGAGGCCGCTGCCTGATCATAGGCCAGTACAAAAGCTCTGGCAAGCTCTCCTGTAAACTTCTTCGGATCATATTCAAGCTCATAGACCAGTCTGCCGTATCTTATCATGACCTGGAGAGTCATTGCAGCCTTTGCTTCCGAAAGTCCCAGCTCCACCTGCTCTGCCCTGACTCCGCAGAAATCATTCACATCAAAGCTGTCACCCTGATATATGAACATTACATCATTCTTTACACCGAAGTCATTGCATATCTCGGCATATGAATAAAGATCATTGGACATGCTGTCCATGAGTTGGGCAGATATTTCTCCTGTCAGCTCACGGATATTTTCTTTATCTGTATGACATACTACCGGCAGAGTCTTTACCAGCATTGCCACCGTATTCATCGTCCGCGGATCATTTCGTCCGTTATATACCGTATTGAATACTGAATAATCCGTGCCTGCATATCTTGCAAGCACAGTACCGAATACACTCACGAAGAATGCATTCATACCTGTCTTATGACTCTCACAGAAGGCTCGGATCTTTTCTGCATCTGCCTCAGACTGTTCCATTACAAGGCGTCCGGAAGCCTCCGGTGTATCCTCATAACGGTCTGCAGGCAGAAGGAAATCCTTGTCGGTTCCGCCAAGGAGTGTGTCATAATATTCCTTTTCAGCCTTAAGCTCCTTTTCTGTCCTTGCATGCTTTTCTTCTTCGGTCACATCAAAGGCACTGTATTTTTCTGCCTGAAGGACTTCACCGGCATACGCCATTCCGATATCGCCGATGAATATCGACATGCTTGTACCATCGGAAATTATGTGATGGATATTTACAAAAAGATAAAGTGCATCGGCATGGATAAGACTTATCTCAAACAGCCTTCCGCCTGTCAGTTCAAAGGCTGTTACAAGACTGTCATTGATCTTATCCTTGTCATCAAGCCACACATCCCTGACATCATCTGAAGTATATGTATCATCAAGCCTCCTGTGCTGACATATGAAGCCCCGCTCATCTGTGAAGAGCTCAGTCTTCATGCAGGGATGAGCTTCTACTGCGCATGCGATGGCATTTTTAAGTCTTTTCTCATCGATGCCCTCTCCCAGCCTGAGCAGATACGGTATGTTGTATACCGTACTTCCCGGCCGGCGCAGGCATTCTATGAATATTCCTTCCATGGTCTTTGTCACAGGATATGACCGGCCATACTTTACAGCTTCACCTGCTGCGGCTGCCCCGACCTGCGCACCCGCATTCCCTGCAGAGTTCTCCTGAGTATCCATGCCCTTTGCTTCCCGGATAAACTGCTCAAGGCCTGTCACGGTCTGACATCTCCTGAGGTCACGGAGCTTTACAGGCACATCCAGCTTTTCGGCAAGCAGTGTACAGAGACGGATGCTTCCGATGGAGGTAAGGCCTGCCATGAAGATATCGGTCTCGATACCGAAATCTCCGTTTCCTATCGCTTCGGCAGCACAATCAAAGATCTGTTTCTGGAGTTCATTCTCCGGCTTCTTCACATCCTCAAAATGCATCTGAGGCGCCGGCAGCTTCTTCTTATCCACCTTGCCGTTTACATTGAGAGGGATGCTGTCGATCTGCATCGTTACTGCCGGTATCATATAAGCAGGGTGGCTCTGTCCTACGAAAGCATTGAGCTTCTGAACATCAATGGCTGTATCCGATACAACATAAGCACAGAGGCTCTTTGCCCCCTCCCTTTCAATTACCGCAACTGTGGCATCCTTTATGCCCGGATAATCGCGGATGGCTTTTTCAACTTCTCCAAGTTCGACCCTGAAGCCTCTTATCTTGACCTGATGATCACGTCTTCCTATAAATTCAAGATTGCCGTCATCCAGGAAACGCACAATATCTCCTGTCTTATAGCATCTCTCATAATTCACACCCGCATTTTCAAAGGTATTGTATACAAAAGCCTTTTCTGTCTGTTCAGGTCTGCCAAGATATCCCTGACCTACCTGCGGTCCGCACAGGATGAGTTCTCCGGGCGTACCCACCGGCATCCGCCTGCCGTATTCGTCAGCCACATAGACCCTGAAATTGTATATGGGCTTACCGATCGGAATATTGTCATAATACCTGTCGACATAAAATTTTGTTGAACACACGGTGCCCTCTGTGGGGCCGTACAGATTAAAGAACTTATAATGGTCAGCGGGCTTGAAGGACACAAGCTTCTCACCTCCGCAGTCCACTACCTTAAGACCCCTGACTTCCTCGTAAGCGACCGCAAACTGGCGGGCCACCTGAGTGGTCATGCAGATATGTGTGACATGCTGTGCTTCACAGAATTCCTTGATGCCAGCAAGGTCAAGCCGTATCTGATCCGGGACCACAGTTACGGTACAGCCCATATAGATTGCCGGATATATGTCCGCCATGTGGGCATCAAAACCATAGCTCGCATATTGTGCGATCACTGAATCCTCTTCCAGTTCAAGTGTTGAGCGATATGCAGTGACCAGCGCCCTGAGGTTGCCGTGAGAAAGCATCACTCCCTTGGGTTTACCCGTGGTTCCTGATGTGTAAAGGAGGATATAGATATCCTCAAGCGAAGGCTTCGGCAGCTCTGCAGTCTTTGGCGGAAGTGCCGCGATCTCATCTGTGTAGAGCACCTTTCCCGCGAAGCACTTAAGGATATGGTCAAGACTGCGGTCCTTGATGATCAGCTTTGCTCCTGCGTCCTCAGTCATAAAGGCAAGCCTCTCCTGAGGATAGGAAGGATCAAGCGGCTGGTATATTGCGCCTGCCTTCATCACGCCCATACTGGCAATAAGAATATATTCGCACCGCGGGATGAGTATGCTGACGACATCTCCCTTTCCGATACCCTGAGCAGCAAGATATCCGGCTATCCTGTCAGATATCTCATCGACCTGTGCATAGGTATAGCTCCTGCCGTCTGCAATGATGCAGGTCTTGTCAGGACATCTTGATACCGATCCGGCAAAAATATCAATGATGGTCTCATCCGCAAGCTCATGGCAGTTGGAAGCATTTTCTTCATCCAGAAATGCCTTGTCCTCATCAGAGATGAGCACCATGTCTTTAAGTGTAGTTCCTGCGATAAATGCATCTGCCGCCCTCCTGAAAAGCCCGGCAAAGCGTGACACGGTATACGTCTCATACATATCAGAGCGGTATTCAAATCTGAGCTCATATGCGTCTTCACGCTTCATGACCATGAGGCTGAAATTGCTGAGAGCTTCGCCTGCAGGGAGGATCTCAAGATCTATATCGTGCGCTGTACCTCTTGTGCCTGTCAGCATGTCTGACTGGTACACAAACATGACATCGCTCCGGATGCCGTATTCCTCTGCAAGATACGAAAAGCCTGCGCTGTCATTTCTCATGGATGCAAAAAACTGGGCCTGCAGCTGTGACAGGAGTGCGGCTCCGTTTTTCTCCTCATCGATCTTAAGCACTACCGGAAGAGTTTTAACAAGCATTGATACTGTGTTTTTAAGGAGGGTATTTCCCCTGCCGTTTTCCGCAGCACCGAATACGCTCTCGTTCTGCCCGGTCATCTTGGCCAGCACATATCCGTATACACCCATGAAGAAGGTACTCTCTGTATATCCGGTGTCTTCAAGGAATGACTGCACGCCCTGCTTAGGGATATCCATGGTGAAGGTGCCGCCTTCAGGCCTTGCCCCTTCCTGAACCATATGATCCGGGATCATATTGGAATCTGTCTCAACTCCTCCCAGCAGATGCCCGTAATAGGTCCTTGCTGCTTCAGCTGCTCCGGATGCTTTAATACGGCATTCCGCCTCATACAGTGAGAAGGCGTCCACAGTCTCAGGTACAGGCTCCTCACCTGAAAGCACCCTGCTGAGTTCTCCGGTGAGTAC
>DCHJ01000072.1:491-9170 GCA_002314805.1 Lachnospiraceae bacterium UBA1755 | reverse complement strand
AGATATGCCCTGGCCGTGCAGAGCGGATCCCTGCCGATAGCTATAGGTGTGACAATGTCTTCCGGCGCGGGATCTGCAGCATTTTCATGAGCTACGCAGATACCCTGCTGAGGGAAGTCTTTTCTGATCATGAAGAAATCACCGGCTTCTTCGATTATCTGAGCATACAGAGCAGGATGATTCTTTATCACCTTATCCACCGCTGCCTTTACGGATGCTGCTGTCATGTCCTCATCCCTGTCTAATGACATACGGATCGGAATATTGTATTTTGTGCTTTCCTCTGCGAGCCCGCACTCAAGAAGTATGCCCATCTGACTGTCGGTAAGTCTTGTCCTGTCTGCCCGTGCGGGAAGATCTGAATAAATCTTCCTGTCTGTATGGTCACCAAGCCTTGCAACAGACCTTGGTGTCCTGCCTGCAAAGACATCACCTGTGGTAATGCCGAGACTCTCACACTCGCCGGCAACAATAAGAGCCGAAATGGAATCTCCGCCCAGCCTGAAGAAGTCATCATTACGTCCGACTCTCTCCAGACCCAGTGCCTTTTCAAAAGCCCTGCATAGCAGCTCTTCCTTTTCATCCTCAGGTGCCTCATAACGTACCAGATACTCTGAAAGATCCGGCATCTGCAATGCCCTGCGGTCGAGCTTGCCATTGTTATTAAGCGGCATCTTATCCAGCTTTACCATGACAGAAGGTACCATGTAGTGAGGAAGCCTTGAGGCAATGTATTCCTTCATCCTGCCCTCATCCACTTCGCGGCAGCACGTGTAATAAGCGCAGATGATGCTGTGCTGGTTTTCGTCTGTAAAGCCTCTGACAGCTGCAACATCTACCCCGGGATAATCCATAAGTACGGTCTCTATCTCACCCGGTTCAACTCTCTGACCGTTGATCTTGAGCATATTGTCCTTACGGTTAAGATACCTGAAACCGCCGTCCTCTATGCGGCGCACGATATCTCCGGTATGAAGCAGGATGCTGTGCTGCGGATCATCTGAAAAAGGATTATGCGTAAATACAGCCTTATTGAGTTCTTCAGATCCTAAATATCCATGTGCAACAGCACCGCTTACGCACAGCTCTCCTTCTATTGCCTCGTTTCCGTCTTCATCCAGCACGTATGCTGTCAGATCATCACCCGGCACACCTATAGGTGTGGATTCCATGGGCTTTGTAATATCATAATGGAAGGCGTATCCTGCCGTCTCGGTCATACCGTACACGCCAACAAGACGATGTCCCCCGGGCCCAATATTAACTATCCTGTCAGATCCGGTACAGACACATCTGAGGCTGGGACCGCCGTTAAAATTCCGGTACAGCTGGGGCGGCATGAACAGGCAGGTGATGCCATGTCTGTTGACAAAATCCTCTATCATACGTACATCGCCTCTGCACTCCTCCGGGAGTACATATACAACGGCACCCGCATACAGAGGTGCGAAAAGATCTTCATCAAGTGCAATAAAAGACAGAGATGAACTCTGCAGCATCCTGTCATTTTCTCTCATGTCATAGAATTCAGGGCTGATCGCTCTGCGCATACCTCCCAGCATTGCCCTATTGCTGAGCATTACACCCTTGGGTGTACCGGTTGATCCCGATGTAAATACTACATAAGCCGGATCTGCCTCTCTGCCCTCGCAGCACAGTTCATGTGCGGGTGCGCATCCGCAGGCAGTCTCGTAGGTCCTGATAGTCCAGATATCATTTCCGACCTGTTTTGAAATGTTATCACAGCGAGACTGAGGTGTAGTGATAGAAAGAGGCGCCGTACCCACCCCGGCGAGATTAAGCCCCAGCAGCGTTGCCGTAACCTCCATCCCGCGGTCCATGCATACCGGCACGATACCCTTAAGGCCGCTCTTTCTTGCATACGCAGCAACCCTGCAGATCTTATCCGTCAGACTTTCCCATGTGACCTTCCTTGTACCGTTTCGGTCTGTCATTGCGATCCTGTCAAGTCTGTCCCTGTTCTGTTTCAAGATTTCCAAAGCATATCCTGTCATGTTTTCCCTTTCCATGCGGGGACGGTTCTTCTGTAAACCTTCAATAACCGTCCCGCTCCCCTACCATTGCCATTCTTTACCTTTTCCACAGGCCAGACTATGCTGTCCGGGATACTACAGTACCATCACCAGTGTACCTGCTGCGATGAGCACGCATCCAATGGCGGACCTGACCGTGAACTGCTCGTGCAGGAAAATCGCCGCAAGTATTATGGTAAAAACCACGCTGAGCTTATCGATAGGTACCACCCTGGATACATCCCCCATCTGAATCGCCCTGTAATAGCATAGCCATGATGCTCCTGTCGCAAGTCCCGAAAGGATCAGGAATATCCAGCTCCTCTTACTTATCGCCGCCACTCCTGACTGTGTCTGGGTAACAAAAACCATCAGCCATGCGAAAAGCACTACCACAACAGTCCTTATCGCTGTTGCAAGCGTAGAATCCACTCCTTCGACTCCCACCTTTGCAAGTATTGATGTAAGTGCCGCAAAAACTGCGGATAAAAGTGCAAATACTGCCCACATAGTTTTCTTCCTTCTTTCTGATAGATATTTATTACCTGAAAGTCCTGCCGTTCAGACCACCCTTCAGGTCTATCCGCATCCATCACCGGATTCTGTAAAGATCTGAAACAGGTCCTCAGTTGATGTCCTCACGTCCTGCCTGTTCTTTCACTTTCCGCGCTAAATCCATATATGTATTTTATCATGAACTGCACTCAACAGACACAGTCTGATGCGGTTTTCTTGCCTATTATCGATAAATCCATAAACCAATAAACCAGGCTGGCCACCGTTACAATTCTGTATGATTGATTTCAAAGGACTGTCTTATCTTTTCCGAAAAGCTTCTTTAATGAATTGTAACCGCTCTGCTTTCGGTCAATGAAATAGAAGCACACCAATGGCGGCTTCTACTTCTGTCAGTATCCATGCATGAAAGCAATGCAGATATTCTTTTTACTTTATCAGCTGTCCCTCTCCAATATTCCTGCACCGTCCGCAGACTCCGCCGGTGAGACGGAGCTTACTTTATTATGATCTGCGGGTGCGCATCAGAAGAGATACTCAGCCGGTACATCGATGACAACATCGGATGTAGGGAAGCTTGCGCACGGATGGATGTAGCCGTACTGGATGTCAGAGAATCTTCTTCCGTCGGTTACCTCCGGGATATATACAGTACCTGACTTAAGCTTGCTGCGGCACCATCCGCACTCCCCGCTTCTGCAGCGTGAAGGAGCTGCGATACCGGCTCTCTCTATTGCAGCAAGGAGGGATTCATCAGCAGATGCCTCAAGCTCATATACCTCTCCGCACTGCTTTACTGTACACTTATATGTCTTACCTCTGGAGTCCGTCGGATATCCCGGGCACTCCCACGGAGCTTTGATTGTACCGAAGAGTTCACGTCTTACATGCTTCTGGTCGAGACCCAGTTTAGCTGTCTCACACTCAAGGAACTTATACATTGCCTGCGGTCCGCACATGAATACGCTGTAATCATCGCCGCCGTATTTCTTTATGAGTTCCGCGCTGATGAAGCCATGCTCATAGCCTTCCTTCTCCTCATCAGAGAGTACATACACTACATGTACCTTGTCACAGGCTGCTGCCAGCTCATCAAGTTCATTCTTATATGGTATCGCATCGGCAGTCCTTGCACCGAAGATCACGGTGAGGTCGCAGTCTTCCCTGCCCGATGCCACTGCATGTGCCATAGCCATGAAAGGTGTGATGCCGATGCCGCCGGCGAGGGCCAGTACCTTCCTGCAGTCTCTTAGCGGTTCATAGTACAGGAAGCCTTCCGGTGATGAGATGGTGAGTTCCTGTCCCACCTTCCACTCCTTGTGTATGTATGGTGATACGAAACCACTCGGGTCTTCCTTTACAGCTATCTTGTATATTCCTTCCTTTGCAAGCTCAGGTGCGCTGCTGATGGAGTAAGACCTGCAGGTCTTCACATCGCCTATCCGGATGCCGATGCTGATATACTGTCCTGCTCTGAAGGGAGCGAGACGGCCGTCCTTAGCCTTGAGCACTATTTCCTTTACACCCGGCACGTTATCGTTGATAGCGTCGATCACGACATTCTGACGTCTCGGGTGGTATATCTCTGCCTTTGCATTGGATGCGTAGGTCTTTGGGAGCGGCTTTGCAGGTGTTGCTGCGATCCTCTCCTCACGTACCTTAGGCATCTTTGCAAATTTGATCATATCGAGGGGGGCAATCATTCCGATCTTAATATTTAATGACATATTACTTTCCCTCCTTTTCTTCTCTTGCGATCTCTCCAAGGACCATACCGCCCATCATGCTTCCTGTGATGAGCGATTCACTGTAACCGTCGCCTCTCGGACCTGACGCACCTGTGAATTTCACACCCTTGATCTTATTATCATTTGCAATGCTCATCATTCTTGCCATACAGTTATCCCACTCTGATGCCTCGTATCCGTATACACCGCCCTCCGGGCACATATTGTAACGGCAGAAGGTCCATGGTGTGGCAACCGCTATCTCTTCAATATACGGGATGAGTGTGCAGCCTGTAGCTTTCTCATAAAGCCTGAGGATCTCATATGCCTTCTCATTCTTTAAGTCAACGTATTCATCCACATCCACATCTCCCCATACATCCTTGGAGTATGCCATCGTAAAGCTCATCTGGCATGTACCTTCCGGACCGATCTTGGGATTAACGATATTGTAGCAGAGCGCTGCTGTTGAACGGATCTTATCCATCTTGCCCACTCTCTTATATTCATCTGCCGTATCAAGACCCGGTGAGATGAAGATATTATAATCCTTGATGCCCAGCTCTTGTGCTGTCTTATTGAGCCCTACATATACCACTGACATTCTTGCTGAGAACTTTCTTGCGTTGGCAAGCTTTAATTCTCTCTCAGGGATCACCTCTGCAGGGATACAGTTGGCCATTGCCATAGAAGGATTGCCGTTCCATACGATATGGTCTGAATATACCGTGCCGTGGTCCGTACGTACTCCGCAGGCCCTGTCTCCTTCAAAAAGGATCTCCTCTGCCTTTACATTAAACCAGCTCTCGCCGCTGAAATCATGGAATCTCTCAAGGAGACCAAGTACCATCTCGTGGCTCGTATGCTCCGGGATAAATGCTCCGCCGTCAACAAGACTTCCTACCATCATAAGGTAGAAAATTGACGAGAGCCTGTACATATCAACAGCCATGTAGCTCCAGTACGTTCCCATGATGCGGATCGCATCCGGTGTGAACTTAAGAGCCTTGAGTACATCCATAGGTGCGTATGCGCCCACCTTAAGGAAATTTGGATAATCACTGCGGAGCACCTTGGAATCAGGATTGCCTCCTGACTTTCCGATATAATCAAGTGCCTTCTCACACTCATCGAAAAGCTCGAAGAACTTGCTCATAGCTTCGCGATTGCCCGGTGCGTACTCCTCCATCTTGTCGGTGAAAGCCTTGCGTCCCTTAGGCATTGTAAAATCCCTGATCACATGTCCGTCATCGTCCATATGGATACTGCGGAAGAGATCCGGAATCGGAAGCCATTTGATATCTACACCATAATCTTCATTTACAAGTTTGTAGATGTCACCTCTCTTCTCAGGCGTTCCGATTGCGGCAAGCTCATGGAGTGCCGTCTCAAACTCGAAGCGTCCTCTGCGGAAACTGCTGGCAACACCACCCGGCAGGTTGTGCTGCTCTATGAGCAGTACCTTGCGTCCGGCCTTGGCAATACGACAGGCCGATGACAGTCCGCCGTTACCTGCGCCTACAACGATTGCATCATACTTTTTCATCTGACTCTCCTTTCTGACAATTGGGACGGTTCTCCTGTAAACGTATTATCTATTTACACAAGAACCGTCCCCCTGTCCGTTCCGTTCATCTTATATATCGTTGGTCGACTGATACCGGTAATCCTGCTGACTTGCGAGATGCCGGCTCCTTTACCAAGCATCGATCGGATACAACTGACCTTTTTATCATAGTCTAATTCGCGAAAATCTTCAATACAATTGCATCCGTACTTCTTCATCTCCTCCCTGGCTGTGTCATCAGATATAGTCTTTTTTCGTTCATGGCATATTTCAAGGTAAGCCCCATCATCTTTCTCTATAGTCCATTTCTCAAACTCAGCACTATCAAGATTCGTGTTCTCACCTTGGACCATTTCAATCTGACGCATTTTTTCGAGAACTGTCTCTCTGTCAACGATTCCAGCCACTGACTTCTTGTGCATGTATTCCCGATAGCTCGACCATGAATACTCGATAGGATCGTCGCACATGCCGGCCTTCACCGGATTCATGTGCACGTACCTGACCACATTGAATAAGTACCTCTCATCTTCTATCGGTTCGCTCCTGTAGCGGTCCTGAAACACAGGTCCGATCCTTTCGTTCTTTTGATTGTAATAATAAGCATAAGCCACACAGATTCTCTTCATGACATGCTGCATGGAGGAGTCCTCTCCAAGAAACCGCAGCACAAGATGGACATGATTTCCCATGATTACCCAGGCATATACATCAAACATCCTGATTCGCTCATTACCGACAGCCTCTTCTCGGCAGGTATCAAGTATCCTGACGAACTTGTATCTGTCGTGATCATCCTCAAAAAGGCTCTGCCTGTTAATGCCGCGGAGCATAATGTGATAGATACCAGTATTAGATTTTTTGCGTGGTTGCCGTGGCAAGATAACAATACCTCTGGATAAAAATTCCAGATAAGAAACAATTGTAACTGCTTTCTCAAAAATAGAATTGATACTTCTAGAAGTATCTTATTAGATGAATATTATAAACCGCCTGAAATCAAATACAAGATTGTCGTTTTCGGTCATGGTTTTTGACGAGGTACTGTTAAGCGCAATAATGGGACGCCAACAATAAAGACGTCCCATTGTATAAATATAAATATTATGATTTGCGGGTGCGCATGTCGGGTTTACTGCCTATGACAACCTGACATGTATTGCATCCGAGATTTGCGGGTACGCACATCCGGTTTACACAAGAACCGTCCCCGTTGTTAAGGTCTGATACCTACTGCGATCTTGTAGTATGCTGAAAGATCATCTCCGTAGATCCTTACATACTCCGGATGCTGCTTCATATAATTATATACATTCCAGTCGGCACGTCCCTGTCTTCCTTCATAAATACCATGATTTACAAAATGAGCGATAAGGGCACTCTCGCTTGCTCCAAGAGATGCTACTACATCAGGATTATTGTCTCTGTAATACTCGTAGCTATATACAGGTGACCAGTCATGTCCGGCATAATATGTACTACTTACTGCGCCCGGTACCTCAAGATAATCGGATACTACATATCCGTACCTGCCATTACGTGTCCTGCCGTATGCAAATCCGTCAGTACGGAATTCCTTTACAAAGAAGTATTCACCATTGTACAATCTTCCGATCTCATTGCTTGCCCTGCGGCTGGGCTCGCTGCGAAGAGCGAGATAATTGGTTGTTCCGCTTACAACTCTCTCTGTACCGGTCTCCGGTATTACAGGAGCAGGCTCGGATGAAGCGCTGGAATTAGTTGTCAGAAAAGCTGCAGGTATATAACAGAACTCTGTCTCATTAGTGAAGCAATGCTTGAAACCGTTCTGATCTTCTCCCGGATATGTGGTGATCCTCTTGCCTGCCGGGAAAGTAGCAAGTATCTTAGATGATGCATTTGGTGATACATACGCCGGTGTTGCTGTTGTCGTATACATAGTCACTGTACCATCATTTGCAAAAGCCGGGATAGCCATAGTGGCCACAAGAGCAATAGTTAAGAGAATAGTTAAAACACGTTTCATTGCTGACCTCCTTGTATTGTTATCATGACTCAATTATATATAAGCATCTGTTTTTACACAATAGCACCATGCTATAAGTAAGTTTTTCTTATGTATTTTTTAAGTGTTGACAGAGGGAGGTTATCCTGCAAAGCGAACCCGGTTACACATTAAAAGGACCGGTCATCCGGTCCTTTTATAGTATCTGATGGTACGCATGCCGGGTTTGGTGTTTACACCAGAACCGTCCCCCTGTCCCCCCGGTTTTCTCACTCGTACTCGATCGTAGCTACCGGCTTTGTCGAGAGGTCAAAGAGTACTCTGTTTACACCCTTGACTTCGCTGAAGATACGGTCACGGATCTTGAAGAGTACCTCATACGGCACCTCTTCTACTGTTGCTGATGTAGCATCTACCGAGTTTACCGCACGGAGGATTACCATCCAGTCGTCAGTCCTCTTCCCGTCCCTGATCCCTGTTGATGTGAAATCCGGAACTACTGTAAAGTACTGCCATACTTTTCCTTCAAGGCCACACTTAGCAAACTCTTCTCGAAGAATTGCATCAGATTCGCGTAATGCTTCAAGTCGGTCTCTTGTAATTGCGCCAGTGCATCGGACACCAAGACCTGGGCCTGGGAATGNNCCGGTCCCGGGAACGGCTGACGGTCTACCATGCCTGACGGCAGTCCCAGTGCACGACCCACTTCTCTTACCTCATCCTTGTAAAGCAGCTTTACAGGCTCAACCAGTTCGAAATTAAGCTCTGCCGGAAGTCCGCCTACATTGTGATGCGCCTTGATGCCGTCTTTTGACTCGAGGATATCAGGATAGATCGTACCCTGTCCGAGGA
>DCHJ01000072.1:282-428 GCA_002314805.1 Lachnospiraceae bacterium UBA1755 | reverse complement strand
ATGAATTCCTTGCCGATTATCTTTCTCTTTGTCTCGGGATCCTTAACTCCTGCAAGCTTGTCAAGGAAGCGGTCAACTGCATCTACATATATGAGGTTGCCCTTGAGCTGATTGCGGAATACTTCGATTACCTGCTCGGGCTCACC
>DCHJ01000072.1:0-173 GCA_002314805.1 Lachnospiraceae bacterium UBA1755 | reverse complement strand
AAAGTGCAAGCAATACCTTGCCGTCCCCTACCTGCGCTCTGATCGCCTTGACCTGCTCATCAACAAATGCGTTTGCAAGCTCCGGTGTGTTTATCCTCTTCATATCGTCCGGTCTTCTGTTAGAATCCATTTCTTTCTCCTCCTGTTAAAATCAGGTAGTGTCAAATCTGACA
>DCHJ01000056.1:152-5528 GCA_002314805.1 Lachnospiraceae bacterium UBA1755 | reverse complement strand
CCAATGATTTGCCTCGTTTTCTATTGTTTATCGAATCATTTATCAATTCATTATAGTATCATATGAAAAGGGCGAATCCGCTATTTCCAAATTTTTAATTTTTCCACCGGTTCGCAAGCAAAACAGCGGTTTTTCCGCGTCGTGACGCGCTTTTCTTAAAGGATCTGACCTCCGTGTTCATTTTTAGTTCTAATTCGAATAGAAGTTTATGATCCTTCATGATATAAGAATCGCGAGACAGGGAGCATACCCGTATACCCTGTTCCTTAACTGCCCCGGTCCCGTCACTTCAGGAATAATTCAATGACCGGTACTATATGATCAGGCTTTACTGTAGGCAGATACAATACCAGCGGGTCACCCTCAAGCTTTTCGTCCTCAAGATCTGTAATATACTGCATTACTCCGTCAGAGAAGCGTACTTCACTGCCATCATTGAGGAACTGCGCATAGTCAACTTTTCCTGCCATTCCGGGAAGAAGTATTGTATGGAACGGATATGCAAACATATGCAGATACAGTCTCTTTCCGTCCTGACTCTGGGTAAATCTGCAGTCAGGCGGTGCCGTAAATCCGGGATCAGCCATGGTACAGCCATAAATAGAACGGCTGTTGTATTTCATCCATTCAGCAAAAGCCTTAAGTGCCGCTTCTGTCCTGCTATCCAGACAGCCTCTTGCTGTAGGCCCCACGTTCATAAGGAGATTGCCGCCGTATGATACTGTGTTGATGAGCATCCGGATGAGCATCTCCGGAGATTTCCAGCTCATCTCGTCCCTTGCATATCCCCATGAACCCGAGAAGGTCTGACAGGTTTCCCAGAGGAGTCTTTCTCCTGTCACCTTATGTCTTGGCCAGTCTGTGATAGCCACCTGCTCAGGTGTTGTCATATCGGCTTCCACTCCTGCGCGGTCATCGATCAGTATACCCGGCTGCAGCTCTCTTACATGAGCAAGCAGTTTTTCTGCCTCCCAGTCATCCTTGTCTTTTCCGCGCATCCATGCCTTGTCTCCCTTGCCGTTCATCCACGGATAAGAGAAATCAAGCCACAGGATATCGATCTTCCCGTAATTGGTCATAAGCTCTGTGACCTGATTGTGAAGATATTCTGTGTACTTCTTCATGTCACGTCCCTTATTGAGTTCAAAGGCATTCTCATCATCTCTTCTCGGATGATATACATCCAGTGTAAAATCCGGATGATGCCAGTCTATGAGTGAATAGTAAAGACCTACATGTAGGCCTTCAGCCCTGAATGCTTCAACATATTCACGTACGAGATCTCTGCCGCAGGGTGTATTTGTAGCCTTGTAATCTGTATATTTACTGTCAAAAAGGCAGAATCCGTCATGATGTTTGGTGGTAAGTACTGCATACTTCATACCCGCTGCCTTTGCCTGTCTTGCCCAATCCTTCGGATCATAAAGGTCAGGATCAAAATACTTAAAGTACTTATCATATTTTTCTTCAGTTATCTTTTCATTGGATTTTACCCATTCATGTCTTGCAGGCATTGAGTAAATCCCGAAATGAATAAACATTCCGAAGCGATCTCTGGTAAACCATGAAGAATCTCCCGGAGTTGGTCTGACTGAGTAAGCTGACATACTTTTACCTTCTTTCCTTGTCTATATCTATTATCTGTTTTTGCTCTGACACATCGGCCCCTGTAAGGAGAACCGGTGCGCCTCTGTTTATTGTCTTATGTGATCTTCAGCCCTTCCGTCACAGGCTGCAGGGCTCATCACCATTGCTGCTGAAAAGCAATATCCTTCTTCTTGCTCATATCCCCCGGTCACTTAACTTCACACATCGCAAACTGAGATAGTGCCGGTAATGTAAAGCATACCTTCCCATCCTTATACTCAGACGGGATCCTGTTTCTTTCCGGAAGTAACTCGACCGTCTTAGGGCCATCTGCCTTTACCTCGATACGGATAGGCTTGTCATTGATATCTCTTATCTGGGACTGCATGTCTACTGCACTGATAAGATATCCTTCCTCTGTCTTAAATGTCACAAGCTCCACGCCTTCAGCGGCGTCCGTGGTAAGTGTCCAGTCCTTAGCACCCAGATACCCGATGAAGCTCATGAGCATCTCTTCATACTGCCATCCCTCAAATGCTTCAAAGGAAACTGCCGACCACATTACACGGCCCTTACCGTATTCTGTGTACAGCACACTCGGATTTTCTGTCCAGACGCCAGGCGGGTCTGAATGGATAGATGCATATCTGTCTTCAGTCCTTGCAGTATACGGAAGGACCATCCGGCCGATGACCTCACCCTTCAGCCCCCCGTTTGCAAGTACTGCCTGATGACAGAATGCATTGAGAGGGTAATCCCCGGTGAACTCGCTGAAAAGATCCTCATGACCCGCTGCCGGGGCGATATATGTACAGTTTTCTTCAGTGATATGATCTATCCTTGCATTAAAGAATTCCTCCAGCAGCTCCGGTGCGCCGTTGCCGCTGAAATAAAGGCTGCCGCCGTTATTTACGTAATCGATCAGTCCCTGCTTTGCCTCAGGCCAGATACCTGCGACTGCGGGTGCAATGATCACCTTATAGCCGGAAAGATCCTTATTCATAGTATTATTGATAACACCTACCGGAATGTGCTGCCGGATCAGTCTCCTGACTGCCGCATCAGACGCCGTACGGCTGTTGAGACCATCATCTCCGTTAGGATTATAGCGTCCTGCTGCGGAATAGAATACTGCCGCATCCTCAAGATGCTCTCCTCGGCGGAAGGTATCCTCATATTTTGCCTGCTCTGCGTACACATTGCCCATACGGTCATACACACGTGTATCCATAGTACCCTTTGGGTCAATGGCATCGATGAAAAAGCTTGCCCCGTGATGAGCTGCAATGAGCATGGTCTCAAGACGCAGCTGACGTTCTGACTTGGTCAATGTATGTCTGTTCAGGCCTACCTGGCATCTGGCTGTCATATATTCAAAGGGCTGATTCTTTGTAACATTGAGATAATACTTAGCCGTGAATGAATGACTGTAATCATCGCCGTACAGATCTCCGCCCACGTAATCACAGACATTGCTGACAAGCTCTCCCGAATCGTATCTCCAGTCACCTGCCACCGCGGATGCATAATTGTGCTCTACGGTAACACCCGGCATTGCTTCTCTTGTACAGTCAGCCACAAAGCCTGCAAAATCTCCCATCCAGCGGGCTCTTGCTTCGATAAACTTTATCCAGACAGGATCGCTCCAGCCCTTATCAGGCAATGCAAAACACTGCTCCCCGCGCTGACCTGTAATAAGAGCCGTGAACGGAGTCAGGGTCTTCTCAGGAAGCTCCAGTCCCGTCTCCCTGCGGAAGCGCTTCCTGCACTCAGGACAGTAGCATATATCCTCCCAGAAGAGCATGTCATAAAACATACCTTCAAGCTTAAAGCTGTCTGCAATTTCAAATATCTGTTTACGGACAAACTCTCTGTAATCCTCATTGTTCGGACAGCAGAAGCCATAACGGTAATGCGGTATGCGCTGACGCATCGAGAGACCGTCCTTATTGACCATTCGCCAGTCCTTGTATGTATCATGAGCCCATGTATTGTAAATGCAGCTATAATATCCCACAACACTTATGCCTGCTTCGTGGCAGAGCTCCACCAGCTGCTGGATCTTGTTATGGGGCACATTCATTGCCCTATGCGCCTTGCCTGATGCCGTAATAAAGTTGCAATAGCCCACATGTGACTGCAGATATATCATTGCAGTCTGAATATGCGCTTTTTTGAGATTGTCCACGTAATCCTGAGGCTCAAAATCTCTGAAAAACTCATCATTCCAGTCTTCAAGATGCATATCAGCCAGATGACGGCGAAAACTGTTCTCATACCATTTCATCACTGTTCTTCCTCCTGTACCGTAACTGAACCGCTTATAATGCCGGGGCGTTTCAGTCCGCATGATCGAGTACTTTAATAAAAATGACTGCCCTTCGTTTATTATAGCTTTTTCAACACTTCAGATACCTTAATACCCTGAGGGCATAATGACGTACACGTGCCGCACCCGATGCAGTTATGCGGTTTTTCTTCCTCTGACAATGCTTCAAGCCTGGCCGCTGCCCCGGGATCTCCGTCGGCATGACTGAGTTCATTGTAAAGCCTTATCAGCCCGGGAATATCCAGCTTCATTGGGCAATGAGGAGCGCAGTAGCGGCAGGCAGTACAGAGAACCCTGTCATCGCGGCTCATCCTTTCACCTATACCGGTGATAGTATTCATTTCTTTTGCATTTAACGATTCTCTGCACTCGTGATATCTGACATTATCAGTGATCTGCTGAATACTGTTCATGCCGGACAATACCATCTTCACCTCAGGTATCGACTGCAGAAATCTGAAACACCATTCCACAGTGGCTGCCTCAGGTCTTAATTCCTTTAATTTTGCGGCATCCTCCGATGCAAGTCTTACCAGCTTGCCGCCGCGCACCGGTTCCATGACCCAGATTGGCAGGCCGAATTGCCTGAGTATCTCCACCTTCCTCTTTGCATCCTGAACCGTCCAGTCCAGCCAGTTAAGCTGTATCTGACAGAACTCCATATCACTTCCGCGCTTAGACAGAAAATCTTCCAGTCCCTCAGGTGAGATATGACACGAAAAACCAAGATGCTTTATCCTGCCCTTACTCTTTTCCTCAAGAAGATAATCTATCACTCCATATTCAGGATCAAGATAGCTGTCCACATTATCACTCATAACCGCATGAAGCAGATAAAAATCAAAATATCCTGCTCCGGTCCTTTTAAGCTGTGTTTCAAAAACCTCCTGAGGTTTCTTCGCCAGTTCCTCAATGTAGCCCGGAAACTTATCCGCCAGATAATAGCTGTCTCTCGGATAGTCCTTAAGGATGCTTCCCATGACCTCCTCGCATACTCCATCGTGATATCCATATGCCAGATCAATGTAATTGATTCCGTGACTCAGTCCATATGCTATCACTTCCCCTGCCTTTTCGATATCGATGTCTTTCTGGTCATCACTGTTGAGCGGCAGCCTCATGGTCCCCATGCCCAGTGCTGAAAGTTCACACTCCTTAAACTTGTTTATGTACATATATTATCCTCTCTGCTGCACGGAAATACCGCGGCGTTCTCTGTCATTACCGCATCAGGTCAGCTGCACTATGCTGCATCCGCCACGAGCCGGCGGCACGGTGTTTCCGCGAAGATGCATTTGGAGACGTCGTTACTTAGCGAATACGAACGAAGTGATGTATGAGCTTAGTAACGCGACGTCGGAAACTGAGGCGCGAGCCGTCATCTGAGCGAAATACCGCGTCGCCGGCTCTGTTATTACTGCCTCAAGCCGGCGGCACTGTGCACCTCTGCCCTGAGCCGG
>DCHJ01000056.1:0-130 GCA_002314805.1 Lachnospiraceae bacterium UBA1755 | reverse complement strand
GCACGGTGTTTCCGCGAAGATGCATTTGGAGACGTCGTTACTTAGCGAATACGAGCGAAGTGATGTATGAGCTTAGTAACGCGACGTCGGAAACTGAGGCGAGAGCCGTCATCTGAGTGGAAATACCGCG
>DCHJ01000071.1 GCA_002314805.1 Lachnospiraceae bacterium UBA1755 | reverse complement strand
CTATCCTTACCGGCGGCACATCAAGGCCCTTCACATCCACAAGTCTCTCGTCATTGCCCTTAAGTCCGTCGGCAATGATCACATGGCAGCCGGTCTGCATCGGTGAATACCCGTTAAGATATGCTGTGTCCATATGCTCCAGAGCATTGCGCCTGGAACCCACATATAGCGTATTGCAGTCTGTAAGGAAAGGCTTGCCTCCAAGCTCCTTAACGTAGTCAGCAACGACCTTTGCATAATTGCTGCGCAGGAACGCCAGATTGCCGTACTCTCCGAAATGTATCTTGATAGCTACGAACTTATCCTTGAAATCGATCTTCTCAAAGCCTGCATCCTTCATGAGGTCATGAAGCTTCTGAAGAAGTGATACTCCAAGCTCTGTCTTAAACGAAGTAAAATATACATCCGACATAACCATACCTCTTTCCTGAATTCTTTACGAAATGCTGTTTTAATGAACAATTTCTTTCTGTATCTTCTCAGATGCAGAAACGTCAAGGTCTCACCTGATAAAACTACAATGTATTCTCCATGATGCCTCACACGACTGAAGCCGCGTGCTTCCAATTGGTCTTCCGCCCGCATAGACTTTCCGACCACTGATACAGTCTCATACCGAATCCTCACGCCGCAGCTACAATCAGCAGTTCTTTAGCACAAAAATACAGATCTTTCATTACTGTTTGTGACGCGGTCTGCTCACAAAACGAAAATTAACCGGAGTATCAAGTGAATCGCCAGCTCCGCGCTCCATCTGTAACAATTACATATTTTATCACAAACGGGCACGCGATTACATAGAAATCATGAATTCACGCCCGCATACAGTATTATCGAAAAGGGTTGAGCAGCATCTGTCTTTTCTGATGCAGGTTCATCTGCAATCTGTCTCCACCCGGTCCGGGTACAGCGCGGCACAGACATCGTGATGCCCGCAGTGCACAAAAAAAGAAGCTCCCCTCTCCCTCTGTGTGTATCATCATCTCCTGCACACCGGTCCGCTGTGAGCTTCTTATTTCTTTATCTTTTTCTGGACTCCGTCCTCGTCCACGTAATAATTATCTATCCATGTATCCTTTGCCAGAGTGCCTATGAGCGACTTGTCAATATTCCTGTCCTTGACATCCTCCTCGGTATAGAGATAATACCACTTGCCCTGATACTTGATCCAGCCGGTCCTCATCTCTCCGTTTTTGTTGAGGAAACACTGACTGCCGTCCTTTTTTGCCCACCCTGTCACAGGCTCGCCGAAGGCATCCGTACATACCCAGACATCATCGACCTTCGCCCAGAAGAACTCGTCATCACTCACATCATCAATGATGACCTCATCCCCATACAGGCGGTCATTTGCCGCATAGACAGGCAGCATCACTGA
The DNA here is from genome assembly GCA_002314805.1 of Lachnospiraceae bacterium UBA1755. GTDB lineage: Bacteria > Bacillota > Clostridia > Lachnospirales > Lachnospiraceae > Darwinimomas. The sequence goes on along the minus strand of DCHJ01000071.1, from coordinate 7,007 downwards.
CAGTGAAAGGATCACAACAAGAACAACGGCAACTGATCTTTTGCCCAAAAACATTTTCTTGCTCCTCCTTTCACAATTTGGTAAGCTTATTATAACAAAGCTCCGCTTTCTGAAAAGTGGTTTAATCACATAGTAAATGCGTTGTAAGGTTACTGTAAGAATTGTTGTGGAGGCCATTTTTATCCCTACAATATCTAGTGCGGCTTCGCTTAATTAATATGTCATTACACGTTATGGATCAGCCCCGGCTCAGCGAAATGATGAGACTTGATTTTATAAATTTGCGAAGATAGGAAAATGGGATTGTTTATTAAATCATAATTTCCCCGGTTAAGACATGACAGACATCAAAGAAAAAGACTCCAACAGGTATTTGATCCGGTTCATTTTTGCCATGGCCGTCTTCGGCACTATCGGCATCTTCAGGCGTTTTATCCCTCTTGATTCAGGGCTACTCGCCATGATCCGCGGCTTCATCGGCTGTGCATTCATCCTCGTTTTTCTTGCTGTGCGCGGCACTCCCTTTTCCTTTGTTCATTTTCACGGAAAATGGTGGATCCTTGTCATCAGCGGTGCCATCATGGGCTTTAACTGGATCACTCTTTTCGAAGCTTATAATTATACCTCGATCGCAACGGCAAGTCTGTGCTATTACATGGCGCCGGTCTTTCTTATCATTGTCTCACCGATTCTTTTCAAAGAGCGTATTACTTTAAAAAAAGCAGTCTGTGTCATCGCTGCCTTTGCAGGTATGATCCTCGTGTCGGGAATACTGGGAGAAGGTGTGGGTATGAATGATCTGAGGGGTGTCATCTTTGGTCTTGTATCCGCTGTGCTGTATGCCGCAGTCATCAGCATCAGCAAGCTGGTAAGCGATGTGGACCCATATGAAAAGACCGCGCTCCAACTTTTCTCGGCTGCTGTCGCTGTAATACCGTATCTGCTCATAAAAGGAGTCTTTACCGAGCCCTCCCTTGCCTCAGCCTTCACTCCTCTGACGATACTTATGCTCGCAGTTGTATGCCTGTTCCATACAGGCTTTACGTATCTGCTCTACTTTGGCGCTGTCGATAAGCTTAAGCTGCAGCAGGTCGCAATTTTCAGCTATGTGGATCCTGTGGTTTCCATAATCCTGTCGCAGTTCATCCTGCATGAGGATATGGGTGTCACCGGGATCATCGGAGCCGTGCTGATCCTCGGAGCCGCGATCGTAAGTGAACTTTAATTATCTCAGAGACCCGGTACAGCCATTGCTCATAAGATCCTCTGTAATCATCGGTATCTTTTTGTTGCGGCTGTGGCACTTTTTTAACAAAACGTGCACCGCCAGATGCACAATAAAAGAAGCAATGTCCGCCTTTCGGTCAGATATTGCTTCTTTTTTTCTTACTCCCGGAATCAGATCTCGGCTGCTCCGGCCTTTTCGTAAGCTTCCAGGATCATTTTCTGGATCCTGTCCCTGGTAGCAGAGTTAATCGGATGAGCTATATCTCTATACTCTCCGTCACTTGCCATACGCGAAGGCATAGCGATAAACATGCCCTTGTCACCCTCGATGACCTTGATGTCATGCACTACGAACTCATCGTCGATCGTTATCGAAACGATAGCTCTCATCTTTCCATCCTTGTCGATCTTCCTAACTCTTATATCAGTGATATTCATTTGTGCCCCTCCTTTTGAGCGTTTAAAGGATATCTCCCCATCATCTCAACAACGACCTTGATTTCTTCGGGGCTACCGACATAACTCTTTCCACCTTCAAGAGTTCCGCGGCTTTCTATAATGCAATTCTCAACAGTCGTGTTATCGCCGATGTAGACGTCGCCAAGTATAATTGAGTTTTTGACGACTGCTCCGTTTCCGACGTAGGCATCCTTGAACAGTACCGAGTTCTCGACATGCCCGTTGATAATACATCCACTGGAGATCAGCGAATTCTTGACGCATGCTCCCGGATTATACTTGGCAGGCGGATTGTCTTCAACCTTGCTGTATATTTCCGGCAGCTCGCCAAAGAAGTGCTTTCTGACCTCCGGCTTCAGGAAATCCCTGTTTGTCCTGTAGTAAGCCTCTACCGTAGAGATATTACTCCAGTAGCTTTCCAGATTGTAAGCGTAAATACGCTTATGGTTTCTGTATCTGATAATGATATCTCTGACGATATCATATCTTTCTTCTGTTGCGCAGCCTTCGAGAAGCTCTATGAGAAGCCTTCTCCTGATAACGTAGATACCACAGTTAACGTTACGGGTCTCGGACTCCACCGGTTTTTCCTCAAGCTCTGTGATCCGTCCATCTTCTGCGGTATGTACCACGCCGAATCTTGAGATGTCTTCTTCGGGTCCCACCCTTGAGCATACTACCGTGATATCAGCCTTCTTCTCGATATGATACTCTATGACCTTATTGTAATCCAGCTTGTAGATACCGTCGCCCGAGGCGATGACTACATACGGTTCATGAGATCTGTAGAAGAAATTGAGGTTCTGATACAGAGCATCTGCCGTACCACGATACCAGTCACTGTGCGTAAATGTGATCGTGGGTGAGAATACGAACAGTCCACCCTGCTTACGTCCGAAATCCCACCATTTGGAGGAATTCATGTGCTCGTTAAGGCTGACTGAATTGAACTGTGTCAATACGCCTACTCTCTGTATATGAGAATTAGTCATATTGCTGAGAGCAAAGTCGATCGCTCTGTAGCTGCCCGCGATAGGCATTGCTGATACTGCTCTGAGACTGCTGAGCTCGCGCATCTTCTTGGAACCGCCGCCCGCCAGAATTATTCCTACAGCTTTCATGACTTCTCACCTCCTTTTACGAGGTAACCGCCACCGGGCAGCTCACCGTTTTCATAATCCGCTGCTGTAGTAACTCCCCATACTGCCGTATTCTTTCCGATCCTGATCCCGTCCGGGATCACTGTCTCCTCTCCGATAACCGCCAGCTCTGCGGCGTATACTCTCGGATCGACTGCATTGTCACGGTACTCTCCCGCGCCGATCTCACAGTTCTTCCCGATGCGGGTGTTCTCGGCAACAATAGTCTTATAAAGTCTGGTTCCTGCACCAACCACCGATCCCTTCATGACAATGGAATCGTATACCTCTGCTCCGGGCTCGATCGTGACACAGTCTCCTATTACGGAGTTAAATACCTTACCTTCGATCTCACTGCCCTCACCCAGGATACTCCTCTCGATATGCGCACCCGCACCTACGTACTGTGGTCTTATGGTCTCCGTCTTGGTATATATCTTCCAGAACTCCTCATATAGATTGAATTCCGGCACGATATCGATGAGCTCCATATTTGCTTCCCAGTAGCTCTGCAGTGTCCCTACATCCTTCCAGTAGCCGTTGAACTCGTACGCGAAGATCCGCTTGCCGTGCTCATGTGCATATGGGATAACATGCTTTCCGAAGTCGCAGCCCGGTACATCCTTAAGTTCTGTGAGTGCCTCGAAAAGAAGGTCTGCGCTGAAGATGTATATGCCCATAGATGCCAGGTTGCTCTTGGGCTCCGGGGGCTTCTCCTGAAACTCTGTGATGCGTCCCTTGCCGTCGGTTACTACCACTCCGAATCTTGATGCTTCCTCTATCGGGACCGGCATTACTGCGATGGTCACATCGGCATTGTTGGCTTTGTGATAGTCAAGCAGCATCTCGTAATCCATCTTGTAAATATGGTCTCCGGAGAGAATGAGTACATAGTCGGGGCTGAAGCTTTTCATATACTCCAGATTCTGATAGATTGCGTTGGCTGTTCCTGAATACCAGTCGCTGCCGCCGATGTTCTCGTATGGTGGCAGGATCGTAACGCCGCCATTGTTTCGGTCAAGATCCCACGGGATCCCGATACCGATGTGTGCATTGAGCCGTAATGGCTGGTACTGAGTCAGCACTCCCACGGTGTCTACACCTGAATTGATACAGTTGCTCAGCGGAAAATCTATGATACGGTATTTGCCGCCAAAAGACACCGCCGGCTTAGCAACCTTCTGTGTAAGCACCCCGAGGCGGCTTCCCTGTCCACCGGCTAACAACATAGCAATCATTTCTTTTTTAATCATGTCGCTACCTCGCTGTTAAAAATGCTTAAAACAAATAATTACGTGTGCTGATATTATAGCATAGCTTGGCAATACTGTACAAATAAATTGGAATTCTTTTATATCATTTTGGTAAGAATATATGAATCTTCCTGACTTTTTGGATGATTAATATGCTGTAAGACAAGACTTAATGAACCGCTATACAGCAGTATAGTTATTTTTCAGAAAATGGTCGGATTTTATTAATGGACTGTCTTACATTAAAATTGTAAACTGTACTCAGTATGAAACTATTGTGTTAGCTTCCTTCCGGTATCCCCATATAAGTATTTTGACGGACATGTATATGCAGATATGGAGCTTCCCTTCCTGAAATTGAGATAGTGGTGTTCCTCTTGCATCAGTCGAATTCTCTAAGGGCAGGAATCATGAGATATAAACCTATTCTACGAAAAATTGCTGTCATAATGATCATCTGCTTTCTTACCGGCTGTACAGTAAATGCTGCTGCCGGATCACAGGAGAAGTCTGTTCATATTGATAATACTGACGTGAATGAAACGGAATCTGCTGTGACGTATGAACCGGTGTCACAAGCAGAAGAAACGAGCTCGGCTGATATGACTTCGAAAGCGGACGAGGCGGATGTTACTTCAAAAAAAGACCCGACGGATGAAACGACAGAGGCTGTTTCAGCAAAAGAGCCTGAATCCGAAATGCCATCTGTCTCCTACGGTGTCCATTCTGTCCCCAAAGAGCTTGTAATGGAAGCTGTCTCCCTTTGGGATCCTGCAGGCGATAATGATTATTACATAATGCCAGAAAGCAACTCTCGCCTTTTGCTGAGAAAAGAACTGGCAGGCTTCAGCAAATCAAAGATCAACCTGATCAGAAATGAGATCCTGGCCCGGCACGGGTGGGATTTTGACGATCCTGTTCTCAGAGCCTATTTTTACACCCAGAAGTGGTACACACCAAACTACGGGCAGAACGATTCCGTCTCTCTCAACGAGACCGAGAACGCCAACCTGGCTCTGTTGGATAAACTCGAAAGCGAAAGTGCTGCTGAAGAAGAAAAGGATCTTTCACTCCTGAATGAATTGGTAGAACTGGAACCGGATAAAGATTGTCCGGTTACTATCGGTAATTCAGAGCAGATACTTAAGATTTGTACAGAGCGCAGAGAATCTTATACTGCCGACGGACCCGGAAGCTGGTTTCTTTTCACTGATCCTTCAGTTATCGTAGACTTACTTGATCCGAAAACCTGGAGTCGCTGGATCTCCTATACCGTAAGAATCAAGTATAACGGTCAAGAAATATTCACCGATCTCTGTGGGCTTTCCGGTGCTTATCTCCTGAATCTTCAGGATAAAAGCTTTCTGCTATTATCCGGAGGAACCGGCGAAAATGATCATAAATGCGTTGAGGAGTTTCTGATAACAGATAACGGAATCACTAAAAAAGCCGATTATGGCGGAGAAGTATGCAGTGTCACCGATAAAGGTTTTTTTACTTATCTTCATTATTTTGATACCGGAGTCAGGTGTATTTACTGTTACTATTCTGTCACTGACGAAGGGATAAAAAAGAACGGCTCCTCTGTCTTTAACCGTGATGAACTGAAGCTGGTTGAACCAGCGGCATGCTATACCAAGGATGAGAATGGTATAACAATGCACCCGCTGAAAAAGGGCGACACGGTTATCATCGATTCGTTGGATTCGCGAGACTACCTTTCATCGCTGAATGCCTATATGATCACGGTCATCCTCCCCACCGGTGAGCGGGCGTGTATTCCTGTTTTCTATAACGATGCTCTTTTCGACTATACAGAAAGCGGAGTCTCGTGGTCTTCCCTGTTTGATCAATCTCAACTGATATGGAACGGACTGTACTGACCTTTTTATGGTTCAAATTGGTCCGGTTCGATTCCCTTTCACCTGCCTCTGTGCGCAAAATTGCGCACAAAAAAGCAGGTGATGGGGCGCAGAAGGTCCTGTGGACCTTCGTTTTGCGCCGACCGCAGCGGAGCGGAGACACGAACCCGGTTCGATTCCTTTCACCTGCCTCTGTGCGCAAAATTGCGCACAAAAAGAGCAGGTGATGGGAATCGAACCCACATATTCAGCTTGGAAGGCTGACATTCTACCACTGAACTACACCTGCAATGAAACCAATTATAAATGAATTGCGTTAAAAGTCAAGCCGTTTTCTTTGAGGAGCTCCTCTTCCCTGCTCTGGCAGGAGAACATTATCACCTGTCCCCGGTACTCCTTTACCAGCCACGAAAGCGTTGCGGCCAGCCTCTCATCATCGTAATTGACAAAGCTGTCATCGAAAATAAGCGGCAGCCTGTCTTCCCCGTTCTGCACAAGCCTTGCGCCGGCCAGACGCAATGCCATATATATCTGATCTGACGTGCCGTTGCTCACCTGCTCGATGGGCACCATCCTGTCTTTCGTATTCATGAATACATTGAGCTCGTCATCCACGCTGAGCGAATCATATGCTCCCTTAGTGATCTCGCGGATATACTCCGATGCACGCGCGTTAAGGTGTACTCCCAACGAATCTTTCATAGTGTCGGCAAGCTCATCTATCTTTTCAAGCGCCATATCAACGGCATCTATCTCTTCATTAATGGAATCATTCTTCCTGAGTATAGCTTTCAGAGCCAGATTTTTTGCCTTAAGCCCGTTGATGGTATTAATAGTCTCATTTAATTCCATACTATGGGATTGCGGGGTCGCATATCCACCGCTTGTGCCCGCTGACGTTACAGCCGACACTGCTGCCATTTCATCGGTTGCTGCGGACATTGCTGCCTTCTGTGCCTCAGTCACTCTTTCACCGGCTTGCCGTGCTGCCGCGTCTTCCCTCTCGGTCTCAGCTTTACTCTGAACCCCGACAACACTCTCCGCTGCTTCCGCTTCCGACACAGCCT